>JAIXRB010000096.1 GCA_027485405.1 Leptospiraceae bacterium | reverse complement strand
TCCAAGCAGGGTAAGCATCTTTTGGCATTCAGTATGATTTGGAATGCGAACACCGACAGTCGACAAAGACTCTGGTAGCAAAGCCTTATTTTTCTTAGTTAGGATGAGAGTGAGTGGCCCTGGAGAGAACTTTCGTAAAACCAATTCTGCCCTATCTGAAAGCACTGTATCTTCTCGAATTGAATCCAGGTGCGCATAATGCAGAATCAGTGGATTGTCTGACGGTCTTCCTTTGATTTGATAGATTCTCTGGAAGGCTACTCTATCCGTAGCAAGCGCTCCCAACCCATAGACTGTTTCTGTGGGGAAAACTAGAACTCCCCCTTTTTCTAAAACCTCAGCGCCTTCGCTTGGAGATAGAAATCGGGGGTCAGGAATCACTCTTCTTTGGATTTTCCTTCAGGAGGAATGTTGTTCAATTTTGCTTCTAGCGGTTTGCCTTCTAACGCTTTCGATTGAGAAAGTGCATCTGCCGCTTTTTGCTTTTCAAAGGCTTCTTTTTTCAGTTCATCATCTGTGATTTTTTTCACAGCGGGAACTTTTCCTTGGACTAGGAGAGATAAGTAGTCGTTGATTTCTGGGTCATTGTCAGTTACCAATTGCCAGAACGAAAATCCACCTAAGTCGTATTGTCTGAGGAGGTTCATCTTTTCTTCAAAGGCACGGCGGTTCATAAAGAAAGCAACCCTGTCGCATCCACCACTTGTGTACCAAAGAGTTGGATCTTCGTAGGCTCGGTTTTTGTGAATATCCGAAAACTTTGAAAGGTTACGCCAAGAAGCAACTTTATTCTCTTTGGCGATGATATCGTTTATATCTGTTGGTTGGTGTTTTTTATGAACGCCTGCTCGAATTCTCTGTGCATCAGAATGATAAACTGCTTTTGCGGAAGCCTTACAATTCAAAGCCCAATCATATCCATATGTAGGAATCGCCATAAACAATTTGTGAGTAGGCACTCTTTTCTTTGCATAAGTGATAATGTCTTTTAACCAGACATTGGGAGCCTGCGGCCCAGGACCCGGATTGTGGTACTTTCGCGGGTGCAGTTCGTAAGCCATGATCTTAACACGGTCGGCATGTTTTGCGAGAAACTCATAATCATGAGTCGTAGGTCCTCGCCAGTTTTCTCGAAAATCCATTTGGATCGGCTTTGCAAGGCCCTTGCATTGCATTTCTTTTTTCTTATCGCTAGGAGTTTTCGGATGCACTGCGACAGAGATTAACTTTCCTTTATTGTGAACTTCCTTTGCCAATAGGGCAAAGAATTCTTCAAATTTTTCTTTTTTATCACAAGTCATCCCTTCATAGTCGATGTCAATTCCATCGTAATTGTATGTTAGGATTTCATTTAAGATAATCTGAATATGTTTGTCTCGGATATCGTTTCTTCCACCCATGCCAATGTTTTCTTGGATTTTTTCTTTTGGGTTTTCCCAGCGAAAAATTGTAGGAATTACTTTTACGTTTGGATTGAGCCTGCGCAGTTCCTCTACTCTTTCTTTTCTTGCGGTGCTCGACCATGAAGAAATCAACTCTCCTGTGTTGGACAAGCCACCTTTCATTGTGTAAATGAATGGGTGAATCTCGTTGTAGAGATGGACAGTTTTCTGCATTGCCGACCAGTCAGTAGACCAAGCTGATGCCTTAAATTTCCCTTTGCCTTCTACAGGAAGGTTTTCTAATACTTCCAAGCTTTCAGGATTTGCCGTAATACTTCCCTGGTTTTCTTGAGGAGACTCTGTTGGAAGGTTTTGCCCTGGACTCGATTCCAAATCAGCAGTTTTTTCTTCTAACTTAGGCAGTATGTTCTCTTTTTGGGGAACGAGCCCGTTTGGGCTTACGAGAGGTGCTTCTTTGGTAAGCTTGGCATTGGGCTTTGCGGCTTCCGTTCCCATCAAACTCATTCCCAAATAGAAGGAAAAAGCGGATAAAAATACCCAAGAAGAAAACAGAAACGTGTATTTTACTTTGAGGGATAGACCTGACGGATTAGGGGTATTGTTTTCGGACATAATGAGTTACAATAAGTATCGAAGAATCCAGGAAATCCAAGCAGTGATTTTTGCCCAGTTTTTTCCCTTTTTCTTAGCGAAACCCATCCCCTGTTTAAAAAAACCATTTTAGTCAATCTAGGGAATTGAAAGGCAAAGCCGCGTAGCTTTGCCTCTATTATTTGGTTCGGTTACTCGCCGGTTACAACGCTACAAAACTGACCAAACAAAAGCAATACATTGAAGTATTTCTTGTCGACAGTTGCTACTTTTGTGATATTTCCATTGGATCTAGCGGCAACAATAGATGCGTCTCCGATAGAAATAAGTCCCAATATGTTTACCGAACAAGCCTCGCCTTTTTTCGAACCGGTTGAAGCCGCTGAATTCGATACAGGCTCAGTAACGCTTATAAAGAGCGAACCATTTCCAGTTCCGGAAGTGAAACCTGTGGAAGCTCAGGAGGCTGACAGAACGGCAAAGGATAGGGTTAAGAGTAATAGAAGTTGATTTTTGATTTTCATAAGGAGATATCTAAATCAATCAGAAACTTTCTGTCAACCAAACAAGAAATTTATTTTTACAATTCAGACCTCGGAAAATCTGGTATGTAATTTACAAATCATGCCCTTTTCTAATTTCAATTTAACAGGTATTTATTTTTTCCTCCTTTTCCTATTTTTTTTTCAAACTCAGCCTATTTGGACACAAACCTATAAACCTGGAAATCAGAAGCCCGACCAGTTAAAAGAGAAACAGGAATCCACCAAAGACAAAGAGGACGAGCCTGCCGTTCAAATTGATGTGACCCATGAAATCGCCACAGATTGGGTCTGGAGAGGACAGTCCTTTGGCGGCGAATACCTAGCGAGACGAAACAATGCTAGCTACAAAGAGATCTCGGAGTCCCCCACTTACATTCCAGTTGCTCGAGTGGGACACAGCAGTGGCTTCTACTTTGAACTGGAAGCGAACATTGCTCTCAAGGGCAGGACTGACCGAGACTCCGATGGAAGACTCCAATCCTTTCCAGGGGGAAGGGAAGTCCAAGGACAACGCTTTTTTGATCGCCTTTCATCTGGCAATGTATCCCCCGATCCGCAAGGCAATTCCATTTTCTTGGATCCCGCAAATAACGTCTATGGGGACAAATGCGATTTGACCAATCCCACTGCTCCTTTGAATAAATGCTTGGTCAATCCAACCCGAATCAACACCTACAATGAAAAAAATGGGATGGCAAGAACCGACGGGCTGTTTACAACTATAGCCTACCAATTAGAAGCAGGAAAGTTTGGTGATTTTACGATTGGTAGTTGGTGGTATTCGAAAAAAGATAGAAATGTGCGCTCTGCTTGGAATGAGATTTTCATTTGGTGGGAGCTTCCTTTTTTCCAAAAATCCTTAAATCCCACCATACAATCCTTTACTCAGACTTCGTATGACGTTGGAGGAGGTTATGGAAACCAGTAAAGTACGTTTTCCATCTCACGTGAATTTTTCAAAAACAACCGCCTCCAACTACAGTTTTCAAGTAGCATAGGTTATATTTGGGTAAACAACAATGCCAGCCAAAAATCAGGGATAAACGATATCACAACGAGTTTTCGATTGGTTTATAAAGACTACTTCCTTTCAGAAAATCACGTCTATCGCTATGATCTATACCTCTACGATAATAGTCGTTTTTACTATTCAAACTCATTAGGCAATCCCACAGCACACAATCTTTCAGAAAGAGATGGTAGAACTGCCGATCCATCTAAGTTATTTGGGCTTGTCAATGAGCTCGTCTATGATTCGATCCAAGCCTCAAATGGATCAAATATGGCGAAAATCCTATTGGAAGAAAGCTACCAATCTCAAAAAATCCCTAAGCATTTACTTTGGTTTAGCATTGGAGCAAACCAATCCTTTTAACTCTTATGATACCAAAAATGCATCCAAATCTCGCCTAGGGCTCGCAAAACGATAGTCACTTCGTCCGATTCTTCCCCCCAACTGAATGACTTGGTTCTTCCCTAAACCCAAAATGCTTTTTATCCTTTGTTGGTAAGGAAGGCTTTCTGGATAATCCACAAACGCTTGGTTGATTGTATGAAAGGAAATTCCACTTCCAGCAAGAGCAAGGCAAGTGCGAACAAAGGCACTTCCAGCTTGGACCCATTCTTTTTCATCGTCTTTTCCTTCCGTCACCAAAAACACATAGCCTTTCGCCGTACGTACACCTTTTTCTAGGACTTCAATGGATTGCTGGATAGAAGCCTCGGAATGAAAACCATCATAACTCAAATCCAAGAAAAACTTCTTTGCAAACCAGCGGAGCGGATTGCTAAGCCCAGCTCCCTCCAAAGTAAGCCCATCTGCTTTCTCATAAATTTCTTTGTTTGAAATCCGAAAGTATTGACGGTTGATTTCATTTCTTTCTTTGTTTCTGATTTCTGTTGCAAACGCCTCTACTAATACAGGAGATACTGCTTGGATTTTCTCTAAATCCGTAACAAAGATTAATCTACCGTTCTGAACAGAAGCGAGCTTGGCAATGGCTTCACCCTCGGCTTCAGTGATCCAATTTCCTTGGTATTCGGCTCGGTTCATTTGCCGATGTTTGGTATAATCAAACAAAGGATCTGCTGTAATTTTTGGATCTTTAACGATAGCAAATGTTGCAACTGGTTTTTTGAGCCCTGTCTTTTCATCGGGAACTCCAGAAGGAAAGAGTGTGATCTTTGTTTTATAGCCCAGATCCTTAGCGGCTTGGTCTGCCATTTCTAAAAAACAACCTTGGGAATGGAAGAATTGGCGGTTTTTTGGGTCTATTGGCAAGAGCTGTCGGGAGAAATCACCAAACAAAGAAAATTGTAAATTTGAATCTTTCTTTACTTTCCATGGTTGCGAATTGTGTGAGTTAGGAGCAATCGTCCCTGCGATCAGAATTTGATCCAATGGTTCATTGTATCCTTTGGAACGGGCAAATCCAATGGGGTCGGTTTTTCGAAATTCTGTTTCTTCGGGACTGTTTGCCAAAAGTTGGTTGGTACCATTGGGCAAAGAAAGAATAAGGCCAGTAGCAAAGGAGTTTTTTAGAAATTCAGAACGCTTCATTGAAAATACTGTTCTAGTTTTTGATAGTTTGCCAAGAAAAAACTTTTTTATGTCGGATGAGGCGGAAGGCATTAGGAGAAGTACTAGGATTTGAGCTTCCAAGAATCGTGCTTTTTTAAATCTGCTAGGCATTCTTCTCTATTTTGGCAGAGTTTGACCAGAGGAACCTTATGAAATTGCGAAAACTGTATGCTGTCTCAGGAATATTATTTCTATTTAGCTGTGCCCAAGCCAAAAGCGGAAACGGGCTTGCCCTTCTTCCCTTGCTTATGGGTGGCACAGAAACTCCAGCGGCTACAGCCGCAGTCACACCAGAAGCCAGCGGTAACTCGTTTACAGTTGTAAGTCTTGATTCAGCCACAACTGCGAATGCAGTAGAAGTTGCAACTCCGACTACTACAACCTCAACTACAACTACAACTACAACAACTCCATCGACCACAGGAAACGAGTCTAGCATAACTACGGTCGTCACTACGACAACGACCACACCGGTTCCTCCCAGTGGATCTGGATTCAACTACGAATCCAATATCAATACTACCATCAACGTAAGTCTTACTACTCCCGCAGGTCCAGTTGCCAATGCACCTGTCGTGATCACGGAAAACACAACTACAAATGAACAAAACGTTGTTGGCTCAGGCCAGACAAACAACCAAGGTAACGCCAGTATCCCGATTTCTGTTCCTCCAACAGTTGCAAATGTAAACATAAACGTCACAGGACAAAATCCGATCACTGGGGAAGGAATGGTCATAACGGGACAAGCTCCTACTCAACAGCCAACGCCTCCCACTAGCGGGTCTGGAGGAAGCTCAACGGGAACGGTTGCTGTATCTCCAACTGTGAATCTCAATACGAACAACTTCCAGGCGCCCCAAGGTTGCCTACGTGACATCGACAGCGATTGTGATGGGATTCCCAACTTTATCGATGAGTTTCCAGATGATGCATCTCTCGTTTATACTACGAAATCGGGCAGATTCACAATTACGTTTGAAGATCAGTTTCCTCGGGTTGGAGATGGGGATTTAAACGACTTTGTTTTGGTTTTCTCTACTGAAATGGATGTTACTCCCTCCTTTAAAGTAAAAACAATCCGAGGTTTGGTTACTTTGGTTGGAAGAAGCTCTGGCGGATCTCACGAAATGCGGCTTGGAATTAAAAGTTCTGGCGGTGCACGGATTTCTCAAAGATTCATTGAAGGTGGGCATAAGAGTTCTGGAAATTGGAGTACAGAAAGACCATGGTCTGGTTGTTCAGCGGCTCCAAAATTCCTCAGAAACCAGAGACAAGATTGTATTACTAATGGAGTCATCACCAAAGCAGAACTAGAAGCAGGAATCCTTGTGATGCCAAGTTCTGGAGTTACTCTATACACTTCTAATCATAGAGATTATATCGAAAGACGACCATACAGACGAGGAGTGACCACGGAGTTTGAAATTGTTTTAGACAATCCAGAGGATCTTATCGCTACTCAAAACGTAGTCAATGGACATTTGAATTGGTTTATGGTTCAAGGAAATAATGTTAGGGTGAGAAGAGCCGGCTTTGAAACAGAAACTCGGGCTTGCAATGGGGTCTCTGCCGTTAGAGATCGCTTCGTTGATTGTAATGGGTTCCCGTTCTCTGTCATTATCCCTGGTGTTTTTGATTTCCAGATCGATGGAGCAAATATCCTAAACGCGAATACAACAGGTTATGCTAAGTTTGCCACTTGGGCAAGTTCAGGCGGAACTGTTGATAGAGATTGGTATAATTTTGTAACCAATGCTAACCGAGTATATCCGTTGCGGACCAATTACGAAAAACAACCGTTCACTGCTTACTTGATCAGCAACTTCAAGACCAATCCAGAATGGTATGCATTGTTCTTGATTTCAGTGGGCGCTGGATTAGGTTTCTTCTTCAAACGCAAGTTCTAGAAACAAAAGTTCATTTCTTTTCGATTATAAGCCCACCCCTCGGTGGGCTTTTTTCTTTTCACGGGACAGATCTAAGGTAACCTGGTATCCATTCCCAACCATGCCAGGAGCCAAAAATGAATTCCCTGAGTAGCAAACCCTTTATTCTCTACTCTGTTCTTTTGAGTCTGTTTCTGACCTTTCTTTTGATGGCTGAGCTCACGGGTAGCAAGCTATTTACAGCATTCGGGTTTACTATGACAATGGGAGTGATCCCATTTCCTGTTACGTTTCTAATCACAGATTTGTTGAATGAATACTTTGGTAGAAAGGTGGTACGAGGAACGACCCTCATCGGTATGGTGATGGTAGCACTTGCCTACCTTTTGATTGTGATAGACATTCAGATTCCAGCAAGCCCCGACTCGCCCATAGGAGACCATGAATTCAATACAGTGTTTGCTAATTCAGGGCTGATCATAGTTGGATCTATCATCGCCTATCTGATAGGACAGTTCGTAGACATCCAGGTCTTTCACTTTCTCCGAAAAAAAACCAAAGGGAAGCATATTTGGATTCGTGCCACAGGTTCCACAATTCTATCTCAGCTCATTGACTCTTATGTGGTTATCTTTGTCGCCTTATCAAAATACCATGGTTTTGCCAAATTAGTTTCCATTTCCAATACCAACTTTTTTTACAAAATGGGAGTGGCGATCGCCATCACACCAGTGTTGTATGCCCTCCACCATTATATCGACTTATATCTGGGTCCGGAACTGAAGGCAAAACTTTTAGAAGAAGCAATGGAGGAACCGGGCTATGAATCCACGATCCAACCAGGTTGAATCCTTACTCAAACTCCCTTTCGTGGTTATGGGCCACAGAGGGGCAAAAGGGCTCGCACCTGAAAATACAGTGTCTTCCTTTCGAGCTGGGCTTAAACATACCAACTATTTTGAGTTAGATACTTTCAAATGTGGTTCGGGTGAGCTGATTGTATTGCATGATGAAACTCTGGATCGAACCACAAATGGCAGTGGTTTTGCGGCAAAAAAACCTTGGGCAGAACTGGAAAACCTAGACGCGGGATCGCACTTTCAGTCGGAGTTTTCAAACGAAAGAATTCCATTGTTGGAAAGTCTTCTTATGGAATTTCCATCTAGCGTTGTTTGGGACATCGAATTAAAAGTCTCTCATTCGGATTCCGAACGAAATGAATTAGCGAGCGCTATACTAGATCTACTGAAAAAGCTCAATAAAGAAGATCAAGTCTTTGTCTCTTCCTTTGATCCTTTGGTCTTAGGTGAAATCAAGGCAAGAAACCCTAAGATTCTGAGAGGACTGTTACTGGAAAAAGGCATTGGTGATTTTGAAAGATTGACAACGGAGCCAGATATTCTCCTTCCTCACTTTGAATCTTGTACAGAGGCATTTATGGAAAAGGCAAAAGGCACCCCAGTGATTCCCTACACGGCAAATGAGCCGAAAGATTGGAGGAGGCTGATGCAAATCGGTGTTCGAGGGATCATAACCGACTTCCCGGATAGACTAGCTTTGTTTTTATCCAAAAAGTAACTTAGCTAACGGAGACTTGCTAATTTTTCTCGGGATACACCCAAACGCGGTTTTTCCAAGGATCTAAGTAAGAAGCATATTTTTCGGTTCGTGATTCTAGAGTGAAACCCAGACTTACCCAGTCTGGTTCTTTCTCTTCCCCACTTAGAGATAAGGTTAAGGTGCCTGGGGAAACTGGACAATTTGCAGAAGGTCTCGAAAAAATGATTTTTTGCCCTTTGGGGAGTTGAAGCTCCGAATGAGGAGGGCTTGCTACCAATACCTCTCCGCCGAGTAGTTTAGAATACAGGGAAAGAGCCTGGGTTGCATCTTCTCCGCCGGCTAGATTGAAAGCATATAAGTCCAACACTGCTTAGACCATTCCCTTGACAAGCTGGGATTTTTTACAAACCTGGAAGAGATGAATTCCGATTACGTTCGAATCTTTGATACCACTCTTCGAGATGGGGAACAATGCCCCGGTGCCGCCATGAGCGAGGACGAAAAAGTGGAAATTGCCCTACATCTGGCGAAGATGCAGGTTGATATCATAGAAGCAGGATTTCCCGTTTCTTCCCCAGTCCAGTTCAAAGCCGTAGAACGAATCGCAAAGGTGGTAGAGGGTCCCATCATTTGTGCCCTTGCAAGGTCTCTCAGACCAGACTTAGAAGCCGCAAGATCTGCACTGCTCCCTGCGGCAAAAAAACGAATCCATACTTTTATTGCTTCTTCTCCCATTCATATGAAACACAAACTCGGCAAATCGCCTAGCGAAGTATTAGTGATGGCAAGGGAAGCTGTAAAAATGGCTCGGTCTTTTGTCGAAGACGTTGAATTTTCTCCTGAAGATGCTACTAGATCCGAATGGGAGTTTTTGCGAGAGCTTGTGGAGGCTGTCATTGAAGAAGGGGCTACAACCATCAACATCCCAGATACGGTTGGTTATACGACACCTGCCGAATATGGACAACTTTTTAGTTTTTTAAAATCCAAAGTCAAAGGTGCCGATTCAGTCATCTTCTCAGCTCATTGCCACAATGACCTAGGACTCGCCGTAGCAAACTCTTTGTCCACTGTCCTTGCCGGCGGGAGACAAATCGAATGCACGATCAACGGTATAGGGGAAAGAGCTGGAAACACTGCGATGGAAGAGATCGTAATGGCTCTCAAAACAAGAAAAGACGTATTTGGTGTAGAAACAAAAATTGATTCAACTCTCATCACTAGAGCATCTTACCTAGTAAAAACGATCACTGGAATGGTTGTTCAGCCAAACAAAGCAATTGTGGGAGCAAACGCCTTTGCTCATGAATCCGGTATCCACCAAGATGGAGTTATAAAAAACCGCCAAACCTATGAAATCATGACTCCAGAGTCTGTTGGACTCCAATCCAACAAAATGGTATTGGGAAGGCATAGTGGTCGAGCAGGTTTCAAAGATCGAGTGGTTCGCCTCGGCATTGAAGCCAAAGAGACGGAAATCGAACAGGGCTATGCTCGGTTCTTAGAAATCGCAGATAAGAAAAAAGAAGTCTTTGACGAAGACATTCTCACCTTGTTCCAATCTCAATGGCAAAAAGGGGCAAAAAACCAAGCCTTTGAACTAGTATCATTCTCACAAGAAACGGCAAGTGGCAAAACTCCCAAGGCATCCGTCACCTTAAAAGTGCATGGCGATGAAAAGTCAGCAGTCTCTGAAGGCGATGGTCCAGTGGATTGCATTTTCAAGGCTCTTTCCCAAGCAACGGGATTGACTGCAAACCTTTCTCGTTTGGTCATCTCTCCTGTTACCGAAGGATCCGATGCTTTAGCAGAAGCCAGCGTGACCTTAGAAAAAGACGGAACTCGAGTGGTAGGAAAGGGCGATTCGACAGATATCATCGAAGCTTGTGCTCTTGCCTATTTGAACGCACTTAGCCGATTTTGATGTTCACTCGTCCCGAGCTAGAAACTCTCATCCCCTACACTCCTGGCGAACAACCAGGATTAGGAGAGGTTTTTATCAAGCTCAATACAAACGAAAATCCCTACCCTCCCTCACCTAAGATACTTTCTGTTTGGGAAGACATTCTTAAAAACGGATTGTTGAGAAAATACCCAAGTTTTGATTCTAGCTCTCTTAGACATTCCATTGCCAAAAGATGGAATTTAAACCCTGATTCTGTGCTTATCACCAATGGTTCAGACGAAGCACTCCGTCTTTTATTCTTTGCAACTTTGGGTCCTGGTGATTCCGTCGTTTGCCCTGACCCAACCTATTCGTATTATTCTGTTCTGGTAGAACAGGCAATGGTGCAGGCAAACCTAGAAAAGGTGCCTCTGTTACCTGATCTGCATTTTGATTTCGAAACATTGCAAAACAAAAAAGGGAAACTACTCGCCTTTGCGAACCCCAATGCCCCGACTGGAATCCTAGAAAACAAAAAAGACCTACTGGGCTTGGTAGAGAAGTTTCCAGGTCTCGTTCTTTCAGACGAGGCGTATATTGACTTTGCCAAACCTGAGGCATCCCTTCTTTCCCATCTAAAAGAGTTCCCGAATTTGGTGATCACCCGAACCTTTTCAAAGAGCTACTCCTTAGCTGGATTGCGAGTTGGATTCTTAATCGCAAATCCTGAGCTAGTTCAGAAGATTCATAAGCTCAAAGACTCATACAATGTCGGTATGTTAGAGCAAAAAATTGCCGAAGTGGCTTTTGAAGATGAAACTTACTTCCAAGACAATATTGAAAAAATCAAATCAGACCGTATTCAATTAACAAGTTCATTGCGAGAAAAGGGATTTGAGATTCCGGAAAGTAGCGCGAATTTCATTTTCTGCAAACCTCCAAATGGCAAGTCTCCCAAATCTCTATACGAAGGGCTAAAATCCAAAGGGATTCTGGTTCGCTATTTCGGTACCGGCATTTCTCAAAACTATATTCGAATAACAATTGGGTCTCGGCAAGAAAACTCCGCCTTACTGGATGGATTGACCAATCTCTTGTAAGACGGAGACAGAAAAATATGTATCGACCTTTATTCTTTTGAAATTAAGATTTTTCTAGGTTTGTCTTCTTCCCTTTTTAGAACCTGAATCTGCAGAATTCCATTCGCAAGCTTAGCTGTAACTTTTTCTGAATCGATATGGAATGGAAGTTCTAGAGTTCTCACGAACTCGCCGGAGGGGATTTCTTGCGTATGCACTTTGGTTCCCTCAGCCAACTCCCAATCTTTTCTTTTGCCTTTGAGATGGATTCGGTTATCAATCACTGAAATCTCTATGTCGGAAAGGCTTAGGCCAGGAACCGAAGCAATGATCTGAGCCCCTTCTTCTCTCAAATAAACATTCAAAGGTAGAGCCAATCGTCTGCTGTGGGTGTGCAGAATGGACTTGGTCAACTCTTCATTTGTTTTATCAAAGTCTCTCCAAAGATTGTTTGGGTTTTCTAGAATTCTAAACATCATCTTGTTCTCCTTTAGCACTCTATATCTTAGACTGCTAGCCTATCTGGCACTCTAAAGATTAGACTGCCAGTTGTCACCTTTTTTTATTTTTTTTCTTTCTCTGGGTGAGAAAAATTCCAAACTTTCCCAGTGTCTATTCGCGATCGCTTGCAATTCCTAGGACTTTCACTTCCCCCCACTCCCAAAGCCCTTGCCGCCTACATCCCAAGCCAAAGAACAGGAAACTTGATTTTTACCTCGGGTCAGCTCCCCATGAAAGACGGAGCTCTTAAATACAAAGGAATCTTAGGTGAAGGCATAGACCTTTCCACAGCTAAATCTGCGGCTGAGCTTTGTGCCATGAATGCGCTCTCCGCAATTCTTTTGCATACTGAGGAACTGGATCAAATTGTTCAGATTATTAAGCTTACAGCTTTTGTTGCTTCTTCACCTAGTTTCACAGAACAACATTTAGTCGCAAATGGGGCATCTGATCTACTGCTTCGCATCTTTGATGAAAAGGGTCAACATGCTCGCTCAGCAGTGGGAGTGACAACCTTGCCTCTGGGAGCCCCCGTTGAAATAGAACTGATCGTGGAAGTGAGCCCCAATCCATGATTCAAAATCTATTGAGTAATCTATGGCAAGTTCTCATGATTTCACTGAGTGGCTGGATCCATTTGTTTAGGCAAGCCTTCGTATTCATGTTAAACTACTTTGGAAACAAAACTATTCTAGAGAAAACTATGGCAGTTTTATTGTTTTGCCAAATGGTTTCTAGTGGGATGCATTGGTTTACCTACCAAATCCAATTTTTTGAAACTCCTGAAGTTGTTAGCATCTCCTCAAAATGGAATTTCTTTTTCATCATATGTTCGGTCTTATGCTTTTTCTGGATGGTGTTTTGGACGAGCCCTTGGGTTAAAAACGCTTTCTTAATTGTTCAAACCATGCAAATTCTCTTTTTGCTGATTGGATTTTGGAATCCAGCCTGGGTCTTTACTGATTTGATCAAAAGAACCGATTATACGTTTTCCTTCCCCTTTTCTGTTTTTGTGTTGAGCCTTGTGGTCTCTACTCTGCTCACAGTAATTCAAAAAAACAAAGAAGCCAAAGTCACCTAACCTTTTAAGCTTCTACGGATTCTTTGATTTCAATTTTCCCTTCGATGCAATCAATATAGAATTCTTTGCCCTTTCCTTCATGAAATAAAAGCTTTTTAGAGAGAGGCTTTCCCACTTCCGAATCAATGATTCTTTGGATCGGTCTTGCTCCCAGTTCTTTGCTGTAACCTTTTTCTGCGAGAAATCTCTTAGCCGAATTGCTCAAAACAAGTTTGACTCCTTTTTTCTCAGCTTTTCCCTGCAAGGCTTTGAACATTCGCAAAACAATTGCCTCCACCTGTTCCATTCCGAGGGGCGCAAAAGAAACGGTCGCCGTCAATCGGTTCCTAAACTCTGGCGAGAATGTTCGCTCAATGGCTTTTTCACTTCGATCGTCATAATTGGGAGGCTCGAAACCAAGCATCGGTTTTTCAGATTCTCTAGCACCCGTATTGGTTGTTAATATTACGATTACTTGGCGAAAATCTGCTTTCTTTCCAGTGCTATCGGTCAGCACGGCATGATCCATAACTTGCAATAGAATATTGTAAATGTCTTCATGTGCTTTTTCAATTTCATCAAATAGAAGGACACAGTGAGGGTTTTTTAGTATTGCGTCTGTCAGTTGCCCACCTTGGTCAAAACCCACATAGCCTGGCGGCGAACCGATTAGCCTAGAAACAGAATGTTTTTCCATGTATTCAGACATATCAAACCGCAAAAATTGGATGCCCATTTTTTCGCTAAGAGTCTTAGCCACTTCTGTTTTTCCAACGCCAGTTGGTCCAGCAAACAGAAAGCAACCGATTGGCTTTGTCTCATCTCCCAAACCAGATCTTGCATACAAAATGGAATCTACCAATTGCTCAATGGCTTGGTCTTGCCCATAAACTACTTTTTTGATCTCCAAAGCCAGGGATTCTAGTTTTTTCTTATCATCGGACTTGACTGTCTTGGAAGGTATCTTTGCAATTTTTGAAATGAGGTTTTCAATATCTTGCACGGTTACGATTTTCTTTTCTTTGCCTAGTTTCTCATCTCTTAACTTGACGAGTGCGCCTGCTTCATCCATTAAATCTATCGCCTTATCGGGTAGCTGACGGTCTCTCAAGTATTTATGCGAGAGCTGAGTTGCTGATTTGATTGACTTTGGGCTATAGGTTACTTTGTGAAAGTCTTCGTATCTGGCTTTTAAACCAAAGAGAATCTTTTCTGCATCTTCGAGCGATGGCTCCGGCACTTCCACTTTCTGAAATCTTCGAGATAAAGCATGGTCCTTTTCAAATGTAGCTTTGAACTCTTTATAGGTTGTTGCTCCAATGCACTTTAACTCCCCATTAGCGAGTGCCGGCTTCATAAGATTGGAAGCATCTAGGCTTCCTCCAGAAACTGCTCCAGCTCCCACAATCGTATGGATTTCATCTACGAACAAAACAAAGTTTGAGTTTGCCGTTACTTGGTTCAGAATTTTTTTAAGTCTTTCTTCGAATTCTCCCCTAAATTTTGTACCTGCCATCAATAGACCCATGTCCAGAGCCAGGATTTCAAGTGATTGAAGAGATTTTGGAACCTTTCCTTGGATAATGCGTTGGGCAAGCCCTTCGACAATAGAAGTCTTTCCCACACCCGCCTCACCAACAAATATGGGATTGTTTTTTCTTCTGCGAGCAAGAATATGAATCGTGCGTTCGATCTCGTCTTCTCGTCCAATGCAAGGATCAAGTTTTCCTGCCCTTGCTCTTTCATTTAAGTTCGTTGTGTATTTTTTTAGAGTATCTTCTTCTCCACCATCAGCCTCATCAGCCCCTGCTTCTTCGAACTGGTTTTCATCCGATTCACCTTTTTTTCCAATTCCATGTGAAACGAAGCGCAGAACATCTACCCTCCGAACGTTCTGTTTTGAAAGAAAATAGACGGCATCGGAACCCTCTTCTCTAAATAGAGAAACCAAAACGTTCGCCCCGTCCACTTCCTCCAATCCTTTGTTAGAGACATGGAATGCCGCAAATTGAATCACAAACTGAACACCAACTGTGTAACGAGGATCTTCTTTTAGGTCTTTGCGAATGATAGAAGAGAGACCTTCCGTGAAAAATTCCAGTAAATCTTTGCGAAGGACTTCCAGATCACACCCAACTTCAACCAGTATCTTCTTTGCTTTTTCGTTGTAAGTGAGAGAATAGAGCAAATGCTCCAATGTAATGAACTCATGTTTGTATTTTTGAGCTTCTTCTTTTGCTTTTTCTAGGGTTTTGTCCAAATCTTCCGAGAGTTTCATTCTTCGCCTTCTTCTTTTGCTAAAGTGCATTGTAGGGGATGGCCTTGTTCTTCAGCTAATCTATGAACTTCGGCTACCTTTGTTTTTGCTATGTCTAATGGGTAAGTGCCGCAAACAGCAGACCCGGTGGTATGTGCAAGCCACATGATTTGTTTTGATTCTTGTAAGGTTTTTTGAAATACTTCGGCAAGCACCCAAACTACAAACTCTTGAGGCGTAAAATCGTCATTTAAGAGAATCACTTTGTAACGATCCGGCCTCTTTAATCTGGTTTTTTCTTTTTCTAGAACTAAAACGCTTTCATCTTTTTTTGTTTTACTTGCCATGTTCTATCTCGCCTCGAAGAGCTTTTATGGGTGAGTGCGTATTGTACACTTCGATGTTTTCCGACTCCATTTCTCTTTCCGTTTCTAGAAATCTTTCAATTGCGGCTCTTCCGCTTTCGTTGTAAATAAAATGCATACTATACTGGGGTTCTGCCGTGTAACCTCTTAAGAATTTATGTTCCCCTTGGGCCCCTGCTTCCACACGCTTTAATTTTTTTTGAATAGCAAAGTCTATGAGTTGATAATAGCAACATTCAAAATGCAAATTGGGAACATGTTCGATGGCCCCCCAATAACGACCATAGATTACTTCATCCTTGAAGAAATTGATAGTTCCTCCAATAGGAGTCCCATCTGGTTTCTTTGCTAGAACCAGAAGTAGTCTATGCTTTGCTACGCGAAACATTTCTTGAAAGAACGCAAGATTCAAATAGGGGCTACCCCATTTCCGAGAGTGAGTGTCTGCATAAAAGGAATAAAAGATGCGATACAATCCTGAATCAATAGCTTCCCCCGTTAGGATTTCTATCTTCAATCCTGATTCAGCTATCTTTCTTCTTTCTTGGCGGATTGTTTTTCTTCTGTCTTTGATCAATGTAGCAAGGAAGTCATCAAAGGTAACAAAATCTTTGTTCCACCAATGGTATTGATGAGAAAGCCTCTGGCTAAATCCAAAAGCTTCAAAGAATGAAATCTCTTCCGCAGTGCAATACAAAGCATGAATGGAAGAAACGGAACGATCTCTGCCAAACGATTTAACTGCTTCAAGTAACCTAGAAGCCACTAATTCTTTTTCAGCTACATTTAGTTTTGGATGGAGAAGTAGCCTTTGCCCAGACACAGGAGTAAATGGCGAGGCAATCGTGAATTTTGGATAGTAAGGAATCCCTGCCCTTTGAAAGGCATTTGCCCATTGGAAGTCAAAGATGTATTCCCCGTAGCTGTCGTTTCTCTCATAAACAACAATGGCTCCGAGTAGGGTCTTTTCCGACCAAAACTGAAAGATAAATGGAAACCAATCTCGTTTTCCGATGCATTGGTTTCCCTCCAAGGCAGAAAGAAAGAAATACTCTTGGAACACATTGTCTGGAGGGACAAGTGCATCCCAATCCTTTGCCTGAATCTCTTGGAAGGTTTTGCTTTGGACAACCTTCCCTGTTTCTACCATACCGTTTTAGACGATCAATTCAAAGCCAATGGTCTGGTTTGTTCCTTTTCTATTTTTTTTCGAACATGGTCCAAAAGGCGAATGATATTGGCATTGGTCGGGTCAAGTGCTATCGCGTTTTTCAGAATGCTCTCGGATCTTTTAAAGTTTCGCAGAGATAGATAGGATTGCCCGAGGTTGACCAAGTTTTTTACATGGGAAGGATCGCGGAGTTTAACTCGCTCTCCAAAGTCAATGGCTGTTTTTAAATCCGATGTCTTTCTTGCACAATAAGCAGTCACATACATGATCTCTGTATCCACTGGTCTTCGATCGCTGTATTCTTTAGCCAGGGTCTTCGCAGAAGAGTAGTCTTTTAGTTTCAAATACATTTGGATAAACTTTTTCTTAACTTCTGGAATGTTCTGGTCCAAGGATCTTGCTTTTTCTAAGTAGATCAAAGCCTCTTGGGTTTCTTCGGATTCACTTGCTTCTTTTGCTTTAGCAATCAATGCTTTGATCTCATTCAACTTTTCGTTTTCTATTGTTGCCTTTTGGTTCACTTCTGCAAATGAAACTCGAATCAAGGAGAGGTCATCGGTAAGCCCACCTATCTCATGCAACTTACCATAGATTTTTTCTAGGTCAGCTTCTCCTCTTTCTACTATTTTCAGGAAGAGCATTTCATCTTCGTTTATGTTTCTTTTTCCATCGTCGCCTTTCGATATAAGAAGATCGTCACGCCCGTCAGAACCTGCTATGATAACATCACCTGGTTCTAGTTGGAATGTCTGGATTGAAATTTCGCCTTGTACTCCCGAAGTGCCCAGTTTTCGGAAAAGAAGTTCTTTTTCGATAAAACTAGCAATTCCATCTCGATAAAGAACCATCCAAGGGTGTTCAGCATTGATATAATAAAGCAATCCTGTTTCATTGTCCACCAAACCTAAAACCAAGGATACTAACATAGAACCATCGAAACCCTCGAAAACCTTATGAAGTTCGATAAATGTGTTCTTGATCCATCTTTCTGGATACATTTTTTGGGCTTCATTGGATAGCCGAGTCCGAGTGATGATGGATTCAAACACCGATCCCAAAACCAATGCCCCACCTGCTCCTTGGATTGATTTTCCCATGGCGTCTGCATTCAAGAAAACCGTGTAAGACTTGTTATTTAATTCGATTTGGTTTGCGATATTTAAATCTCCACCAATTTCTTTTGTATGCTGACGAAAGGTAAATTTCTTCTTTTGCTCAATCAAGAAATCTACATTGACTGACTTACTTGTTGCTCTGTTGTTATTGAAAGGTTGGAGCAAAAGTGATGTTAAAAAATAGTCTCCATCTTGCTGGTGCTTTAAATCGTTTACTTCTTTTAAGGAAAACTCCAATTCTTTGGTTCTCTCTTTTACCTTTTCTTCCAGTTGATCCGCGTATTCTTCTAACTTCTTGCGTGCCGCCAAGATAGATCTCACCATCCTATTAAAGGAGCGAGCCATGAATCCAATTTCATCCTCAACTCGAATGGTAAGCCTTGCATCCAAATTTCCGGAATTGACCTCCGTTAAACCTTGGATTACATCCTGCATGGGCTTGATCAAAGCTCCCCAAAAGAAAACTCTAAATCCAAAAATAACAATAAACACTACAGCCAACCCCGAAATCATCCAAGGTAATGAAGCCTCTTGGATAAAAGCTCTGTAGTCTTCGTATGGAGTGCCAATTTCAGCGACCACCATAGAAGAGGGATCGATCACAAAATAACTAACATAAAAATGTCGGTCTGGAGTTTTTTCTGCGAATACAGTTTGGCCTCGGTAGCTTCTCTCACCAGGAGCAGACATGGGGCTCAATAGATCGGAGATGGCTTTTTTCTTGTCTTCTGGAGGAAGGTTCTTTGCAATCAATCCCTTGGCCACTTCATGGAAACTCGAGAGATTCCCTTTTTGGATTCCAAAGAGCTTTGCCCCTTTCGTTTCTAAATCAGAAAGTGGGAGTTCATTCCATTTGTTTCGAGTGAAAAGAATCTTTCTCTTGGTCTCTTTTACATAATTTGCAAAGCTGTTTTTGTCTTTGATTTGCTCTTCGGAAACAGCCCTTTCAAAATCTTTAGCGTATCCGGAGCTCGACTCCGGAAGCTTCGAAACCAATTCTAAAAAAGGCTTGGTATAAACATCATTCTCTCCTGGCAAAGCTATAGCATTGGCATAGAACCAAGCGTTCCAAAATTCAGGGAGGTAGGTCTCAGGATCATTCGTTTTTCCCTCTGCATCTCGTAAGGCTTTGCCTTCGCCAGTGCGCAAATCATAAGAATAGAAGAAAGAAATACTTTTGTGCTCTTCAGGGGCAAGAACAGCATGCTTAGCTTCTTGGAATGAAATTCGATCAAAGCTTACTTCAGCTTGCTGAACAGTAAAATAAGCAACCATTTGCAGAATCAAAAGAAAGGTTGCCAAAGTAATCCCAATGATTCGAGAAAGAATCGTAGTTTTGTCTTTAGTATTGTTTATATACAAAACCGTGGAAGCAAAAAGACCTATCACTAACAAAAGATCCGTTACGGTCTGATAGATTCCGCGTTCTACAGCACCATCCCTCGACTGAACGTTCAAAAGACCTGGAATGACCGTCAAAACAGCGAAAGAAAAAAGCATACCAAGCTGAGCAAACCGATACTCTTTCGGAGCTTTGATCGCCTGGAAAATCCCACCGCTAATAAAAATAACGAAGAAAGTTAAAACTACAATGGCATAAAATTTATAAAAACTAGGCAAAAGGAAATCCCAATAGTGCCCTGAGAAATAATAAACTCTTCCGGCTGAAAAAGAAACAAACATAAAGTATGCGACAACTAATCCTACTGATGTTTGCAGAATTCGATGCATTATGATTCGAGCTTTTGGGTAATACTCTTCAGGATAGGATAAGAAAAAGGAAAACAAATACAAAGAACCAAGCATTGCAGAAGGCATGACAAGCCAACGCAGATAAGCCGCTGAAGGTCCCAAAAGCGAGAAGTTCACCAAGTAAGCAAAGTGAAACATGCCCAGCCAAAAAGTAGCCATGCCCAGATAGTAGGTTGCCCGACTCTTTTCTTTTACTGTGAGAAAGAGCTGAGCATTGAAAAAGCAAAAAATGACTCCTAAAAGTGAGCCTATCGAATAGAAATCAAAAGAAACGGGTCCCCAATTTGTCATAGGCTCGAAATTTATGTGAATATTCTAAAATTGTCAACCGCCTTCTCTCGTTTTTCTGCGGTGCATCATGAAAAAAAAGGCAGAACCACCTAAGATCATTAAAGCGATT
>JAIXRB010000075.1 GCA_027485405.1 Leptospiraceae bacterium | reverse complement strand
GAAAATATGGAAGCTTTTGCAGCCTGAAAAGGCTGATAGTCTCAAAGCAATCAGCGAACGAACATAACCATCATAACGCAGAGTTTGTTCGCAAAATAAGGCCCGTTTCGGATTTACAAATGCACCGATTATTCAAAATTGGTGCATTTTTCTCGTTTTTTTTTCGCTTTTATAGAATACGAACAAATCCCCAGAAAAGAACCAAGAATCCCCCGACTTCCCCGACGATTAAAAGAACCATCGAAACATGTAGTAGAAACGATGGGTAAAACCAATTGCCCAACTGGTAGGGTTTCGCAAACTGGTTGTCAGTATCTTTGAGCAATGCATGGATAAGATAGGTTGCCTGAGCAAAACCAAAGAATACAATCGCCGAGAGAGCCGCATAGAAATTGACTTCTTCTGGTAAACTGCTCAATTCCGCAAACTTTCCGAGTAGGATACAAGCAAAGCTGTATAGCAAAGAAGCTCTATGTAAGATACTGATGTATTCATGGGCTACTCCCTTCTCCGATTTTACAATCCCCACATATTTCCAAATTCCGCATAAGAGACCTACTAAAAAGTAGGTTCCTGCAGAAAGATAACACAAATTTAACGCACTCATTTTTGCCTCCGTTTCTTTTCATTCTACAGGAAGGAGAAAAATGAATCGACCTGATCTATAACTTAGGATGTAATTTTTCTAGGAGCTGTGATTTTTCCTTCGAGAAGGCGATAGGATTTCTTTTGTATTCCCGAGGAGAATTGCGAAGGAATTGCCGAAAGACTCGGTTAAAGGCAGATTTTGAATTGAATCCGACAGCATACGCTATGGATAAAGCTCATTTTGAAATGAACATTTACCAACTCAGAAAGTTGGTGAGGCGTTATCTTCATAGCCTGAGCCAATGTCGAAAGCCTCAAATCCTCATCTGCGTAGTACGATTCCTTACTCATCAAATCATTTAGCTTTTGTATAGCTTCTAAGGAGTCGATACTAACCAATTTAGATTGGGAATACCGAGCAGTTTGAATCGCACCAGAAATCTCTAACATCGACTGTGGATTGTGTTTTGAGTATAAATAAACTAGTATCGCGGCAATGGAATGGGACCAAGCACTGTATCTGTATAGGAGTTTTAATCCTACCACATAACCAATTATATCTGAAAAAATCATAACAAAAATATAGCCCAATAGTATTAGAGAAAAGAAGCGAATATTGTCTGGCAATAGCTGAACTGCCAATGCTCCCTCTCCTGACCTTCTCGAGGAAATAAGAATCGAATAGATTAAAATGGAAACTTTTGGACCAATTACCCATGCTATAAAAAAGCTAATTGGAAAACTCCAGTTTCCACTTAATATGGAAACTATGGCGGAGCCCTTCAACTCCCCTGAAAAACTAAACCAATACAATAATGGAAACAAACTGAGCAAGGCAGGAATGAAATGAAAAAAATTCCATTTCCAGGTGTCTGCCCCGCTTAGACGTTCATAATAATGCAAAATGGACGGGCCAATCAAATAGAGAAAAGGAATTGGGATGGCATAGAATTCAGGGAATTGGAAAGCCAAACCACTCAAAGTAAAGCATTCCCAGAGTAAGCGCAGGCCCGATGTTCCTACGAAAAGAACGCCAACTAGTTTTGTTTTGGCGGGCAACTGCAAAGAGAGACCTACCGCCCAAACAAGACAGAATAATCCTCCAAACCCCAGAACGGAAAAATCAAAGATAGAAAAATCGAACAAAGTTAGTTATAGCCTAGTGATCAAAGATCTTATCGAAGTAGATATCTCGCCATTGGGAGAAAACCAAGTCACAATATCTTTTTGTTTTTGGAAAAAGAAGCTTTAGAAATTGGTCAATGGATTTAGGTAATGATTCCATGCGAATCGACATTCCGTCTTAGTATATGCGGTGGTAATTCTGATTTGAGAGCAACTTAATTCCGATACGATTTTTCAAAAAGATTGATTTGTTCTCAATACTTGCACGAAATTGAGTTAAGAGGAAAACTCGAAACCCATGAACAAACTGAAATTATCAGTAATACTATGCTATTCCATTCCTGTTCTATTCTTGAATTTTCCCATTGGTCTGATCTTGTCTTATCTACTAAAAATAGCAAAATTCGACGAGGCTTCCAATCGAATCAATAACCATCTCGCCTATTTTTGGCTACGTTCTTTTATCTTCCTTACGGGTCGAAAACTAGAGTTTAAAGCAGGCAATTGGAATCCAAGAAATCAGAATCGCTTTTTAATCTGCAATCATACGAATGCCTTGGAAGTTCCACTGATCGTTTCATTGCCATACCTATCCGGAGAAAAAGCTATAAAATTATCCTACTTAGGTGGGGACATTATCCAAAGATATAAAATTGTCCCTCTAATGATGCATTCCAAAATTGTAGAAGCCGTTATATACTCTGAGAGAAAGCCAAATTTTAGAGATTTCAAAACGAAAGTCCTAAATGTTCTTAAGACTAGGTCAATATTCCTTTATCCTGAAGGCGAGAGAACTTTCACTGAAGAAATTCGGTCCTTCCAAACAGGTGTTATGAAAATTGCTTACAAATATCAGATTGACTTAGATGTGTTTGTTGTAAGTGGGATGATGGGCTATTCTAATTTACCTGAGTACGCTCATTTAAGGAAACTGAAGAATATTTATTTTGTGTTCTGCGGGACTGTCAAAGCACAAGATTTTAATGATTTTGAATCTTTTTTAAATAGCGCGATGAATTTAATGAAATCAAAGAAGAAAGAGCTTGAAAACTTGGAAAGAATCTGATTTACGTCAACGCGTATGAGAAGGTTTTTCCTGGCCAGAACTTTGTATAACAATATACTTTTCCCGTATCGTTTCGCGAAAAGACTCAGGAATTTCATTCCAATTCAAAACATCCACTCGAAATGGAAGATCACTTTCCTCAAATGCTATTTTCAAATTTCCCATTTGATTAGCAGTATCCCCAAACACAACTAGATCCAGGTCAGAGCTTTTCTTAGCTTTGCCTTTCACTCTGGATCCATAGGCCCAAACTTCCACACCTGGTAAGAAATTTTCTAAAATGGACTTAACAAGCACTAGATAGTTGGAAGGTATATCGATTGCGGATTCCATAATTTCCTTCTTACTCATTGCCATTTTTCATTTGAAATAGTTTCAAAAAGTAGTATAGAGTCTTTTAAATAATCACTAATTTTTTCTAAAACTATTTTAGATTTCTCTTCGCTATAGTCATGTGAGGTGTCAATTCTTGCCTGGGCATAAACAAACCATTTTTCGATATCATCAAGCAAGTTATTTTCGTTAGCCATCCTAAAAATAGGTTTCGGACCATTTGGAACCTCGGGAATCCCGACCACCTCTTCCAAATGTTTCTTTAAATGCTTCCATAGGGTATCATAACTTGTTTCAAACCTTTGGATAACTGACTCTTTGATAGCCTCCTTATCTAGTGTTGAGAAGCCCTCTTTCTCACCAATGCGAAGATAATTCTCGTGTTGTTCTTCCAAACGTTTCAGAGAGTTCTTTAACTTATCGTAATTTATCATTGTTCTGTAATTTCAAAATGGATACTGCTATTCTTTTCGACTTAAAACCTATTCTTTGATTTATCGAGAATTTTTTCACCTCCCCAAAGAAAAAGCCAGCAATACTTTAAGCAACGCGATCAACCATTTGTCATCCAATTTTCTGGTCGAACGAAAACAAGGAAACTTGGTCAAAGCGTCAGGGAGTTGAGTTAGAAAGCCAAGTGTTTCCTGGACTAATCATTAGCACAAAAGAGGTATTTGGGTTTTAGAGATTTTTGTTCGAGAAGAAAAATATTCACTTGAACTTAACGAGAATATTGTCGGTTGAAATCCCGAAGACAAGTTTGAACAAAAAGACGAGCATCAGAATCGGATAGAGCATCAAATAGAGATTGGGCAACCACCACGAAAGGTCGAACAATCCTTGGAAAGCCCAAAACGAAATTGCCATAAGACCCGAGGCAAGGGAAGAGAAAGCTGATATCCACCAGTGAGAAATTTATTTTTAGTAGTTTCATCTCAAGATCTCGCATCCCTGCTAGTTTTTAAGCGCTTAAAACTGATTTGATTTGTAAAGGCCGCTTCGCAATTTCTTCAAATCGTTCTCTTGTCTCTGGAAATTCCGTTCCCATCCATCTATCCCACCAAGTGAAATAAAGCCCGTAATTTCCATTGAACTTAGAATGATGCAGATTATGGTGCGTCGAAGGAGTCTTATATTTTAACAATGGAATGCGATACCAATTCGCCGGATAGAGTTAATAGCCCATGTGTCCGATCACATTGTATAAAGTACTTAAAATTTGAAAAATGATAAGACCCAACATGTGACTCGGAATGAGAAAGACTAAAACAAAACTAATACTATACTCAACGAAAGATTCTATCGGATGAAAAGAAAAAGCTGTGTAAGGTGTTGTATCTATGGATTCATGGTGTACTTTATGTACATATTTGAAAATACTCTTATGATGCATAACCCTATGAGTCCAATAAAAGTAAGTATCATGGACGAGAAACATCGAAAAGATCGAAACAAAAAAGTAAGCCATACCATAATCACTGAACTCGGAATATATAAGAGTATATCCCATTTTCTGCCTGAAATAGATGGATACATCTTGGGCTTGGACTGAATTCGACGCGGTTGAAAAATTTCAGAATAGTATTTCCATAAGACGAAAAATGCTAAACCAGCCATAACGAAGTACAATAAAAAATATACACCTAAATCCAAAATCCATACGCTCACAATTTCTAAAACTGTTTCCCCGATCTACCTCCAGTCGATACAATCATTTGACCATGGAAAACTTGTGAATACTTACTCAAAAATTAGGCATAACGTTCTTTCGCTGTTTTGTTGTGCGATTCAAAGTTTCGTTTGATTATAAATTTGCGATTTTGAACCAGAAAGAGACTCTGCGGCATCTGATAACGCAATGAACGCAAGGTTTCTTGCCTTCATTGCTACGATTGCTCTCGGTCTCGGGCGTTCGAATCCCGTCATATCTTTTCTTAGGATTTTAATCTTTTCGATTCTTACTTAACTTGGGTTTTTGGTAATGTCGCAAAAGTGAGGCCACGGAGGGCCGAACTCGCGCATTCAGGCACGGACGTCTGATAGCGCGATTGCGACACTACCAACAACCTCTGGGTGACCGACGGGATTCGCGTTCAACCCACAAACTTCCTGTTTGTGGGTCTCCGCCCATCCCTGCGACCGCCTCGCGCATCCGTGCACGAGGTCGCAATCGTTTAACGCGATGAACGCAAGGTGTCTTGCCTTCATCGCT
>JAIXRB010000126.1 GCA_027485405.1 Leptospiraceae bacterium | reverse complement strand
TTGCTTTTTTTTTTTTTTTTTTTGAAAAGGTGGGAGCTATTCTCGTTGGAGGGGATTTGCTCATTTTCGCAAGAAAACAGTCGTTTGATATTCTCTTCCAAACCTTTTCCTTTGGTTCCGGAATTGATTATTTTCCCGCCTTTTTAGCTTCCTCTGTAGGCGCCATGTTTTGCTACTATGGGTTTGAAGCTTGTGGAGATGTTGCCGAAGAAACACCTAATGCTGGATCTGCCATCCCCAAGTCGATGCAAATGACAATCTATGTGGGAGGCGGTGCCGCTATATTTATCTGTTTAGGTCTATTACTTTCTGTTCCAAATCTGAACGATGCTATTTCTGGAAAAGACCCAGATCCAGTGACCAGTACTTTGGTCTTGGCATTTGGAGAAACTGGCTATAAGGCAATTATAGTAATCGTGATGGTTTCATTCTTATCTTGCTTACTCAGTTTGCAAGCCGCGGCTTCTCGCCTTCTTTTTTCTCTCGCCCGGGACAAAATGATTTTTGGACACAACAGTTTATCAAAACTATCCGAAAAAACGAAAGTACCCATCAATGCTTTGTTAGTCACTGGGCTGATTCCAATCATTATTGCAAGTCTCGGACATTTTCTTCAGAACGCTGTTGCCACTATCATTATGTTTGCCGCCGTCGGTATTTATATTGCGTTTCAGATGGTTGTAGCGGGGGCTCTAATTGCAAGAAGCAAGGGCTGGAAACCAAGTGGTAGTTTTCAACTCGGGAACCTAGGGCTTCCTATCAATATCATCGCATTTTTATTTGGAATTCTTGCTGTTGCCAATATGGTTTGGCCTAGAAGCCCAGAGGAACCATGGTTTATCAATTACGGTATGTTGTTTACTTCTGGAATTGTAATCGGCACTGCCCTACTCTATTTGTTAATGATCAAACAGGACGAGAAAAAAGAATAAGATCATTTCTTCAAGGTTTAGGTTCGTTAACTTCTGATTCATAGGCTTTTCGGAGACCGTTCAAAAAGTCTCCTTCGAAGCCGGGAAGCTTTCCTAGAAAGAACTGCAAGAACTCTAAAACTACGTTGTCCTTTTCAAAACCTGTAAAGATCCACTCAACTAATTCTAGTGCAACATCTAAAGATCCTTCGGCAGTTGCTGGTTCTTTGCCTGAAACTAGGTTTTCGAGCAGATCTAAAATCTTCTGGTCAGACCCAGTATGTATCCAATCACGAATGTTATTCGCAAAAGTGACCATATGAATCTGTTTCCATTGATTGGGAGAAAAAGTAAACTGCTTATTCTGCCATTTACTTTCGAAATGGCTTACGAGATTCTGTTCTTCTGGATATTGTTTTGAATAGTACATAGTTAGTATTTCAAGAAGAAAAGAGTCTTGGAACGGTTTAAAAGGAAATCGTTCTTTTGGAGTAGTCAAAAGTTTAGAATTTTGGGTATTCAAAAATGATTTCTCTCTGAAAAAGAACCTTCGTTTTCAGAGAGAAAAGTGGGGAGACTATTTTTTTGGAGGAACGATTGCGTCCTTGCAAGTCTTAGAAAGCGAAAACTTCACGACTAACTTCGCAGGAATCATGATTGCCTCGCCAGTTGCTGGGTTTCTTCCTTTTCTCTTAGGCTTGTTCTTTTTGACTAGTTTGCCAAGACCAGGGATAATAAAAACGCCATTTTTCTTAGTTTCTTTGTAAGCTAGCTCTACAAAGCCTTCTAAAAATGCGTTCGCTTCTTTTTTGGTTATGCCAAGTGAGCTAGAAAGTTCACTGAGCATTTCATTCTTTTTCATGGGGGATGGAGTTGCAGTTGCCATACTTAGGTTATCCTCTAAACCGATACTGAATTACGTTAAATTCTATGAACACATGATTTAGTACAAGTGCAAAATCAAATCAAATAGTTATTTTTGTGGTTTTTTCTTAATAAATTTGCATTTTTTCGAAAAAAACCTTTATTTTCCTAAGGAATAGAGGGTTTTTTAATAATCCATGGCTCACAAACTCTTCCAACGAATACTTGTCGTACAGAAAAGAACAAAATACGAGCTGGATATAGAGGCATATGGCAGTCTTTCAGAGTATCGAAAGATCTCTCGAGAAAAAGATGAGGTCTTTCAAAGAACTTTTGAATCTCATGAAAGACAATTGAGTTCTAGAGCCTTTCTAAAAGAGAGAGTTTTTCCCGACGCAGAGTACATTTTTCGCGAGAACTTAGAAATCGTATTAGCAAAATCAAATTTTGATCTTGTGATTTCACATGGTGGAGACAATCACTTCACCTATGTCGCTCATAAGATGGGTGGGACAACTATTTTAGGTTGTAATTCTGATCCAAACAGTTCCGTTGGTGCTTTGCTCCCATTTACAGCGGAATCCTTGCTAGATGCAAAAAATCAAAACTATGACTCACTTTTAGTAGAACATTGGACGCAAATCTCTACTAACATACATTATCCTGACGGAACAAAAGTGGAAACTGTCCCGGCTATTTGCGAAATAAGTGTTCGAAACAACAGTCCTGATCTAACATCTCGTTACTGGATCCAACACGAAAAAGAATCTGAAGAACAAAAATGTTCTGGTCTTTTGCTTTATACGGGTGCTGGGTCAACAGGTTGGATCGCTTCCTGTTCTCCTAAAAAATTTCAGCCGTTCCCTAAAAACAAATCCCACTTCCAAGTTTATGCTAGAGAGCTCAGAACTGCAAAAAACAGACAAGAGTTTTCATTGGCAGATTTTAGAACTCAGAAAGAAGTGGAGGTTGTGTCAGAAATGAACGGAGGAATTGCAATAGACTCTTTGACCGAAAGGCATTATGCTTTTCCTCCTTTCTCGAAAGCTATATTTCGAATTGCGGATTCAACTTTAGCGGTCGTTGTTCCAAAAAAGGAAAAGTAACTAGAATGGAGCGACAATTCAGAGTTGAGAAAACGATAGAAACGGATGTAATCTGGATTCGGATTTTCGGTAGAATCGAGTCTGGTCCATTAGATACTTTTACAAAAGAGATCCCAGATACGGCTGGGAGTCCACCTGCTTTGCCCCTTCTCATCGACTTGTCCGAACTGAAATACATTTCGAGCATGGGCATTCGAATGCTTCTAGATCTAAAATCTAAACTTTTGAGAGCTAACTGCCAATTTGCATTGATCTCAATTCCGCCTACAGTTTCTCAAGTTTTTCAATTGTTGGGCCTCTTGCAGGCCTTTCCACATTTTGAATCCAAAGAAGAGGCTCTTGCTTCTTTTTCTGTCGATTGAATCAGAAAATCAGTCATTGGGTTTTCAATATAACTTCCTGGACTTTGTTAGTCTGGACTATCCTCTTTGCAATCGTAGCTTTTGAAAATTCAAATTTAAAGAGTAAATTCTCAACTCTTGAGCAAGGCCACAACTTAGGATTTGGATATGTGCAAGAACTCACTAAGCGACCAATCAAAAATACATTCGCGTATCTTGTTACATATTCTTTTAATTCAAGCACTGGGGTGCTTTTCATTTCCAATGAATTGATCGATTATGAACTTTATAAGAAAATGCGATTGGGCGATAGCATTGAAATCTATCGAAAGGAAGTTAACATTTTGGGGCAATCTTCTGCTATATCCAAAATCAAGAGCAATAGTGAGGCCCCTCCCCTATTGGAAAACTTATTTCTGCTTTGCTTAGTAGGAGAGATTGTTCTTCTACTAAGCTGGGTTGGAAGCTTTTCTTTTAAGGCTTGGGAACAACTACATCAAAAGTATCCTTCGGTGGGAAAGTAAGCTTTGCTTGTCTTGCCTGCTGAATGTACTTTTCTGGGTTTGCTTCAAACGTCATAAAACATAGATACTTATCATGACGAACAACATACATGTATTCTTTGTTGTTGATGTAAGGCATAGAGGTTAAAATTCCTCGCACCCATTTGCTATCTCGACTGACGCGCTCGTATTTGATGTTATTGGCATCAATCTTCTTTGTGAGCTCCATCGTATCTTTAGAAAAATCGAAACCGATGATCTCTCGTTTGATTGTCTTTATAAGATTATACTCAAGCTTTGCCTTGGACATCGGCAAGTTCTCGGGCATGTTTTTGTAATAGCTTTCGTAAAACTCTTTATCGGAACCATCTCTCGCTTCATGTTTCTCTTCTTCGGTTGTAGTCGAAGTTGGGGCGGGCGGGGTTGTTGTAGAAGCAGTTTGCCCCAAAACAGACGTAACGGTTACTAAAATTAAGACTTTCGTTAAAACGAGGGATCTGACCAATTTCCATTCCATATAAAGAGTATCGGAGAATGAAAATCTCGTATTGAAAAGAAAAATTTTCTGTTTCTTAAATCTTAGGTGAATGGTAAACTAGGTGGAATGGTAGAACCGACGCTCGAAGCCACAAGAATCGCCTTTTTGTCGGGTGAGGTTTTGTCCCAGAATTATGTCCAATTTACGGAAGAAGACTGCCTAGGGCTGGATATCTGGATTGGTCGACTGCTCCGTACTGTTTCTCTGGAATTCTTGCAAGAAGTCCTGTTTACAGTTCTTAGCGAATTGGTGACAAACGGCTACAAAGCAAACTCCAAACGGGTTCTTTTTAAACAAAGCCAATTGGATTTGAAGAATGAAACAGATTATTCGCATGGAATGCAATTTTTCAAAAATGATTTCGCTTCAAAAAAAGCCAATGTTATAGAACTTCTTATCAATTCACCTTACAGAGTTGTGCTGGAAGCACGCCATTTTGAGAAGTATTTGCTTTTTTCTGTTACCAACAATGCTGATTTATTACCAGAAGAAGAAGAGAGAATTCTAAAGAGAATCACAGCATCTAAGAACTTCGATTCCATTGGAGATGCTTACAAAGAATCTTTGGACAGTGAAGAAAGTTCGGGGCTTGGCATCATTCTAATTCATATCTTACTCCGAAATAGCGGAGTAGAAGAAGACCTTTTCGAGCTAGAAAAAGGAGAAGGATATACAAGGGTTAACGTAAAGATACCAAAGTCACTGCTAGATGAGGAAAGTCAGAAAAAAATTCGCAATCTTTTTGAGTCGGAGATCGATGGCTTACCGCCCATTCCAGTGCAAATCCAACGACTATTGGTTCTATGTAGTGATCTCGATGTTTCTTGGGACAGCATAGCCACGGAAGTTGAAAAAGAACCAGCTGTAGCTGTCGAGATCTTGAAGATTGCAAATTCTACTTTTTTCTTGAGCAAAAACCCTATTACAGACATTAAAGAGGGACTTATCCGCATTGGAATGCAAAATATAAGAAATGTATTCTTAACTCTGGCGGCTAGAAAAATACTGGATGCACGTTATCCTGAACAAATCAACATTTGGACACATGGACTGAAAACTAGCATTTATGCCAGATCCCTTTGCGAAAGAAATGCAGACTGCAATGGACTAGAGTCGATCGCAACACTATGCGGATTGATCCATGATCTTGGTAGAATGGTACTTATTTCTTTAGATATTCCTTTTTTAACTAAAATCAATGCAATCCGAATGACTAGCTATGAGGATGTAACGGAATTAGCTGAAGAATTTATAATGGGGATTTCTCATTCAGAAATCGGTTATCTATTGGCAAAAAAGTGGGGTTTCTCCGAATTTTTGTTAGATGTAATTCGTTTTCATCACAAACCTTGGATGTGCGAGAGCAAAGCTAGAACTATTTCAGAGCTAATCTACATCTCCGATATTTATTCTCATTTCCTAAATGGAAAAGGAAATTACAATTCTGTTGAAAGTGAGATTCTAGAAAAATTCGGAATTTTTACTGAAGAAGAGTTCTTTGCTGTCGGAAAAGAATTAGAAGAAAGTTTTCAATCAAAAATCTTAGAAAACAAGGACAATCTAAAATAGTGCATTGGAAAGAATGGATGAATTTTTCCGATGCGGCAAAACGAGATCCAAGTTTTGCTAAAGATTTTAGTTTAAAAGGGCATCCCGAGTTTCCCGGGCTTTCAGATTTGGATGAAGAAGAAGTTTTTGAAATATTAAAAGAGTTTGTTCTCGCTGAAGGAAAAGTCCCGTGCCTAGAGACTCTTCTCGCCTACGCACCTGTTTACGAGATTACGATCCAGAAACAAAATCTCCCATCCATCTTTGGCTAGAGATCATCTAACGGTTCAATATCGTCAATATCTGCGTTGCTGTTTCTGATTGGACTATACTCGATTTTCTTTGCAGTCGCGTTTTCCATACTAGAGATTAACAACTCATTGGTTTTTGCTAGTCTTTCCGCCATAATGGAAACCATCTTTGCGCCAAACTTTGGATTTTTGACTAAGAAATTCTCTAACTGTTGTTTACTTTCAATGACAGCGAGTTCAGTGGTGATAATTGTCCTGGCGGTAGCGCTTCGCGGTTTAGAGCTAAACAATGCCATTTCTCCGAAGAAATCGCCTGGATTCATGACAGCCAGTTTGGTCTGAGAGTTGTTTACTGTAAAAAAAATCTCAACATTGCCCTTCAGAATAATATACATGGCGGTATTCCTATCGCCTTCTTTAAAAATCCGTTGACCGGCAGGAAAACTGACCTTACTCATCTTAAAATCACCTTTATCTCTATTTTTGGCGAACTTTTCAATTCTCTAAATTCATTTTCATCGGAGGACAAAAAATGTTGGAGTGGGAAACCCTGGGAATTGCCCTTTCCTTGATTCTGATCCTTTTGAGCTGGTTTTTTGGGGTTTCCCCTGCCCTCCCCGAAACCGAAAGTCAAGGGAACCGAAGTCCAAGTTGGGACAGTTTGAGGGGACTTGCAATGATCGGAATCGTTTGCATTCATATCCATTCTTACTTTACCTATTTTATCCGAGAGAGCAGTTCTATTACCCAGGCTACGCTTTTCCTAGCGAACTTATCTCGGTTTTCAGTCCCTATCTTTATTCTAAGCTCAGGGCTTTTTCTAAAAAAGAAGGAAGGGTATTGGAAAACGAAGGTAAATTCTATTCTCATACCGTATATCTTAGCGTCCTTAATTGCCTATTTTCTGAAAAGCAAAGTGTTTTCTGGGCTCGAATTATTCCAATTAACTCTTTTGGGTAAAGTGTTCACTCCTTACTATTTTATCCCATTGCTTTTGCAATTTCATCTAATCTTCTTTCTTTTGCCGGGTAAATTCATCGAAAGCAAATTTCTAGTTTCCCTTTTGCCAATTTCTGGATTCATTCAATTGGCATCCAACATTGGACATTTAGATTTTCTACTGCCCTCTGTTTATCGATCCATCAGCATCTTTAACTTTATTTTCTTTTTTCATTTTGGACTCATAGCTAGAAGCCAATTTAAAAACCTGAACCTGGGACAATCTTACGCTTCCGTAATCACTGTTATGATTTTAGTCTTTTGCTTACTTCCTATTTCGGTATTTGGTATAGAACTTAAAAATCACCATATTGCTTACCCTGTGCTTTTTTCAGGATTCTTGTTAAAAGGAATGTCTAAATTTTCTAGTATTAGCTGGCTTCACAGCTCGTTAGGATTTATAGGAAGACAAAGCATGTTTATTTTCCTAATTCATCCATTTGTAATTCATACAATGCATGCATGGCATCCATTGTATGCTGGTAGCTTTTTTTTAAGCTATACCACAACTCTCTTTCTAAATATTTTCATTCCACTTGTACCAGTTTTACTCTGGGAATGGCAAAAAAATAATTAATGCCCTTGGTGGTTTCTATTTCCCTTCGGATGCTTTTTCTTATTTTTCCAATGTTTGTTTTTATTATGATGATGGGATTGTTGCTTGGTTCCATCTGAATGCCCATTCTTTCCTTTTTCGGCAAACAACTTTTCCTTCTTTGCTTCCTTTTCTTTTGAGAATCGAATCTTTTCATCATTTTCAAGTTCGATGTAGGAAAAAAGAAAAAAGGAAAGATAGCTTAGTATCTTTTCCCATTTGTCCTTTTCTAAGTGACCATAAACGGAATGCGACCCAAAAGGGCCAGAATGTAGTTTAAAGGCTGTTATAGCAGTCTTAAGCCTGGACTCCGAAACTTTTGGATCCAGATCATTGATTGGCCCGGGAAAATTATGGATTTGGGACTCCTTTTTATAGCCCCCGGAGGACATAATCTTGTTTAGCTGATACTTGGCATATATCTTTTGCAGAAATCCAAGTTCTTCATTTCCAACTTCTGATTGAATTGAATTTTCTATAGATTCTGCGAGAAAATCGAATACCTGCGAGATGGATAATTGTTTCTTTGGTCTTTTATTGCAATTTAGGATAATATCCAATTCCAACTCTAAATCACTCATAGTTTCAATCTTTGATTTCACTTTATAGCCTCTTCTGTTTTAAAAATCAACGTAATCCGTACTTCTGCTTTAAACTATTCAATTCTTTTATAAAGCTTGTTCGACTTTTCAAAGGAAGCGGACTTAGGTCTAAAACCATTTTACTTTGGCTTTCCTTTTCCTTTTGAGGTGAAATGATTTCACCCCCCCTACTCTCTTTGCGCTTTAAGAGATCTTCTAAGTTTTTTACTGAAGCTGGTTTCCCAGCAATAATCATCTCGAGTACGGATTTCTGATCCAAGCGTGCGATTGAACTCAATTGTTTCACATAGCGCTCAGAATAGCCAAGGAGAGTTGATACTTCTTCGGCAGTTTTCTTCTTTTCTTTTCTTAGGTATTGTATGGCTTTTCCAACTTCCCAAGGATTAAGATTCTTTCTTTTTTCATTTTCTGCCAATGACATCTCATAGCAGATGTCCTCATCCTCTTCCGTTATAACGACTGGAATCTCTTGCCAACCAAGTTTTTGTGCGGCACGAAACCTTCTTTCTCCAGCTACAATCCAGTATTTGGATTTATCTTTACGGATAAGTATAGGTTCAATCAAACCCAATCTTCTCATCGAATCTACTAAATCATCTACATCTTCCCTACCTATGATACGAGGCTGAATTGGATTTAAGCTAATATTCGATAAAGGTAGAACGACTGGATTAGAGTGTTTTTCTCTGTAGGCGGAAATCAAATCCAATGCTTGAAATTCAGTTTTCTTCGACATGGATTTTTTCCTGCATTTCTTTCATCAAATCTGTAAAACTAGAAAGTGTTTTCAAATCCACTTTGGATAAAAAAGACATCTTTGCTTGCGCTTGCGGAATAGATTCTCTTCTGTAGATTACCGTTTCAAAAACCGGGAAGTATTTTTTGATTCCATCAGCAAGCCCAGAAAGTGCCTTTTGCCCTTCATACTGATTCAGAACCGCTCCTAAGAGCTTAAGTCTTGGATTTGCTTTTCTTTGGATTTTCTGAATTGTTTCGTAAAGATCTTTTATTCCTTGGAGGCTAAAAGCTCTAGTTTGAATAGGAACAATCACGTAGTCAGCACATATAAGAGCGTTCTCTAAAATCAATCCAAGAGAAGGAGGACAATCTATAATTATAAACTCGTAACTACTTCTGATTGGTAACAATGCCTCTTTCAAAAGCTCAAAATCATCCCTTTCATAAGGAGTAGTAACGTTCGCTAATTCCAATGCTGATGGTAAAAGATCAAGATTGCTTTTCACATTTCTGACAATTGATTGAATCGATTTCTTCGGTTTCCCTCGATATCCTAAACACTCCATCACTGAAGGAATTTCATTTTGAAAAAAAAGCTGTGTGGCATTCGCTTGGGGATCCCAATCGATGAGAAGTGTCTTGTGATTCTCCGAAAGACATTCTGCCAAATAAAGACTCAATGTGGTTTTTCCCTCACCACCTTTCTGATTGGAAATAGCTATAATCTTTGAGTCAAAGGTTTCTTCTGATGGAATATCAAAATACTTTTTGAGTTGAATTGGTTTGAACTTCCCTGATCGCCATCCTGGGATTTTAAATTCCCTTGCTTTCTCTCGGAACACTTCTGGCTTAAGCTTACAAAAGTCAGATGCCGATGCCCAATCCATTTCCTTAATCAATTCTTGCATACAAGTCGCTCCTATCTTCCGTTTACGGTCTCTGAATGTCAATAAAATTATGTCTCATTACCTTCCCAGAATCAGGGGGTGAAATCGTTTCACCCCAATCAACAAATCTGATTTACAATACATTGGCAGACAGAAAACTCTAATGGTGCCCTTTTTTTCCTTTTTTTTGCTCGTTTCTTTCATTTTTTCTTTTCTAACCGATGAACTGAGATCGGAAGCATACTTTGGTGCTTCGATTGGCAAAGGTGGAGGAGAATATGTTTTCGAAACCGGTAATCGTTTCCCAAATCTCTCTGGAATTCGTGGAGGCTCTAGAATTAGCTTTCCAAGAGATCCCATTTTCTTTGGAATCCAGACTGGATACTTTAAGAACAAATGGGAAGTGAAAGGTGGAATAAAATCGACTCTTTGGTATCAGCAAGTCTCTGAAGCAAGAGATGAAGACTTTGCTCTTTTTACAGTTTCTACCGAAAGAGCTACTAATGTAGCAACTCGAGAATTTTCTTACTATGATTCTGTAACGGTCTACTCAGGGACAAGAAACTTTGCCGATGGCAAGGGAAAATCTACTTTAGGTGAAAATCAGTTTGAAGTCTTTGGACGATTTTATTTCAAAGATGCCAATCCTGATCTTTGGAAACCATCAGATGGATTCTTTTTAACTACGGGGCTAAGGTATTCATATTTCAAATATGTCTTTTATGATGTTATACAATTTATAGATGGAAGGCCTCCGTTCTATGGGCCAATTGGTCTGGGTCTTACTTTCTCTAACGATTTGACAGAGCTGTTTTATGGCTTAGGTTACCGAAAAACTTTTGAAAATTTCTATTGGGATGCGGCTTTCATGCCTTCGCAAGGAATAATCAAAACTAGAGATTTCCATGTCCAAAGATCAATAAATTTCCTTTCCGATAATTACGGTTCTGGGTGGCTCTTAACCAATGAATTTGGAGTTACATTTTCCGATTCATTCCTTGCTTTTTTTCGTCTTACCCATCATCGATATTTCTCTGAAGGTAGGTTTGTTTCTCGCGGCGGTTTAACTCAAGAAGACATTCAGTCTAATTTTGCGGGTGGGTTTCGATCTCATATTAATATCAAAGATTATAACTTTGATTTTGGAATTGTTCATAAATGGGATTGGAACATTCCGGAAGCGGAGGACTTTGATGATGAGTCCAAAGGAATTTTACCAGGCAAATCAAAGGTGAGGAAGAGATGAGAGAGAGTTACCCAGGGCTAGGAATTGAATACGAACTTAGACCGTCTCGCGGATACCATCTGAGTATTTCCGTCTATCCAAATAATCACATTGTAGTTCGCGTTCCCCGAAGGCTTCCAAAAAGCAGTTTGAAAGAATTCTTAGCTGAAAGAAAAACCTGGGTGAAAGAAAAACACGATTGGAACGAAAGAAACAATCCAAAACAGGCTAAATTTGCTTCAGGAGACATATTGCCGATCTTTCACAAAAATAGAAAGATACTTTGGGAAGTAGGGGAGGGGACTAGTTTGTTGCCTGAACAACTGATCTTAAAAAGCAAAAGAAGTCTCACCTCTAAATCACAAATAGTTCGGGGAAAAGCGGCATTAAAAGAATTGTTACAGGAAAAGCTGGAAGAAATAATCCCAAAGTATAGCAAATTCGTCTCCAAAAAGATAAGAGCTGTTCGTATAAGGACTATGCGATCCCTTTGGGGAACCTGCTCTTCTGAGCAATGCCTTACATTTAATCTAAGTCTCATTTTTTGCCCAGACTATGTCATAGAAGCAGTAGTTGCCCATGAGATTGCACATATTACACATGCAAATCACTCAAAAGCATTTTGGGATCTTTTGGCTTCCTGGAGTCCAGGCTATGAAAAAGCTGATCTGTGGATGAAAAAGAACGGACCAAAACTTTTGTGCTATCTTTTATGAAAGAAAGAAAAGTTAGCATTCTTTTTGTTTGTTTAGGAAATATTTGTAGATCACCCGCCGCTGAAGGTGCTTTTCAGCAACTTTTGGAAAGCCAGGGCTTACAAAACAAATTCGAGATAGACTCTTGCGGAACTTCACAGTATCATATTGGTTCACTTCCCGATCCACGAACCCGAGAAGTCGCGAAGCGCCGAGGTATTATATTGAAACACAAAGCTAGACAATTGAAAGATTCGGACTTTGATTCTTTTGATTTTATTATGGCAATGGATCAGAAAAACTTGGAAGATATTTTACAAAGAATCTCCAGCCCAGAGCAAAGATCAAAAGTGAGTCTATTTGCAAACTTTGCCAATGAGAAAAAAGACCATAAACAAGAAGTTCCCGACCCCTATTATGGAACACTTCAGGATTTCGAATCAGTGCAAGATTTGGTAGAAAAAAGCTCAAAGGGTTTATTAGAATTCTTAAAAACAGAAGGTTACATCTCAGTCGTTTCGTAAATAGAGACGATTTTTCTTGGCTTCTTTTCTGCAGTTGAAGTCCTGGACTTCTGTGTTGAGAATATAAAAGTTTGCGTTGTCTTCTGTGATTTCTCCTCTGTTGCGAATGTTAAAGAGAGGAATCGCATAGGTATAAAACCGGTTTCTTCTCCCTTTGCATTCATCCAAAATTTGATCTTCTTTGGACAAAGTACAACCGATCAAAAACAAGCAAGTTAGGATTAGGTTTTTATTCAGAAGGGATCAATCCTTGCAATTTCACTATCTCGTTCCATTCTTCTTCGGTAAAGAATTCCCTTTTTTTTGTCACTCGGTTTAGTATAGAGTTTGCTTTGCTGAATTGTTCTTTTTTATAAGCTTCCGTATGAGTTACTTTCAAAATTGTTTCCCCTTTGTACCCCGTATCTCCTAATGCTTCTTTAACGATCGAGTTTGCCATTTGCCAAAGCACTTTGTAGAGGATTGGTTCGGAATCAGACTTCTTCCAAACTGCCTCTGCTTCTGTAAAAAACTGAACCTTCCTTCTGTGGATGTCCGTTTTTTCAGCTTTCTCTAGGCAGTCAGAGAACGTACTGCAAAGTGGCTTTTTCTTTTCCTGCGCAAGCAATTCCAAGAAAATCAATCCCTGGCAAAAGATAAGAATTGGGAAAACAAGAAACCATAAGCTTTTCATTACAGTAAATTGTTCTGATTCCAAGAGCGATTTCAATAAAAAAACAAATTACACCAAAAAGAATCAAAATAGTTTTATGCTATGAAACCAATTCTTTTAGAAACTAAGTATTCAACTCTTGCTGGTTTGGAATGGGGAGACCCTTTCGGAAAACCAATCTTAGCTTTCCACGGTTGGCTAGACAACGCAAACTCTTTCGAGGCACTTGCCACTCACTTTCCAGATTACCGGTTCATCTCCATGGACTTTTCTGGTCATGGAAAATCCAGTCACAAGCCCCCGGGATCACTATACCACTTTGCAGAATACTGCTTAGATATTGTAAGTTCAGCTCAGGCTCTAGGTCTTTCGGACTTTATCCTTTTTTCGCACTCTATGGGTGCCGCCATTTCAACGCTTGTGGCGGGAGCGGGAATACTACCCATTCAAAAATTGGTTTTAATTGAATCCTTAGGCCCCATTTCAAATGCTACAGAATCTGGACCTGAACTTCTCAGAGATGCCATTAAACAGGCGCTACATCCAAAAGGAAGAAAAGAAACCTTTTTCCCTGACTTAGAAACTGCAATTTCAATCCGAATCAAAGCCGGCGATATGCATTCAGAATCGGCGGAAAAGTTAATGGAACGAGGTCTTGAAAAAACACCAAGAGGATTAAAACCTAGAAGAGATCTAAGATTGCACCAAAATTCATTTTTGCGAATGACAGAAGAACAAGTACTAGCTTTTTGCAGAGAAATAAAAATCCCCACACTCCTTATCTTGGGAGAAGATTCCATTTATCCTATTGCCGAAAAATTTAAAGCCAGAAAAGAAGCCATTCCCCATCTCGAAGCTGTCATGCTCCCTGGGGGTCACCACCTACATATGGACACTCCTGAGCCTGTTGCCAAAGTAATTCGGGATTTTCTGGAAAAACCCTGATCCTAAGCTAGGTAGAAATGAGAGACACACCTTCTTTTCACGGCTCAGAAATCCATCACGATACTTGCTTCGGTTGCGGAAAAAACAATCCACTGGGTCTAAAGGCTGATTTTACTTTCCATGAAAAAGAGGGAGAGGTCAGGTTTATCTACAACTTCCAAGAAATGTACAATGGTGCTCCCAGTTTCGTGCATGGCGGAGTACTAAGCACTCTGTTAGACGAAGCAATGGGTTCTCTTTGCTTCCATTTAGGTTATATTGTTATGACAGACACAATGGGTTTCAAATTCCACAAGGCTACTCCCATTGTAAAAGACCTCATTGTTCGTGCTTGGCCAATTCGGAAAGCAAAACGAAAGGTAATGCTCGAATCGGAATTAACTTCATTAGATGGAGAAATTCTATATGTCAAAGGGGAAGGTACGTTCCACATTTTACCCCCTAGATTTTTTTCAGAAAAGCTAACGGGCGGTAAAAATAAACTTGCCACGGAACTTTTAGAGATCAATAAAAAACATAGAGCGCATTTATTCGATAGGATTGAACAATGAAACAATTTATTTTTTTACCGACCCTTTGTCTCCTTTTCACTTGTGCTTCCTTTAGTCGGTCTGACTCTGGTTCACCAAACTCCCCAGAATTCGAATTGGTTTGGGAGGCTGGCAAGCTAATTCGAATCGAACGATTTAAAAACTCAGGAATGATCCGGGGTAGGGGAGCTGTAAAAGCCGAATGCAGTGGTTCACCTTGTTCCAAAGAACAAGTAGAAAAATTTGCCCCACCTAAAATCAAAGCTCTACCTAAGCATGGTAAGTGGGAGGAGTACTTACAATTTGAACAAGCAGGTTCAACCCCGGAGAAACCGCAGTTTCAATCTAGCTTAGATTGGACAGGTGAATACCTGGATGGAAAAAAGGTAGGCGTTTGGCGAAAACCATCCGAAACCGATCCCAGTAAATCCATTGCAATTATGCCGTGGGTCGATGGCAAAAAGGACGGGCTAGCCCAGAGTTTTGATACTGAAGGAAATGTGGTTTCGGAAACTGACTTTAAAAATGACAAAAAAAATGGACCCTATTGGCGAAAGAACTCAAAAGGACTTTGGGTAGAAAAAGGAAGCTTCCTGGATGACGAAGAAGAAGGGGTTTGGACTACTTACCATCTGGACGAAGGAAACGGGATCAAATCAACTTGCTCCTATAAACTGGGCAAAAAGCAAGGCTTGGAAACCAACTATCACACCAATGGTGCCGTAGAATCCCAAGGGAACTATACTTTAGATGCAAGAACTGGAGCTTGGAAGCAATTCAACTCAAAAGGGGTTTTAATAGCTGAAGGTGGTTACTCGGCAAAGGAAGGAGCCACTGGCTCGGAGCCCAAATTTGAAAGAACTGGAATCTGGAAAGAATACTATGGCGACGGCAAGCTATTTGGTACTGGGGCGCGAAAACACCTCCGAACAGGCAACTGGAAATTTTACTATAACAACGGTCAATTGGCATATGATGGAATTATGTCTAATGAATCGATGCTTGAATCAGCCAAGGTATTCAATGAGAATGGAGCTCCCATAGGGGAGGGGAAATTTTTCTTTTCATTAGTAAAAATAGAAGAAGAAACCCAAAACATTAAAATCAATTTCAAACCTTCTATTCC
>JAIXRB010000086.1 GCA_027485405.1 Leptospiraceae bacterium | reverse complement strand
CATTCTTTAGGTGATATAGAGTATGTTATGTATAAGAATGAGGGTTTGAATTTCATAAAGAAATGTATGATCGAAAAGAGAAGGGTGGAAAATTCAAGCACTGGCTTAGAAGTTATCGCTGACCATCTAGCAGAAATATTTGATATGAGTTGCTACCATCAATCCTTGAAGAAAACATCCTACTTTTTTTTATTTTCAGGATTTGGTTTATTTATATTCTATTTTGCTACTTTAATACTCTCAAATTATTTTTTTCACCAATGGATAGAATATACTAATTATATTTGTCTCATGATTTGCTCAGGAATTTGTATATGGTTATATTTTGAGCAGATAGACCTTCTCAATGTTATCTTTAACTATTTCGACTATCATCCAGATCATAAACTGATGAGAGAAAAATGGGGACTTGTAAAATCTTATTTTACTTTCAAAAATTTTAAAGAAGCCGATTTTAGAAAAATACTAGATCAAAACAACAATTTTATTCGTTTAAACAATTACCTTTCAGAAAAGAAATTCTTTTCGGATCAGATTGATTCATCCCAAACTTAAATGTTATGTTCGAAATGTTTAGTTTCTTTTTCCCAATTCCTTCTAGAAGTTTAGAGTTTCCTAAATGAATCGATCTTCGCTACTTAGGAGATTTTCGCTTGTTTTGGCTCATTAAAAATAAAAAGGTGATTAAATGGATATCATAAAAAACAAACAAACAGTCACCACTTTTTTCACTTGGCTAAATGAGCAAAAAATGAAAGAAGCATTTGAACTTTTAGAAGAGGATATGAACTGGTGGATTCTGGGAAATATCCCTGTTTCAGGAAATTATGACAAAAGAAAAATTAGCTTGGGACTCAAAATGCTCCATCGCAGTTTCGATGACTTCAAGTTTAGCATAGGTCAGATGACAGCCGAAGCGGACCGAGTGAGTGTTATCCTTGAATCTCATGGCAAGCGAAAGTCCAATGGAAAATCCTACAACAATCATTATCACTTTCTAATCACTCTTCATGATGGAAAGATCAAAGATGTTAAGGAATACTTTGACACCGTGCATGCAATTTGGGTTGAAGAGGTTTAATTCATATGGACGTCGAAGGTTTGTAAAATTTTAAAAAAGTTTTCCCAAGTCTGGCAGTTCTTGTTTTCGTTTATCCAACTCTAAATACACTTCTTCGAGTTTCTCTGGGGAAAATGAACGCCAACCTGTAATCTCTTCTATAGTTCGGTAGCAACCTGCGCAATAGCCAGAAATGGGGTCTAGGAAGCAAATCTTGGTGCAGGGGCTTTTTGGACGGGGTGGATGAGACATAGTGTTGCTAAAAGTAAATTTTTGTAAAAATTCCTAAGTAGTCTTTGAAATCCGTCGATTTTAGCCCTGAGGGGACAGAATGACAGACTGGGCGGAACCACTTCGAGAATTATTTACCACAGAGATAGACTCTTACAAGCGATTACTTAGTCTCGAATTGCAAAAAAGAGAAGCCATCCACAGCGCAGATGGCAAGGCCCTTGAGTCCTTTGTCAAGCAAAGCTATCATATTATGGTTGAGGCGTCTGAATGCGAAAGACTTCGGATGCGAACGATTGAAGACTTTTACCAAAAGGAAAACGTGGAAAGGCCGGAAGGGCAGATCACTCTTTCCCAGTTTATGAATCAAATGGATAGAGATTCTAATTTCAAACTCAAAGGTTTGACAACGCAACTCAAAGCAATTGTGCACGAGTTAAAAGAAGCAATCCTTACCAATGATAAATTACTCAAGAACAGAAAAGACTTCTTAAACCATACAATCGAGTCCCTCAAAGAAAAGTCCAAAGAAAAGGTTTATACGAAAGCAAATCAACCTATCCGAAGGGACCAAGACCGTCAAAGTTCAGTTATGCTAAATGCTACAGCGTAGGAGTTAAACATGGGATCAACATTTCAAGGTATAGAAATTGGTAAACGAGGCTTAACGGCTCACCAACAAGCTCTTCAAACCACAGGTCACAATATTTCAAATGCAGATAATAAACATTATTCTAGGCAACGAGTTGTCATGAATAGTGTAGATCCTATTTACGAACCTGCTTTCAATCGAGCTGAAGTGGCAGGTCAGATCGGACAAGGAGTCAAAGTTTCCACAATTGAAAGAATCAGAGACAACTTCATTGATGATCGAATCATTGATTCTGCCTCCGTAAAAGAGTATTGGGGAAAGAGAAACGACTACCTATACCAAGTAGAAACCGTATTCAATGAGCCTACTGGCAATACATTGCGTTCCATGATGGATCAGTTTTGGTCGGCATGGGAAGATCTATCCAATTATCCGGAAGAGTCGGCACATCGGGCGGTAGTCCAAGAAAAAGCCACTGCCCTTGGCAGTAGAATGGAAGACGTATACAAAAAACTGAGTTTTTTGAGAGAGCAGTCTAACCGCGAAATCGAATCCAAAGTCAATCATTTGAACACTGTAGCCGAGAACATCAAAAACCTAAATGAAAGAATTGGAAAAGTACAAGCTTTAGGTGATGCTCCCAATGATTTGATGGACAAGCGAGATGAGTTGCTCCAAGAATTGGCTGGAATGGTGGACATTACCATTGGAAGAAGCGATGAAGATGAGCTAATGGTCTTTGTTGGTCAACAAATTCTTGTTCAAGGAAGAAAGGTCGAGCCAATTGCACTGGTTGGAAATTCCCAGAACGATGGATTCATTGATCTAAAATGGGCTTCCACTGGCGAAAAAGTTCTATTGAAGCAAGGTTCTCTCCAAGCCTTGGTCGAGATTCGCGACAAAGTTCTAGTAGAAAAAATCAACTCTATTGATGCATTGGCATTGAACACAACAGATGCGGTCAACGAGATCCACAAAGACGGTTTTGGATTGAATGGAAAAACAAACCTCAACTTCTTTGAGCCACGCTCGCTTGCCACCAATACCTTTGGAGAAATAGATTCGGATGGCGACGGTCAAAACGACAAAACGGCTATCTTTCGAGTCACTGGTAGAACCAGTTTGGATTCAGATCGTCCGATTGGGATCAACGGAACACTTCGCTTTCTAAAAGCAACAGAACGCGGAGAAGAAGAAATTCTGATTCCCTATTCCAAAGACGACACTCTGCATGCTGTCATTCAAAGGATCAATCGAACCGAAACTGGAATTGTTGCCTACATGTCACATGACAATCAGTTGGCGATGAAAGCAACTACCAATCCCCACAATAAAAAAGAAAACTTTATGATCCGCCATTTGGAGGATTCAGGGGAATTGCTAGTTGGATTGACAGGGATTTTAACAGCCAGCGGAGCTTCAGGGAGTTTTGATTTCAGAAAGGTGGGAGAGATAAACAAGTTCCAGGCAAATGCCCAGGACATTTCCCTTACTCCCATGTATCATCCTTCTTCTTTTTTTAGAATGGCTGAAGAAGTTCGATACAATCCCGCCAACATAGCCGCCGCCCGTGGAAAGGATGTTGGCGGAACTGGTGATTACAATTCACCGAATGGTCACAAAGATGGTTCCAATGCTCTCTTGATTGCCGCCGCATTACGTGAAAAGCCGATCATGTTTGAGTATTCAAAGACCACGGATGATTTTTACAATTCATTGATTTCTAAATTGGGAACGGAAGCAAGAGAAGCCAAGCAAGAGTTCACCAGTCAAAATGAATTGATGGTTGAACTGGAGAACATGAGACAATCGGTTATGGGTGTCAACTTGGATGAAGAAATGGCAAACATGGTGCAATTTCAACAATCCTACAATGCCGCCGCTCGCATGATTTCTACCATGAATGAAATGTTAGATACTATAATTAACAGGTTAGGTGCATAGTATGATTAGAATTACAAGCATGATGCAAAACAACTCCTTGGTGCGAAATCTAAATCGTCACCAAGTACTTATGGATGAGACTCAAAACCAGCTCTCCACTGGGCTAAAAATCCGAAAACCATCGGATGATCCAGGTGCGGCAACCAATCAAATGTACTTTCGGTCCAGGTTAAACGAACTTTCCCAATACCAGGAAAACGCCCAGGACGGTTACCAAAGACTTCAACAGATCGATGGAATTTTGGATCGAATGGGAGAGATTTTCCAAAGAGTTCGCGTGCTAACTGTTCAGGCTGGAAACGGAATCTACCAGGGAGACAAGGGCTTTGAATTGGAAGTGGCTATTGGTAAAGAGATCGACCAACATTTGCGCGCCATTGTAGACCTTGCCAATTCTAGAGATGCTACGGGACAACCACTCTTTGGCGGTCATGTAACAGAAAGACCTCCTTTTGAGCCTATCGAATCCAAAGTGAAAGGATTGCAGGGTCTCGAACTAAAAAACCAGTTTGTGGGAGTTGAGTACAGAGGAGACATTGGTGAGCAAATTCGAGAAATTGAAAAAGGCGAATACATGCCCGTTACAATTCCTGGAAACAAAGTATTCTGGGGAACGAATGTTAGTGTTACCAGTAAAGTAGACAACTCATCCTTTGCCGCCACATCGGACCAAACTTTCAAAATCGATGGCGTGGAGATCCATGTTTCCGTGGGAGATACGATTGATGATATCATCGATAAAATCAACAATTCTCCTCTGGAAGTCAAAGCAAGTAAACTGGCTCAGGACAACATTTCGATTTCGTCCACGGCTCCACACCAAATTTGGTTAGAGGATGTAGCTGGCGGAACAGTACTAAAAGACATTGGACTCATTGAACCATCCATTGGCGAGCCACCAAACAACTATTCCAAATCTGCTACGGTCACAGGACTGTCCGTTTTCGATGTTTTGATTCAGTTGAGAAACGATTTGGTCCAAAAAGACCAAGAGAGAATCGGTGGAAGGGATTTAGGTGACTTGGATCTAGCTTTAGAAAACATACTTCGTCACAGATCTACTGTGGGCGCGAGAATGAATCGAATGGAAAACCATGAAAAAAGGCTATCGTATGATGAACTGTATATGACCGAGCTTCTAGCCAAGAATGAAGGAATTGATTTTCCAGAGACAATCATGAACATGAAATGGTTAGAAACGATTCATGGTTATGCTTTGAACGTAGGAGCTAAAATCATAAAGCCGAGCCTTATGGATTTCTTGCGTTAGTTTATTTTATAATGTTACTTGCTCTATAAAAAAGGAATAAAATTTTAGAATGCCTAGATTGTTAAAAACAAAACCCTTCGGTCCAATCGAAGTCCAGGAGAAGCAGATTCTCAATTTCCCTCAGGGTCTTTTGGGATTTGAAGACTTTCATGAATTTGCTTTGATCGAAGAAAGCCCAGAAAGCCCATTCAAATGGCTTCAGTCTACCCAAGAGTCCGGGCTTGCCTTTATCTGTATCCAACCACAGATTTTTCTCACTTCTTATAAGCCAGTCATTTCACCTGATGAATTGGCAGAAATCAAAGTAAAGAACTTTGACGAGTGTATTATCTTCTTAATCGTTACCATCCCGCATGACAATCCGAAGGGAATGACTGCAAATCTTCAAGGTCCTATCTTAATCAATCCCAAAGAAGGTTTCGGAAAGCAGTTCATTTCAAAGGATGAAAACCATTCCATTCGAAAGAGTATCATGGAATCAATAGAGGAATCCTCCTCTCAAAAGGTATAAATAGTGTTAGTATTAGCTAGAAGATCTAACCAGTCGATTATGATCGGCGATGATATTGAAATCGTCATTGTTGATATAAAAGGTGATCAGGTAAAAATTGGAGTGAAAGCTCCGAAGAATGTATCTGTTCATCGAACGGAAGTTTACAAAGAAATTCAAGATGAAAACAGAAAAGCCGCTGATGCCACAATCCTACCTTCAGAGCTTGGAAAACTAGGAGATCTGTTTAAGAAAAAGGGAACCTAGTTTCAAATTGAAACAAAATGCCGTATCCGTATTGCCACATTCTAGCAGGCTTTCATCTTTGCTAAAAACAGGGATTTCCAGAATCCCAGCAAGGAATCAAAAATGAGCTTAAAAGCCCAAATGAAAACAAATAAAGGGATTATAAACCTTACCCTTTTTGAAGACAAAACACCTAACACAGTTGCAAACTTTGTAAACTTAGCACAAAAGGGTTTCTATAATGGTTTAAAATTTCACAGAGTCATTGCCGATTTTATGATCCAAGGGGGATGTCCGTTGGGTACTGGAACTGGTGGCCCAGGTTACAAGTTTAGAGATGAGTTCGATGCTAGTCTCAAACACGATAAGCCAGGCATACTATCTATGGCAAATGCTGGACCAGGTACAAATGGCAGTCAGTTTTTTATCACACATGTACCAACACCTTGGCTAAACGGAAAACATACTGTATTTGGCGCGGTTGATGGACCGGAAGATCAAAAAGTCGTAGATTCTATCGCTCAAGGAGATAAGATAGAATCTTTGACTATTGAAGGAGATGTTTCTAAACTTTTTGAAGTTGCAAAGCCTTACTTAGATGAGTGGAATGCCGCTCTTACTTCAAAGTAGCTAAACCTTTTCGTATAACGGCCTCTTGCTTTCCACCCACACGAAGGAAAGCTGGAGGCTGACCTAAAGGCGCCTTGACCTCAACCCAACTAGGCCCATTGAACTTTTCTCCAGTCCAAATATGTTCCCACTGTCCAGCGGTCAGATAAACTTCTTTCTTGGTATCACCAGCTTCAATTACAGGAGCCACTAACAAATCGTCTCCTAAGAAAAACTGATATTCTTGAGCGAGCGCCGTCTGGTCTTTCGGTTCAACTAACAAAGGATGACGAACCACGGGCATTCCGTTTTTGGAAGCTTCGGCTACCAATTCTTTTATGTAGTCTTTTAAAGCAAAATGGAGACGTCCCGATGCCGCAAACTTTTCGACCGTTTCTGAATCGGATTGGGAAGCTTTGCCTTCTTTGTTTGTGTATTGGTAAACTTGCCAGTTTTTGAGAGGTCTGTTTCCTTCATGGGTTCGAAAAACAGGTGTAAATGCCGAGGCTTCAGCCCATCGCAAAATCAGTTCTTTGGTACGATGGTAGTTTTTAAGTGGGTTTGAAATCGTAGTGTAGCCACCAATATCGCTATGGTTAAGTGCATATCCACTGATTCCAGAAGAAGTGAGTCCTATAATTGTTGAAGGAAGTCCGTCGTGCTTACCCCAGCTAACCATTTGATCTCCTTCCCAAAATAGAGTAGAATACGCATTGGAGTAGCTATAACCCGCTCTTGTGAAAAATACGATTTTCCCTTCTTTTCCTGCTTCTTTGATGGCTTCTCTATTGACTCTTGCCCAATCTACTGGATAAACATTGTGGTAAACTTTTGCAGAGACTCCAGAATGAAGTTTAGCATCGAAAGGCAACCATTCTCCGAAGTCTGCCATCCAGCCAGATAGACCTTGGTCTATCATGTTTTTCTTAATGATGCCTTTGATCCAAGTCACAGCTTCCGGATTGGTTAAATCGATAAGATAAGCTGGAAAACCAACGGTTTGTATCAGATAATCTTCGTTTTTTGAGTTCTTTACTAGGTAATTCTTTTTCTTAGCTTCTTCCAATAGCGGATTGGTGAAATCATCTCCACCTGGCTTTTTTGGGTCCGTATCAGCTAGAAAACTGTTGATGTATCCAAGGACAGCAACGTTATCTTTATTCATTTCAGTTACAAATTGTTTGAAATTAGGATAAAGAGCTTCATCCGCATACCATCTCCATTTTAACTGATCGCCAAAGTTAGTAACTCTACGTCCACACCAGTCTTGGATCCAAAGAGCTGTTATAGGATTGCCTGCTTTTTTAGCTTCGCTAATCACTGATTTTACTTTATCTGTTCCACCTTGGATGCCGAGCCAAGTTCCATAGGCCCAATCTGGCAAAACAGGGAATCTCCCTGTCTTTTTAGTATAAGCCTCCACTAATTCCTTTGGGTGATTGCCAAGCCAAATGGTTGCTTTGAGAGACTTCTCTGTGTTGAAATCCCAGAAATGCACTCCCACTTCGGAATCTCGAGACAGATCAAAGGATGAAAATCCAGCGTTGTCAAAGAAAACCGACCTGTTTTCTGTGGAAATGTAGTGAGGGATAGGTGCGTAAGTCGTGTATTCGTTTCCACCGGCACCAGCTAAGAGGTTTGCACCAGCTGTGATAGGTTGATCGCCGCGACCAATCCCTTGTTCTTCAGTAAACAGAAAAGGTTTTTTGCCTTTTAGGTTTGCATGCGAAAATTGTTCCCCAAATCCGTAAAATCCTTCTTCTTTTTTAGAAGAGTAGGTTAGCCAGACACGATTTAGCTGAGTTTCGGAAAAACTGATATCAAAAGAAATTTCGGTTTTTGAAATGGCTGTGATTTTTAAGAGATATTTTGATTCGCAATTACTTCCTTTGACAGTCCCTATGATGCTAAGCACAGCCTTGTCTTGTGTTATATTGTCAATTGTTTGGTTATCACAAATCCCAGAGATTGAATCTTTGAACTTAAAAGAAGCCATTCGGTACTTGACTTCTGGTTCACCTAGTCCCGCTTTGATAAAACTCTTTTCTACAGGGAATGCTATAAACTCTCTCTTGGCTTTTGATTCAACAATTGAAAGTGAGCTTTCAGTTAGAATCCAACTTACATCTGGATTCAATGAGCCTGTTTTAGATTTATCGTAGATTAGTTGGATAGAGCCCGAAGAACAATGAATTAAGAAAAAAAGGGGAAGACCTAGACATAGGTTTTTTGTGAAAGATAGAAAAGTGCGCATAGTGCGACCTCCGTTATGTTTTTTTTCTGTCGATTCCACCGACCCTAGGGGCGGCAGGTGTTGCTGTTTTTTGGCCGAATATAGAGACAGCTTGCTTTGGTAAGCTAGACTTTCTCCATTCGAACCAAGAACCTTGGTAGGTGTAAACTTCTATGAAACTCATTTCTTTTAGCATAAGGGCGAGAAGACAGGATCTAGATCCATTGTAATCGTAAACTACGGTTGCTCGCTCCGACATGAAAGGAAAGCCACCTAATCTTTTTTTGAACATAGTCTTATCGATTAAGTTGCCTTCGGAATCGTAAAGACTACGCCAATCCCAAAGAAATGCGCCGGGCAATCTGCCACACAAAGTGCCTTCTTCGGGAGCTGTTAGTCTAGGTAAACGACCTTCATATTCTTCAAGGGTTCTTGCGTCAAAAATCTGAAGTTTCGTTAGATTTTTTTCCATGAATGCTTTTTCAACAACACCTTCGATCGGTTTTGCTTTATCTGCATTTGGATATTCTTTTTTTAAATTGCCAGGAGTTTTGGTGCCTTCAAAGGGCCACTTGAGCCCATAAACAAAAGTTTCTTTGAAACCCATGCCTCGCAATAAATATGTTAATCGAGTGGCATACATTCCCATTCCTTCGTCAAAGACAACAATTCGGTTCTTTTGCGATGTTTGAACTTCAGCAAGGATGGATTGGAGAGGACCATAGAGTTTTTTTTGAGATTCTGGATCAGAACCAAAGGCTTTTTTGCAAAATGGAAAGTAGTAAGCACCTTGTATTGTTTCTTCCTCGTATGCCGTCTGGGATCGACAATCGATTAGAAAGTCAGTAGGTAAAATTTGAGATACGAGAAAACTCCAGTTCAAAAAAAACTCCTTGTGAGACGATTCTTTCGAACCCATAATTTTTTGAAAGTCTGAAAACCAAAAAAAAGACCTTTAGCATTTTGAGACATAATAACAACTCAAAATCCCTTGGGAGACTTTATATTCCTGTCCCACAACTCCGATAGTACAGCTAGAATCCCTAAAATGAATGCTTTCATTTTTCATATAACGCAAAATATTCTGATGCGAGTCTGTTTCTTTGTTCTAATGCTCCTTTATTATTTAAGTATAGGCAACCTATATGCTTCCCAAGACCTAAAAGAATTATGCCAGTTAAGTGAAAATTCGGATTCTAAAGCATTCAAAACTTCAAAGTTTCCTATCCAAGATGACTCCGGAAACCAAGTTTTACTAAGTGCGGAATTTGATATCGTTCGCTATTTCAGTATCACTTGTGGAAGCTCTCAAAGGGAAGTCTTGATTGAGTTTAAGGATAAAAAACGCAATCGATCCATTTCCAAAGGCTCAATTGTAGTCTATGGAAAGCAAAAGTTTGGCAATAGATTTTACTGGGAAATTGGAACAGCAGTGGGAGAAAACTTTGCGGCAGTGCGAGCTGGAGCTCCAACTCAATCAAAAGTAACTCTTTCGCGCAATGGCTCTGTAGATCCGAATCAATACGATAACCCAAATTTGATGTTCTTTAAATCTTTAGCTCGAGACCCGAATCGAAGAAAAGAATCCAAGACCGATTTAGTGCTGTTCTTCGATCATACCTGTCCATTGGTCTTTCAATCAAAAGACCAAAGTTTTTATTGGGATCAGTCGATTGCTTACCGGTTTGAGATTTCGTGCACTAGAGACTCACCATATGGCTCCATCCGCGTACCTGGAAACAAGAATGGTGAGTTAACCGTTTCTGGAACAATTGCTCAAAATGTTAAAACGGGAGATCGATTTTTTGCCAAGGTGCGATTGACAAAAATTACAGACGAACAGGCTTTTTGGGGGGATTTTCAATTGTACTATGAATAGAAAATTTTTCATTAAGGTCTGGATTTGTTTATTTTGTTTTTCTTCCACAGGCTTGTTCGCTCAGGCTGAACCCAATGTGGAGGCTATCTTTCGATCTGTAGTCCTTGTCAGAAATGAAAGTTATTCGGCTGAAAACAAAATAGAACCTTGGAAAATGAAAAGCATCAACACCGAGTTTGGCTCTGGTTTGGTGCTAGAAGGGAATCTCATACTTACAAACGCACATGTGATTATGGATTCGAAGCGAATCGTTGTGCGAACTGGATTCTCTAAGAAAGACTATGTAGCGCAAGTAAAAGCAATCGGTTATGATTGCGATTTGGCTTTGCTTAGCGTCGAAGATCCAGAATTTAAAGAAGAAACTAGCAATTTACCATTCGCAGATTCATATCCAATTTTAGGCTCAGAACTTTTGGTATTGGGTTTCCCTAACGGTCAGGAAAATCTAACTGTGGAAAAAGGATCCGTTCTTCGTTACGAGAAAAACCGTTACTCTTTCTCTGGTTTGGATTTTAGGAATGTAATAAAAATAAACGCCAATATTCAACCTGGTAATTCAGGTGGGCCAGCAATTCAAAATGGTCAAGTTGTTGGACTAGCTTTTCAGATAAGTACGCTTGGAAAAGACATAGCTTATTTGATTCCAAATGAAATCATTTTACATTTTCTAAAAGACTTAGGTGACAGCAAATACGATGGTTTTCCAAACCTTGGATTTACTTTTCAGAGTGGCTTGCCTCTTACTTTGAAAAAAGCGATGAAGATTCCAGTTTCTGAATCCGGGATCTTCTTAAATCGAATTTACCCTAACTCTAGTTTTTCGAATTCTCTGAAAGAACGAGATTTTCTAACTTCCATCGATGGTTTCGCAATCTCTAACGAAGGCGAAGTTTTGAGAGAGGGAAAAAAAGAGCCCTTAATCGAATACATTGAACGGTTTCAAATGGGAACTGGTGTTCTCTTTGAACTCTATCGAAATGGCAAAAAATTCCAAACCAGTTCAAACTTGAAAAAAAATGTTTCTTTAGGTTTGTATCGGGACAGTCCAGACGATCATTTTATTCAATCAGGGCTTGTTTTTCAGCCAATTTCAAAATCCTTTTTTGGATTTGAAGACGGAGACTTGGACAGCTCTTTGAAATACCATTACAGTTACTTTATCCAAGACATGCTATTTCGTTTTGTAGAAAGAGACATTGTTTTGAGCTACATTTTTGATGATCCAGAAACATCTAAGTACAAGAAGTTTAAATTCAAAGTAGTAGAGTCTATCAATGGTTATGTCCCAAAAGATCTCAACGACTTCAAGAAAGCTTGGAAAGAAAATGAAAAGAACTTTATAGTTCTAAAATTTAGAGGTTTGGACCAGACACTTGTATTTGATTCTGATGCAATTAGAAAGATTAATATAAGAACTCGCAAGAGATATGGGGCGATTCATGAAGAACTTTAAATCTCTCTATTTCTTTATCTTTTGCATAATATTCTTGTTAAATGGTGGAAATAAAACCTTCGCCTTTGCGAATCCTTTTGAAAATCCCAATCAAATCGATTTGAATGTTGTATTTCAGCGGGTTTCACATCAGAATCCATGGATGGTGGGTGAACCTTTTGTAAAAAAAAGCAAAGCAATTCATCTAGGGAACGGGATCTTCTTCACTATTACGCTAAACCAACAAAGACCTGTATATGCAGATTTTGATTCTACGGACTATGCTTTGGCTAAGTTAACAATAGTTTCTTATGATCCTGAAACAGGTTTCTTACTCTTGAAGTCTTTAGAAAAGGAAAGAATTCCAGTCCAAGTTTCTTTGGATGCTCAGAAAGAAGCTAAGCTTTGTCCCAAAGGCAAAACAAAGTACATTCAACTTCCTTTTTCGCATACATATTTAAAAGCCACACTCTTAGATAAAAAAGAATCGGAAGAACCTAACTTCCTGATTGTAAATGGAAATCTATGTGGACTGATTTTGGGAGATGTTTTGGTTCCCGCTGAGTATGTACGTCATTTCTCAGAAGAAACAAATGACAAGAAAAGGTTTGCCCATCCAGGGATGCAACTGGACATTTCACCCACTCCGTCTGAAAGAGCATACTTTCTGGGCCCATATGACAAAGGTACTCTGGTTTCAGAAGTGTTTCCAGGAGTCGGACCAGCATACTCGTTGTTTCCTGGAGATTGCATAGTTTCGGTCAATGGGCAAACAATCCAATCGGTCAGTGATTGGGATAAAAGAGATAAACTTCTGGATCTAATCCTACGCGAAAAATCAGGTGCTTTGCGTAAAACTGGTTCCGTGATAGAACTATCTGTTTATAGAAATCGCAGGTTAGTCAAAGTTACCTATCCTTTGTCAGCCTTTCAAACAGATGCATTTCTGATTCCGGAGCAAGCCAAAGGATTAAAGCCTCAATATTTTATTATGGGAGGGTTTTTCTTTACTGAGCTAACTGGATCATACCTGAAAGAGTTTGGTGAAGAATACCGAGCCAAATCTGATAAGAAACTACTCTATTTACTTGATTTCTTTCAAAGTAAAGCTCACCCCATTAGAGAAAAAATTGTAATTCTAAGTCGAGTTTTCCCTGTGGATGGAAATTCGGGCTATCACGACTTCCAAGACTTGATCCTCCAAACAGTAAACGGAGAAAGAATTACGTCTCTTGGGCAGTTAAAGCGCAAAATAGAGCAATCTGAGGGCACTTACTTGGCTTTTGAATTTTCGGGAGGAAAGGTGGCTGTTTTCACCCGATCCGATTTAAAACAAATTCAAAGTGAAATTTTTAGTTTATACAAAATCAGTCGTCTGTCAAACCTAGATGATTGATGAATATTTTGTTTGTTGACGACGAAGAATCGATTCGCGAATTATTTGTCGAGTTTCACAAATCAGAGCATTCTATTGATCTAGCAGTAAATGGCCTGGAAGCTTTCGAAAAAGCTAGTAACATTGATTACGATCTAATCATTTCAGACATTAGCTTACCAAAGATGAGTGGACTTGAGCTCATCGAAGAACTAAGACGAACCGGAAAAAATAGTCCTTTTATAGTTATTACTGGTGACAGTGACATCGAGATAGCCATAAAGACATTCCGGTTAGGGGCAATAGATTTTTTCTTAAAGCCCTTTAAAATGTCGGCTCTTAAAGACCGAATCCAAAAACTCAACATCAACAAAGTTGACAAAAGCGAAGTTTCTTTAAATCATATAGCCTATTTCGATCTTTCCTTTCGTCTCCATTTTTCGCCTGAGATCCGACAGGTTCCTAAATTCGTGGATCATATTTGCAGTCACTTTGATTACTTTTATTATTTACCCAAAGAAGACCTTTTTTCAATCAAGATAGTTTTGCATGAGTTAATTGCAAATGCCATAGAACATGGTGTGGGTCGAATCAAATACTTTGAAAAAAAAGCAATTTTAGAATCAGGTGAAGATTATTATAGCCGAGTGGAAGATGCTTGTAGAAAGTCCAATGAAAAAGTGTTAGTTTCTATCCAGGCAAACGAGCAGGGTTTTCATTTGACGGTGGAAGATCCAGGCGAAGGGTTTGATCTCAACTCAGTTCCAAATCCAATTGAAAACCCAACAAGAAATCTAGTGAGTGGTAGAGGCATTTTCTTGTCTCGAATGAACATTGATTCCATCACTTACAACGAGAAGGGAAATCGAGTTGAGGTTTTTAAGTCTTGGAGCATTCAAAAAGAACCCATAGCAGACAAATAGAATCTCCAAAACTCTTCCCTGGTCTCGTTTCTCGCATAGCAGATCGAGGCTAAAACATAACTCTTTTCATTGTCAAAAAGATAACGAATTCTAGCAATTCCCTCAGCCCCTTTTCCCATCGAAGTGACGGCTCCGTTTAGAAAAAAATCGGATCCCCAGTTTGCATTCCATTGTTTTGAAAATTGAACTCCCCCCAATTGAAAACCATTTCGATTGTAATCGGGTCTTCTGCTTTCGCCTAGATCTAAAAAAGCCGCCGAGTTGGTTCCTAAAAAGTTCTGAAATAAGAAAAAACTACTATATCCACCTAAGACTCGCGGTTGAGAATTTGGGAATAAAAAGCCGTCTTCTTTTCTATCGGAAGCCAACTGATTGGTACGTTTTGTACCTAAACCTGCCAATGAGATGGAGTAAGTTTGGGATTCAAATTGAAGAGATCCATAGGCAAGGTAGGAAGACGAACTGCTTCTTTCTTCGTCGAAAGCTTTTGTTTTTCGATGTATTTCCCCAACTTGACGGCTAAAGAATAGATCTAAGCGAAAATGAGAAAGAAACAAATCCGATTGCGATTCCCAACCGAAGTATTGAAACTGAAAACCAGGAAAAAAGAAAAACTGATTTTGCACAAAATTCGCATTAGAAGGAGAAGTATACAGATATCCAAAAATCTGGTTCTTTTTGAAAAAAGGTATAAACAAAAAATTCAAGTCGCCACCAATGATTTGATTTTCTGATTTAGATTGTCTGTTTGGTGCTATGAATGGATCGAGAGTTTCAAACCTGAGTCCAAGTAAAGTAAGCTGAGAGAAGTTTGGAATTTGAACTCTCAATTGCGCATAATTGGCAAAGCCAGTAAAGAGGAATCCAAAGGAATCGAGTCTTTGAAACCCTCTTCCTGATTCTAATCCAGCTCGAATCCCTTTGTAAGGCAATTCGTAACTAAGGATTGCTTCTCCATCAAACTTCGAGTGAACGTTTGATTCTGTGACTGTTTTTTTGATTCTTTCTCCGAGAAAGGAAGCAGTGAAACCAATTCGACCCCATTTTGAATCTAAAAAATATCGAACTTCGGGGGAAAGAAAAAGTCGATTGGTGTTTCGCGCCACTAACTTCTCATCTTCTCCCCCTTTTTGAGAGAAGCCTTGGCCGCCAACATACAGGGATACAGTCTCTTTTTGGGATTCTGCCCTGGAAAAAGACCCTAACGGAACTTTTCCGAATTGGCGAGAAGAGTTGAAATCATCCCAACGGTAGGCAGAATAAGATTCGGATCGGAGAGGATAAAAGAAACCACCGATAACAACTATGGAAATGAAAGCGCTCGCAAAAGCTTTGCTGTTGTTTTTGGATTTCATTTGTCTGATTCTTGCCTATTCAGAAAAGGACTATGCCTCTTTTCGAAAGAAAGCCATAAAATAACCGATTAACAACAGCCAAGAAACAATCTGTCCAAGAAAAAGCGATATAGCCGCTCCTTCCCCTCCCCAATTGGGAATAATCCAAAAATCAAAAAGACAACCAAAAATCAATCTAAGGCAAGCTAGTCCAGCTAACATTTTTGGTTGACCCATAGCAAATAAAGCCATCCCAAGCGGTGCAAAAACCAGTTGAAGGAGAAAGTTTGGATACAGGATTTTGAATATAGGAATTGAGTTAACGTACTTGGCACCAAAGAGTAAGGTTAAAATGGGTTCACCTAAAAAGAAACCGGGACTAAGTAGCAAAGCAACTAAACCACCTAATCCAACTGCTTTGATTAAAAAAGGGCGAAACTCGTTTGTATCATGCAATCGTGAAAGCTTTGGATAAATAATCGAGCTAAACGTACTCAAAATGATTACAAAGCCACTAAACAGTTGCAATGCTGTTCCATAATCGGCTACGATTTCTGGCGGATGGAATTCATTTAAAAAGAAAATTTCAAGGCGATCAGAAAGAATCGCAAAAATTGAAGCGGCGAAAGCCCAAAGATTGAAGAGAAGTAGTTTCTTTTCGGCAAGTTTTACCTCAACTCTGGGTGCAGACCAGGAGAGATTTTTTCCTTTAAGGAAAAAGAAAAACAGGAATAAAACAAAAATAGGAGAAAGAGCAAAAATCACCAAAATGTCTAGATAAGAAAGAGGGTGGGGAGCATTTTCAGCTAACAAAATTAGCAAAGATATTCGTATCAAGTTAGGAAGGGGTGTCCAAATGGAAAGAGCTAGGTAATTTCGATAAGAGACAAAGATGCTCTCAAAATAAGACAAAAATGAAATGATAACTCCACCCGCTACCAAGACAAATAAGGTGAGATAGTTCTCGCTAGTGGTAAAGAAAGCGAAACAAGCCATGGCGACGAGCACCAAAAATGAATAGAATTTGATCCGTAGTGATGCCGCGAGGATTTCACCAGGATTTGCCCCTTTTTCAGCTTGGGGCGATATGTATTTGATAAGTGCTGTGGGGAGCCCAAATTCAGCGATAGCTAAAATAACGGGTAAAAACCCCAAATAAACCTGAAGTCTGCCGTTTTCTGCTCGAGTGAGCAAATTGACCGCATAAATCATGAAAGCTAGGTTTGTAATTGAAGAAAAAACCTTGGAAATGCTGACAAAAAGGGAGTTTTTTAAAACTCCTTCGCGTAACAGCTCCCCCTTCAATAAAAGAAGGAATTTAGTTACTTTTTGCATTTAAGCATTTTTTCCATGGTTTTTCCAATCTAGTATCAAAATCCAACTTGATTTCATAAAGTTTTATTTTCAAATGATAGGCAGTTTCTATGGAACCAACCGAATCTGATTTTCTCGATAGTCTTTTCATGGTGCCTAGGCAGGTACCCGTCGCCGTTTTGAGGACTGTCCTCGATCTCATTTACGATATCAAAATTTCTGGCTTCGAGAACATTCCGAAGTCTGGGGGCGCGGTTCTGATATCCAACCATACGGATTACTTGGACGTTGTGGTCCAAGGAGCCTATGCCGATCGTAAGATCGTCTATTTAGGAAAATATGAGCTCTTTCATCCGCAAGAAGACATTTTAAAATTTATAGATCATCCTTCCAGCCCTTTCCAATATCCGCCACTGAGTTTCGCCAAACCTTTGATTGAAAACACGCTTAACACATTAGGCAATCTCTACAAACGAAACCTGATCAGTTGGGGTAGTATGCCAATCATCCGAAACGCTGTCAACGAATCTGAGATGACCAAAAAAGATGCGATGCAGTACTACGAACAGCTTGAGAATTACATGGTAGATCTTTTGAAAGCAGGTGAGATTGTCTCAATCTATCCAGAAGGCACAAGAACTGAGTCAGGAGAAATGGGTCCATTCAAAGCACTGCCAGCTAAAATTGCGATACGAGCAGGAGTTCCCATCATTCCTTCTGGAATTGGTGGAGCTTGGAAAATGTCGACTCCCGAAGCATTTTTAACCGGCAAGGCTTTTCGCGCTAAGATCCGCTATACGATAGGCAAACCGATCCTGCCTCAAGATTTTCCACAAGGACCTGAAAAAAAGGCATCCAAGGATCTAACTGAAATCCTCGAAGAGCAAGTTAGAATCTTAGTGAAAGTTAGCTCTTAAATTTTATATAAGCTCCAATTCCTACAAATAGCAAGATGGAAAATGCAATAGCAAACAATGCAATATTTCTGTCTTCACCCGCCGAAGCATCTAAATCCAATAGTAATACTGGCTCAGAAAAAGTAGCACCATAGTTTTCGGTAAAAAACTTAGTGACATCTGAATGAGGTCCTTCCCAGAGCTTATCCCGTAAAACGCCGGTGAACCTTGTACGGCTAATGACTTCATTAAATTCTTCATCGGATAGCTTTCCTGTTTCGACTAGAATATGGACTGGTTGTCCGGATTCCCAATTTTCAGAAACTAAAGGAAAATAAATGCGAACAGTAGTCGTTCCTTTCCTTCTAGTTGAATACTCCATAGCTTCTGAGAGTGCATGACCAGAAATGGTTAAATTAGAAGTTCCCGTTTTGTTGCCTTCTTTCAGCTCTTCAGCTGTAACTTCAGCATTCCCTCCATCAAATCCATGAAGAATTAAAGGCGAGAAAAACCCAATTAAAACTAAGATTACAAAAGCTGGTACAGCTATCATTGCCACAGCATTTGTGTTCATCGCTTTCATCTGCGCAAGAGCCTCTTTAGAATCTTTGCCTCTTAGATCTATGCTTTTTCCAAGTCGGCTTACTAAATCACCTAAGAATTCGTCTACTTTTGGGTCATCGGGGGAGGCATAGAATTTGTAATTTTTGGTTTTACCGGCTGAATCGGAAGTGTGAACAATTACTTCTGACATGTTTGATGAACTTAGAAAATTCGTGTAAACAAATCGTACGTCTTTTTCGAGAAATTCTTTTTTTGAAAATCCGATTTTCATTTGGACTTTTCCGTTATCAATACTGATTTCGGTGCTTTGGACTGAATCGATTGTATATTGTGTCATAGGCATTCCAAATTAAAAAAAGTGAATTTTGTTGTCAAAGGAAAAATGGAATTATTTCAGATTGCGAATGTTAGCCGAGAAGTTAGTTCGTTCAGCTTATCAGAAATTTAGTTCTTGACTCCGAAGTAAATATCAACAATGGGAACTTCTTTTTTTTGAGGAAATGGATTGATGTACATTTCGAACGGCGGCTGGTTCATTAGTTGAACTTTTTGCACCGCAAAATAATCATCTTGAATGGTTTGATAGATTTTTGGAAGGTTTTTAAAAGGACACCTGGCTCGAAAAATGATATACTTTCCGCTTTCTATCTTTTTATATCCAATTTCAGGAAAGTTTTTGTATCTGGAGCCAATGGTGATCCCCAAATCAAACCGCAGTTTTTCGGGTCGGCTTAAGGTTGGATCGTCCAATGAAACACCTAACCATTTGTGATTTGCTGGGTTACTTTTAATAAAATTAACAAAATCAAGAAGTTTTAACACCTCTTTTGAATTGGGTAAAGGACCAGGTAGATTTTCATAAGGGCCAAAGTGACGGGTAAAAGCCATTTCGAAAGAAGCAATGAATTTATAACGAACTTCATTGAAGTCTAAACCCAATTCCAAGCCTTTGGTATGAAACAATTTGTCAGTTTTTAAATTTTTCTTAGAAGTTTTGAACTTTTTTCTAAATGATGAAGGAGTATCCAACATGTAACGCTTAAAAGCCTTCGTAAAAGCTTCTTGGGATTCGTATCCAGCTTCCAATGCGATCTCGATTATTGGAAGATTTGAAATCTTTAGTTCGTACGCGGCTTTCTCAATTCGGAGGCGTTTGATGTAGTCTTGAACATTTTCCGAAAGCTGTTTTTTAAAAAATCTATGGAAATGCCAGGGGGAGAAATTGGAAAGAAAAGCCAATTGGTTTAAACCCAACTGGCTTTCAATATCCCTTTCAATCGCTTCCCAAACTGGATACAGTCTTTCTTTTGATTGAACTGGCATATTGGTTTGAATTCCAATTTGCAAGTCCTAAGCTAGCCAGAAAAGTTTATTTTATTTGGAATAGCTCTTTTGAAATTCTTCGCTAGGAGGGATATTTTTGATTACATCAATAGGAATTCCGTTAGGATCTTCTGTGATGAAATGTCTTTGCCCAAAGTCTTCATTTTTAATTTCTAAATGAATCTTTCTATTCTCCTTTTGCATTTCAGCATAGATTCGGTCGACTTCGTCAGTTTCGAAATTTAAAATAATACCTTTGTTACTAGCCTCTCCTCGCAAAGCAATGGGGATCGATTCATGGTTTGGTGCTAAAATTCCCAATTCAAAGTTTCCTGATTTTAGGCTTATGTACCAATCGGAAGAGAATGTTCTCTGAAATCCAAAGTGTTTTTCATAAAACTTAGAAGTGGGTTCCAATTGAGTGGTCTTAATCACTGGATAAGAGCTCAATAAAAGCTCTTTTTTTCCAACTTCCTTGGCACAGCTACTTCCCAAAAAAATGGAAAGAAAAATCGTAGGGACGAATAGTTTTTCTAAAAATGGAAATTTCATATTTTTACCTCTTGAAAAATACTCTACCATACCCTCTTCCGCAGTTTTGGATCAAATTTGCTTTTTTTTAAGTTTAAAAGCCTTCACTAGAAAAACGATCCAATTGCCTTCATTTCTTTCTCGCCTAAATGGAAGTCAAAAATTTCTAAATCCTCTTTCATATGTTTTTCTGAACAAGTACCTGTTAAAGGAACAATTCCGATTTGAGTTAAGTAACGAAAGAGAATTTGTGCTTCCGTTCTATTGGATTCTTTAGCAATGGCTTGGAATTTTGGATGTTCTAGGATATGATCATTTGCTGTTAATGTCCAAAAACATTGGTAAAGCACGCTATTTTCATCACAAAATTTCCGTAAAGTTTTGTCATAGCCTGTTTCCTTATAAAAACGGTTTTGCAAAAACTTAGGTTTGATCTCTGCATTCTGAAACAAGAGTTTAAAGAATTTAAGATCATAGCAATTACTGATTCCAATATGACCGACAAATTTTTCTTTGAACAATTGTTCAAAGGTCTTCCAGACTTCCAAAGTCCTTTTCATATCAGCCAAAGGCGAATGTAAAATGAGCGAATCAATGAAATCAGAGCTTAGATTTCGTTGTGAAGCTTCAAACGACTGTTTTACTTGATCAGGCAAACTAGCCTTGGGATCATAAGGGATTCTCTTTGGATCTTGTCCATAGATTGGTGTAAACTTAGTTTGAAGAAACAATTCAGTCCTTTTGACCCCTTTTTTTGCCGCTAGTCTTATTCCCTCTCCAACGCCTGCTTCTTCATAGTGCTTGGGTTGACAAGCAGTGTCAATAGCTCTGAATCCGGAAAGTATCGCCTGTTCAACGAGCTTTGCTGTTCTCTCCTTTTTCCAGGCAGTTCCGTAGAATAGTTTGGGAATTTGTTTCACTTTGACCATAAGAGTTGTCTTTTTCTAGCCATCTTCTCTAACCTCAGAAATTCTTTATTGAACAGTTTGAAAAGCAATTAAAATGATGTTCTATCTACAGAAACTGGTTTTAAAACAATGAAAAAGCTCCTAGACATCTTTGCACCTTTAGCCGTAGAGAAAAAGTTACTCTTTTTCAATGTTTTTTCGTTTAGTCTTATTCTCCTTCTTGGATTCTCTGTTATCCCTCAGCTTTATCAATTAAAAGAGATTCATAGAAAGTTTTATACTCATTCCTATCTCGGAAGCAAGGCGGCTCTGGATTTGAAGTTCAATGTCCTTTCGCTAAGAAAGGTGATAAGAGATTCAATCTTTGAGAAAAACCCAAGAACAGTATCAAGCTTACTTGCTACGGAAAAAGAACTACAAATTACATACTCTGAAAACCTCGAAAAACTAAAGAACAGCGATAAAAATAAGTCTCATATTTCTGAGTTAGAGGAGATCTCTAAGATATCTTTTGAATACAACCAAGAGACAAAGCGGATATCGGCAAATCGTGATGAAAAAACTGCATGGAACAGAACTTTGGATTCCAATCCTTTGAATCCAGTTCCTAATTTAATTGAGCTACTCGATCAAATTATTTTACAAAATTCCGAAAGTGCAAAAGCAGATCTTTTAGAGTCCGAGGCTATTTTCAAAAACAAGCTAATTGAATCGGGAATTTTAATTGGTCTAAGTGCTCTAGCATTCTTAATTATATCCCGAATCATTAGCCAATCCATTCGAAATCCATTGGAAATCATAAGAGATTCTGTTGTACTCTTAGCTGAAGGAGATACTTCCCAAAAAATTCCTTTTTTAAACCAAAAAAATGAAATCAGTCAAATTGCACATTCACTAGAAGCTTTATCTAAAATTTATAAGAATATGCAGAATCAGAATTGGATAAAAACAAATCTCTCCGAAATTTCGGGAGATCTGCAGTTAACAACAAATTTACGTGAATTCGGTGACACGTTGCTTCGTCGATCATTTCCCGTATTGCAAGCACAATATGGTACAGTATACATTCATAACAAAGAAGATAAGCATATATCACTCATTGGTACTTTCGGTTTAAATCCGGAATCTCTTCCGCCAGAGACTCTCGAATTTGGTGAAGGTTTGGTGGGTCAAGTTGCCCGAGATCAGAAAATGGTTTTGATTCGAAATCCAGAAAATAGTCATTTAAAGATTAAATCTTCAATGTATACTTATACTCCAATTGAAATAAGAATTTCTCCCTTTTTTCACGGCGACGATTTAAAAGGTGTCATTGAAATTGCCTCGCTTTCTAAGCTTGGAGAAAGGGAAATTGCTCTTTTGGATGAAATACTCTTAAGCATAGGCCAAAGGCTTGAGATTTTACAGAAAACTATAGAAACCGAATCTCTTCTTTCTAAAACGTTGTCGCAATCCTCTTTAATGATGGCTCAGGCTAGTAAGCTGGAAGAACAATCCGTTGAACTGGAGCTTCAACAGGAAGAACTAAAGAATACAAGTGCTTGGTATAGAGCCATTATCGAGTCAGCTCCTTACGGAAAATTTGTCGTTAACAGCAAAGGCGAAATTTTATTAGCAAACAAAAAAGCTACGGAATTATTTCTTTTTTCAAACGATGAATTGATGTCGATGAACATAGACAAGTTGGTGCCAGACCAAATTCAAAAAAATCACGCTCAGCTAAGAAAAAAATTTGAAACAAGTGAAGAGCGAACAAGAGTACTCAGTTCTGTAGTTGACTTGAAAGCTAAGAGGAAGGATGGTACTGATTTTTTCGCGGATATTTCGCTATCTAAACTTCCAGCACGTGAGAACGAAGAAGAGTTAGTAACTGTAGCCGTTCGAGATATTACGATCCTGGTTGAATCTGAAAAAAAAATCAGGGAAAACGAAAGCAGATTAAATCTAGCATTGCAAGGTGCACATTTAGGGCTTTGGGATTGGCAGTCAGATCCGGATGTGCTTGTTATAAACAATATTTGGGCTGAAATGCTTGGTTATACGAAAGAAGAATTAGAAACTCAGTATGGCCAAACTGCCGCTCTATGGGTCAATATGGTTTATCCCGAAGATTTTGACTTTGCTGTGAGTAGATTTACCCAATTTGTAAATAATGAAATCTCTGAGCATAGGATGGAACTACGCATGAAAACTAGGTCAGGAGAACCCAAATGGGTAATGACCTATGGCTCTGCTATCGAGCGAGATGCGAATGGAAAGGTGATTCGAATGGTCGGCATTCACCAAGATATCTCCGAACGTAAAAAGGCAGATGATTCAATCAAAGAAGCCAAGCAAAAACTAGATATCGCTCTAGAGGCCGCTAAAATGGGTACTTGGACATACTATCCAAAAGAAAATAGACTGGAAGCTGATGATTCAACAATTCGATTGTATGGGCTAAGTGATGTTCAGTTAAACGGAAGCATGGAGCAATGGTTTACTTATGTAGATTCCGATGATGCATTGCAGGTTGGAAAGACAATGCAAAAAACTATTGAAAATAAATTAACCGACTATAGAACAACTTTTCGAGTTCACAAACCCAATTCAGAAATGATCCACGTTATGTCGATTGGAAAGTTTTCCTATGATGAAGATGGCAATCCTACTATTTCTTCGGGTTTGGTTTGGGACATTACTGATTTGAAAAAAATTGAGAATCAATTAGAAACCGCAAAACAGATCGCCGAGGAGTCCACACAAGCCAAGTCAGATTTTCTTGCCAACATGTCACATGAGATACGTACGCCGATGAATGCGATCATTGGGCTCTCTCATTTAGTTTTAAAATCAGAAATGACGGAAAAACAAAGAGACTTTATTAAAAAAATCCAAAGCTCGGGACAGCATTTATTAGGTCTTATCAATGATATTTTAGATTTCTCTAAAATTGAAGCAGGAAAGTTAACAGTAGAGAACATCGATTTTAATTTGGACCAGGTTCTTGAGAATGTTTCTAATCTCATTTCAGAAAAGTCTCACGCAAAAGGTCTGGAACTAATTTTTGATGTCGATAAAAATGTTCCTAAAAATCTAATCGGAGATCCACTAAGAATAGGTCAGATCTTGATTAATTATAGCAACAACGCTGTTAAGTTCACTGAGAAAGGTGAAATTCATATACATATTGAAGTTAAAGAAGAAACAGACAATGACATTTTACTCCATTGCGGGGTTCGCGATACGGGAATTGGTTTGACTGATGAACAGATGGGCAGGCTCTTTCAAAGTTTTTCTCAAGCAGACTCATCTATCACTAGGCAATTTGGAGGCACTGGGCTTGGTCTAGCTATCTCCAAGAAACTGGCTGAACTAATGGGCGGTAGTGTGGGAGTTTCCAGTGAAATCGGAAAAGGTAGTAACTTTTGGTTCTCGGCTCGAATAGGGAAAAGTAACAAAGTTTGGCAGAAGAGACCTTTGGCAAAAGATTTACAAAGAAAAAGAGTGCTTGTTGTCGATGACAATGCTAACGCATGTGAAGTGCTCGGTAGTATGCTTTTAGAAATAGGATTGAATGTAGAAAAGGTAAATTCAGGTAAGGAGGCGCTCAATTTAATCAAGAAAGCCGAAAAAGAAATGAATCCCTATGCGGTTGTTTTTCTGGATTGGCAAATGCCGGAAATGAACGGTATCGAAGTGGCTGAAAAAATCAAAGAAATATCGTTAAAAGAAAAACCACACTTAATCATGGTAACAGCATACGGAAGAGAAGATATGGTGAGCATGACAGAAAAAGCTGGCATAGAAGATGTTTTAGTAAAACCTGTGAACGGTTCGATTCTTTTTGACTCGCTAGCTAGAATTTACAACCAAGAGACTGCCTCTGAACTAACTCTTGATGAGAGTGTAAATTCTTTATCCGAAGGATTAAAGAAAATCAATTCTGCAAAACTACTCTTAGTCGAAGACAATGACATAAACCAAGAAATCGGTATGGAACTCTTAAAATCAGAAGGATTCGGTGTTGAAATTGCGGAGAACGGTTTGATTGCTTTAGAAAAAGTTCAAAGTGGCAATTTCGATCTTGTTCTCATGGATATGCAAATGCCTGTAATGGACGGTGTCACTGCGACCAAAGAAATAAGGAAATTAGAAAAATTCAAAAAACTTCCAATTATCGCCATGACAGCAAACGCAATGGATATGGATCGAGACAGGTGTTTAGCGGCAGGTATGAATGACTTTGTAACTAAGCCTATCGAACCAGAAGAACTGTGGCGGGCTTTACTAAAATGGATTGAGCTAAAGAAAAATTAAGTTCGTTTTCTGAAAATTCTGTTGTAATCATCCAGTGGCATGAAAAGCGAATTGCCGACAAAGCTCAGGGATTCAGCTTGTCCTAGAAAAAGAGTGCCGCCAGAAACTAAAGATTCATTAAATTTTTGAATCAAACTGTCTTGTAGATTTGATTTCATATAAATCAAAAGGTTTCTACAACTAATTAAATCAATGTCATTTGGTAGAGGTTGGTTCAAAATATCAGAAAGTTCAAAGTGTACACAATCTCGAATTTCGGACTTCAATTGAAGTTTATCTTCTGTTTGAATAAAGTATTTATCTTTCATAGATTCCGGCATTTCTTTGAAAGAACTTATCTTGTATATGCCTGCTTTGGCTATTTCTAAAGCTTCTGGGTTTAAATCATTGGCCAATATCTCGATCGAAAGCTGACTATCCAATTCCTTGAGTAAAATGGCTATAGTATAAGCTTCTTCGCCAGAAGCACAACCGACCACCCATACACGAAATGCTTTGTTTGATTCTAGTTTTATTCGCTTTTCCGAGAAAAGTTTTCCCAATGCAATCCAAGCTTCTTTATCTCGGAAGAAAGAAGAAACTGAGACTAAAAAGAAATTTTGCAAAAAATTCAATTCGTCTGAATGTGTGCTTATATATTTAAGATAGGAGGAGTTAGAATCAATTCCTAGAGTTGATTTACGTTTATCTAAGCGACGTAGTAGCGTATCTTCTTTATAAGATGAAAAATCAATGCCAGTTGCTTTGAAAACCAAAGATACAATTGTTTCCAATTCGGACTCAGTTTGATCTAAAATATTCGGTTGGATAGGTTCAGAAGGGATTGTTAAGGAATCCAAATTCGGTATGAGTTCTCGAAAAACAGATTCTATTTTTTTTACAGAAATGACTCTATCGACGATCTTAGCTTCGATGGAGGCGGAAGGCATACCGCCAAATTTTGCCTCAGAGGGATTTTGCACGAGTACAAGTCCACCTGCATGACGAATCGCTTGGCAACCCAAAACACCATCGCTTCCAGTTCCAGAAACAATTACTGCTATAGCCTTTTCCCTGGCTGATTCTGCTAAAGAGATTAGAAGAGCATTGACAGAGGGTGTTGATAAGTGCTCTGCAGATGGTGGATACAAATGAATTGTTTGCTCATGAACTCTTCCATCTTTGCCAGAAGGGATAATATAGATAGTATCAACTTCTAACTTAATTCCGTTAATTGCCAGTTTGACGGGCATTCTGGATTCGCGACTTAAAAGAAGTAAGAGTAATTCATCATGCCCATCCTTTGCCATATGTTGGGCGACTATATAAGTCAGTTGTCCCATCGGAGGCAAACCCGCAAACAGGGTTAGCATGGACTCGAGACCGCCAGCAGATGCCCCAATCCCAACGATAAATTGGTTTTGCATTCGAACTAAATTTTTATATTCTTCAGCAATTCTAAGGCCTTATCAAAATCAAAATCATCTACAACTTTAGCAAGAGGTTTCAAAGAATTAGAAAGAGAGCTGTTTCCTAGTTTGGCTAAAAGATCATTGAGAAGATCTCCGGCTTCAGAATCGCTATCCTCCAATAGAGTCTTCAGCTTCTCCATTGAATTATCCAATTCTGCTTTCGAAATGGATTGATGCGAGTCCTCCGGATTCCGCCCATCTGCATCTGTGTTCACAGATTTTAAACCTTCGATTACTGGTCGAAGTTCCTTTAAGACTAACTGAAAACAGGCTTGAATTTCCTCTTCCGAGGCATTTTCCTTACAGAGTTTTTCCAATTCTCCCGCGAGTTTTTGAACTCCTTTTGCTCCCACGTTCCCAGCAGTTCCCTTTAAAGTATGTGCAGTTCTTTGTCTCGCATCAGGATCTGGATCCGCTTTTGCATTCGTAAAGAGAGTTTCAAATTCACCCTGGCCATCTCGAAATTTTACAAGCAATTTTGTATACAATGATACTTTGTTCATTGAAATATTGAGTCCTGCTTTTACATCGATTCCCGGATACTCTGGCAATTGGTCTTTAGAATCCATATCTTGGGTTTGAGTTTCCTTCTTTGGTAAAGTTTTTTGAGTATCATTAGGTTTGGCGGACTTTGGAGTCACCCACTTTGCTATTGTAGAAAACATTTTGCCAACATTCAGTGGTTTGCCGATATGATCACACATTCCTGCTTCCAATACTTTCTCTTTGTCGCCAGCCATCGCATTTGCAGTCATTGCTATTATTGGAAGATCTTTGAATTTATGATTTTTCTTGATTTCCCTCGTTGCCGTATAACCGTCCATTATTGGCATTTGGCAATCCATGAGTACTCCATCAAATTCAACATCCGACAATACAATTTCTACGGCCTCTCTACCGTTATGGGCAACGGTAACCTCTATTCTGGCTTGTTGTAAAAGCTCCAGTGCTAATTCTTGATTCATTTCATTGTCTTCAACCAATAGAATCTTAGCTCCGTTTAGCTTTTCCATAGACTCTGTATAATTTGTATCTAAGGAGTCCTGATTTAAAGATTCGACATAACCGATATTTAATGCAAAACCAATTGCATTTAACAACGCTGATTCTGTGAAAGGCTTAGCAAGTATATTTTGAATTTTTACTCCTCTTTGATTAGCTAGAGTTAAAGCTTCGTCTTGACTGTAAGCCGTAACCAGAATCACTGGAATTGATTTAGTTTTTTCATTTTCTTGAAGTTTCAGAGTAGTATCAATTCCGTCCAGACCAGGCATTTTCCAGTCCATCAAAATCAAATCAAAGGGTTCTTTCATAGACTCTGATATAGATACAAGTTCTAAAGCTTGGTTTCCTGAAGAGGTTGTTTCAACTTTGATTCCAGAGCTGGAAGCCATTGTAGATAAAATCTCTCTTGCGGAGGAATTATCATCCACCACTAAGATTTTTATGGAATACAGTTCATCTGGACTAAACATTCTCTGGTTCTTAGGATTTGAATGAAGCCCGAACTTTGCATGGAAGTGAAAAATGGATCCTTTCCCAACTTCGCTCTCTACCCAGATTTTTCCATTCATTAGCTCAACTAAATTCTTTGATATAACAAGTCCCAAACCTGTTCCACCGTATTTTCGTGTGGTGGAAGCATCTGCTTGGCTGAAGCTCTGGAACATTTTTCCGCATTGTTCCTTCGTCATTCCGATTCCTGTATCTTTTACCCAAAAATGCAATTCTACTTCATCGTTTTCCTCCGAAACCTTCTCAATTCCTACTATGATCTCACCAGACTCGGTGAATTTTACGGCATTGTTGCTTAAATTAACAAGAACCTGTCCCAGTCGCAGAGAATCGCCAGTAAGCAATGTCGGAACATCATGATTGATATTGAAAAGCAATTCTAGACCTTTGTCTTCAGTTTTCATTCCGACAAGGTTAGATAAATGATCGAGTACATCTTCCAAATAGAAATCGGCCTTTTCCATGGACATTTTTCCGGCCTCTATTTTAGAAAAATCTAGAATGTCGTTGATGATTCCTAATAGATTTTCTCCTGCTCTGTTTACTTTTTCAACGTAGTTTCTTTGTTTTTTGTCCAAATTTGTTTGCAAGGCGAGGTAAGACATACCTATAATAGCATTCATAGGAGTGCGAATTTCATGTGACATGTTGGCAAGAAAATCACTTTTAGTCTTAGTGGCTTCTTCAGCTAATTCCTTGGCTTGTCGAATCTCATCTTCAGCTTTTTTGCGTTCGGTGGTGTCTCTACTAATTCCTAAGATTCCAAGTAATTTTCCATCTTTTCCCCAAAAAGGAGCTTTTAGTGTTTCGAGAAGGACGCTTCTGCCATCTGGATATGTAACCCATTCTTCATTCGTTTGGCTTTGTAAGGAGGCAAGCATTGAAGTATCTTTCTCTCTGAAAAAATCAGCGACTTCCTTGGGAAACAGTTCATAATCAGATTTATTGATTACATCTTTTGGCAAATGTCCAATTAACTGTCCGAAGGCATTATTGCAACCGAGATAGACTCCTTCAGGATTTTTAAAGAAAATTAAATCAGGGATCGAATTGATTAAAGCCATTATCGTAGCTTGTTTTTCAGCTATTCTGTTTTCACTCTGCTTACGATCAGTTATATCAGTAGCTATGCCGCACATACCGTAAACACGACCATTTGCATCTTTTAATGGAACTTTTGTCGTTAAGAAAGAACGCAGTATTCCGTCTCTCCCAGGAACATCTTCTTCAAAAGTGCTTTCTAAACCCGTATCCATTACTTTTCGGTCTTGGGTCATTATATGGGTTGCCACTTCGGGAGGCATAACTTCCGCATCTGTTTTGCCCATGATTTCATAGCGAGGAATTCCTGTTACTTCTTCATAGAAGGTATTTACAAGTAAATGTCTTCCTTCAAGGTCTTTCATAAAAATCACAGAACGGATGCTATCAACTAATACGCGCATTCGTTCTTCGGTGGCTTTGATTTCGTGTTGCTGGGCTTCTAATTCAACTGTCTGTTCCTCTAATCTTGCCGCTTGTTTTTCCATGCTCTCGGCTTGTCTTTGAGTTTCTTTGAGAAGTTGTTCGGTTTTTTCTTTTCTTTCTAAAATCTCAAGATTTAAAGCTAACAATGGAATAAGATCATCGATCAGTGCCTTATCGGAATCAGTGAATTTCGAAAAAGTAGCAAGTTCCATAACTCCCAAGAGGCGCGCATTTCTAACAATGGGAAAAATTGCCAAACTACTTGGAACCAAATCTGCTAAACTTGAGCTAATCAGTATCCGCTCATTCGAAGCATCTGAGAGAATCATTGGTTTTTGGTCCAAAGCACATTGACCTATAAGCCCCTGTCCTAAAGAAATAAATTCTTTTCCACTTTCCGGCTCCTTTACCGCATAACTTCCAAGAATTTTCAATCTCTTTTCATCTGGATCGAAAGAGTAGAAAGTTCCATGCCCCAAATGAATCATTGGGGCGAGTTGACAGAGGAAGTCGTGACCAAGATCTGATAGATTGGAAACCTGTTGAATTGCGGCTGACATCTCGGCTACATAACTTCGTCTCAGTCTTCTTGCTTCCGTTTGTCTAGAGTTAGTTTGTAGAATTCGGATTGCCCTGGCTAATAGTCCCACTTCGTTAGGAGAATCAACGTATGGAACCTCGAGTTGCAATTCACCTGCCGCCAATTGTTCTACAGTCTCTCGTATTGAGTCTAAAGGTCGAGTCACTGCTCTTTGGATGATCCAGCCCAGAATTAAACTGTAAAGCAATCCGAAACCAAGCAAAGAGATCGTTATCGATTGTTCTTTTAAGTAATTTTGCTTAGCTTGCTGAATCGTTTGGGAGGCTTCCTTTTCTTGATCAACAGCTATTTCTCGGAGAAAATTATTGAACGCTATACCTGGAGTTTGAAATTCTTTACTAGAGATAAAGATTTCTGCTTCGTTCTTTTTATTTTGCGCAATGTAATTTAAAACTATATCAACATTAGCTAAATATCGAAAGTATTCCACTTCAAAATCTGCAATTTTGTCTTTTTCATTATCTACATCGAGCCTCCGCCTAGTTTCTTCGAGAGCGGCGCTGAGTTTTCCTTTTACTTCGGTCAATTGTGAAAGTGCAAAACTTTTGTCTTCTTCTGTTCTCGCGAGAACTATCATTCGAACGATTCTGCTCAGTTGGGCAAATTCTATTCGAGTTTCTTTTACAGCCGATAGTGTTAGTAAATCTCGATCATATAACTTTTGTATTTCTTCGTAAATTTTGGCTTGGCCTCTAAGAGCATCTAGACCGACAAATGTCGCTACTAAAATAAGGCCAATAAAACCAAACAAAAGCTTGCTTCTTAATGTTGTTTTTTCAAGAAAAGAAAATAATGGTTTCAGGCACAAACTCCTAGGTCTTTTGAAGCTTCAAGCGGATCGCAAGCTATGTCAAGGTCGAATCCTTAACTCTATTTTCAAAGTAGACAGCTTAATTGAGAATTTTTTCATTGGAGAAAGGCTTTTTCAGAGATTGGAGATGTCCTTTTTCTGAACAAATATTGATGTCCATACAAACCATTTTAATCATAGACGATACTCCGGACAATCTGACCCAAATCAGTTCTATTCTGAAAGAAAAGTTCAAAGTGAAAGTGGCAACAAATGGAGCGAAGGGTCTTTCCATTGCGGCGACAGAACCCAAACCTAACTTAATCCTTTTAGATATTATGATGCCTGAAATGGATGGATTCGAAGTCTGTCAAAAACTGAAGAGTGACCCGCTGACTTCGGCAATTCCCGTTATTTTTTTGAGCGGAAAAGCAGATAGCTCTGATATAGAAAAAGGATTGTCTTTAGGAGCCCAAGGTTACCTTACTAAGCCAGTTGATCATAGTAAGCTATTTGAGATCATCTCTCAATTTATTTCTAATTGAACATATAAGCCACAATGGAAACCGATGCAAGAAAAACTGTTCTTATTGTTGATGATACCCCTGCAAACATTACTATTTTAAAAGAAGTTCTCGGAAATCAATACAGAATCCGAGCAACAACAAATGGAGCTAAGGCTCTCGAAATATGCAACGATTCAAACCCACCTGACATCATTTTGTTGGACATTATGATGCCTGATATGGATGGCTATGAAGTTTGTCAAAAATTGAAATCTACGCCATCGACCGAAAAAATCCCAATCATATTTATTTCAGCAAAAGTAGAAGACGAAGATGAAGAAAAAGGACTGGCACTTGGTGCGGTGGATTACATCACTAAGCCCATCAGCCCTCCTATTGTTATCCAAAGAGTTAGAACTCATTTAGAGCTTTTTGCAAATCGTCAGCGCCTAGAAATGTTGGGTGATAAGTACTCTTCCTTTTTATCAAATGAATTAGTTGAAGGTATCAAAGCGGGAAATATTGAATCCTCCATAAATTCCAAAAAGAAAAAACTATCCGTCTTTTTTTCGGATATCCAAGGTTTTACTAAGAAATCGGAAGAAATGGATCCTGATGATTTGACCTACGCTTTAAATTTTTACTTTGAATCTATGGCGAGAATCATCGCAAAACACAAAGGAACTTTGGATAAGTTCATCGGTGATGCTGTCATGGTTTTTTTTGGCGATCCTGATAGCCAAGGCGAAGTTGATGATGCTGTTTCATGCGTTTCCATGGCTGTGGAAATGCAAAAGATGATTCCGGCAATAGAGAGCGAATGGAAAAAGAAGGGCATTGATCAAGAATTAAAGATAAGAATCGGAATTTCTACAGGAATATGCACAGTAGGTAACTTCGGATCAGAATCTCATTTAACATACACTATCTTTGGTTCCAATGTGAATCTTGCCGCTAGACTGGAAAGTTCGGGAATCGCAGGTGGAATCATTATCTCCGAAGAGACATATAAGCTAACGAAAGATAGATTTATCTCCGAGCCTTTGGATCTTTTGGAACTAAAAGGAATTGCAAACAAAGTCCAAGCTTACAAAGTTTTATTTTAGTTCAAACGTCCCAGACCTCAATTCGACACAATTAACCCTAAAACCTCTTCTGCCATTTGCAAAACAGTTCTGTCTAAAACACTAGCTTCGTCCTTTGGAAAGTCTGTCTCTATTGCTAAATTAGAATACCCATGCACCAAAGACCAACACATCAAAGCAAAGCGTCTAGGTGCTTCGGGATTTTTTCTTTCCCTTAAATAATAGCGACAGCCGTGAACCAAAACTGCGTACGATTGGAGTTTGGCGCGTTTCAATCCAAGTGATTCTTGTTTCTTTTGGGTTTGGAACATCAAACGGTAGTAATTGGGGTTCTTGAGCGCAAATTGGATATATGCCATACCTAGCTTTTGGATATAACCTTCTGGATTTTTCTGAAACCTGGATGCCTTTTTTTGCAAGGAAGCTAGGCGTAAGAATCCCGTTCTAGCAAGCTCTTCTAAAATGGAATCTTTATCCTGGAAGTGGCGATAGATTGCCGTATGAGAAACCCCAGATTGCTGAGCGACTTCTCGGATCGAAAAAAGGATAGGTCCACGCTTCTGCAAAAGCCTATGGCTCGTTTTTAAAAGCACATATCTCAAATTTCCATGGTGATAGGAATCTCGTTTCATTGTTTCATTTTTCGCTGGATGTTGCCACTGGCAATATTTTTTCGTAGACATTTAGTTCCGAATGTTTCCGATGGTCACATAGGAGACTTTTATGAAAAAACTTTCCAAAGAAGAATCAGAAGCATTGCTTAATCAACTCCAAGAGTTTCAAACTGGTGGAAGGAATATTATCGTTCCACCGCCCATTTTTCTTGCCATGAAAGGGGAGTTCGTTTCTTACGAAAAAAACAAAAGCTTAGCTGTTTCCTTTCCTGTTGAAGAAAAAGATACCAATCCAATGGGTTTCATGCAAGGAGGTATGATTGCCGCCGCGTTTGACAATGCGTTTGGACCTTTGAGTTACTTGGTAGCAAAGAAACCCACTACCACCATTGATATGAACATTCAGTACATTCGAGGCGTGGCGACTCACCAAACCATAGTAGTAGAAGCGATGATTGTCGCTAAAGGATTTTCTACGATCCACATGACGGCTGAGATGAAGTCCGAAAAAGGAAAGCTACTAGCTACAGCTAGCACGAATCTATTGATTTTAAAAATACCAGGTGGAGAATCAAAGTGAACCGTCCAGACCGTAACCAAATCGAAGTCCCAAAAACCTACCAAATTGCCTTAGAGATTCTGAGTGTAGTGGATGTTGCGAAACTATTGTTCCAGATTCCTCGATTCTCTGACCACCCAAAAGGAACCAATCGTCCTTTACTAGTTCTTCCTG
>JAIXRB010000102.1 GCA_027485405.1 Leptospiraceae bacterium | reverse complement strand
GCAATGCCTTTTGTGGTTCCGGGGATGCGAACAACACCACCATCTCCTCCCGGTGGTACAACTTTGACCAAACCCACTTCGGTATCGTATTGTTCTGTGATGGGAAGTCTTGAGCAAACATTCCAACTAGACAAAAGATCTAAAAGCGTACTAATTATTTTGCTAGGGGGCAGAACTGGAATTTCCTTCGGGTTCCAATCCTTAACGACATCTAAGTAAGCAGGTCTTTTTTCCTCTCTTTTGTACCGCGGTGCTCCACCTCCCAAAACTAAGGAGTCGGCAGGGATTTCTGCTTTGATTTGTCCTTCTTTTCGGATTCGAACCAATCCATCCGCGGTCACAGTACCGATTGCTACAGCATGCAGACCCCAATGCTCAAAGATATGGACGAGTTCTGTTTCTTTGCCTTCTTCTGCTATGACTAACATTCTCTCTTGGGATTCGGATAGCATGATTTCGTAGGCATTCATACCAGTTTCGCGCAAAGGCACCAAATCTAAATCCACATCCATTCCCGTTTTGCCTCGAGCACTCATCTCAGAGGTAGCACAAGAGATCCCAGCCGCACCCATGTCTTGGATTCCAACTAATACGCCTTTTTGGATGGCTTCTAGGCTTGCTTCCATGAGAAGCTTTTCCATAAAGGGATCGCCAACTTGCACAGCTGATTTTTTCTCTTCCGTTTCTTTGCTCAAGTCTTGCGAGGCAAAACTAGCACCATGAATCCCATCTCTGCCCGTAGTGGCACCCACGATGTAAACCTTGTTTCCCACTTTTCCTTTTGTGGAAGCTGAAGCCATTTGATCTTGTTTGGCGATGCCAACTGTCATTGCGTTGACAAGGGGATTTCGAGTAAATGAGGGATGTATGAATAATTCACCACCACCCACGGCTATGCCCAAAGAATTGCCATAGTCGCCAATTCCCTTTACAGCCCTGGTCAAAAGGTATTTGTTTCTGGGTTCGGTTGGGATTCCAAATCGAAGCGAGTTGAGAGATGTAATGGGTCTTGCCCCCATTGTAAAAATATCCCGCATGATTCCACCCACTCCCGTCGCCGCTCCTTGGTAGGGTTCTACGGCAGTTGGGTGGTTGTGAGACTCGATCTTAAACACCAGGGCAAGGTTGTCCCCTATGTCCATGGCTCCTGCATTTTCTTCTCCAGCCCCCGCCAACATTTTGGGAGAAGTAGTAGGAAGTGTTTTTAGTTTTAGAATTGAGTTTTTGTAAGAGCAGTGTTCCGACCACATAGCGGAAAATATACCGAGCTCCGTTGAATTGGGGAGTCTGCCTAGGATCTCTTGGATTTTTTGAAACTCGTCTTCGGTGATTCCGTGTTCCTTGGCATCTGAAAGTGTAACTGATTCTTTTTCCATAGTCTTATCCGAGAGAATGATATCCTTTGTTGAAATATAAAAGCGGACTGCCACCTTGGCTCTTTGCCCAAACCACCAAACCGATGAGGATCAAATGATCCCCAGCGTCCACAGTTTGGAACAATTCGCAATCCAAGTTGGTAAGGCAGTCAGAAATCATAGGAACACCCGTTTCACCCACAAAAGTTTTTTGAGCATCTAACACCATTGCTTTATCTTGCGAAGAAGCAAAATCAGCTGATACCTGTTTCTGGTCTGCCGAAAGCACATTTACAGTAAAGGACTTTGCTTCTTGAAAGATCGAAATGGCACTGGAGCTTTTCGCCAAACAAAAAGATATAAGAGGCGGGTCCAAAGAAACAGATGAGAAGCTGGATACGGTAAGCCCACCTTTCCCTGAATTGCCAGAATAGGTTATGACGGAAACTCCACTTGCCCAGAGGGAAAGGGCTTCTTTAAAGACTTTGGGATCGACCGACATAGTTCTCCTTATTGACAAATATCAATTTCTAGAACTATTCTAAGTCTAAAAATCAATTTGACCTTTTGTATGAAATGTAGCATTTTTCAGGATAATCTCTTTTGAAAAGTGAAACAGTATGAAAACCCTTACAAAGCATAGAAATTTAATCTTGCAGGATTTAAAACAAAGAAACGACCACCCGACAGCGAAAATGGTGTTTGATTCGGTAAAAGAAAAGGCTGAGAAAGTAAGCTTTGCCACTGTTTACAACTCACTAGAATTCTTGGTTTCCGAAGGCTATATCAATCAGCTGAACATCGACTCAGAATCTGGACACTATGATGCCTGCCTGGACAAGCATTCCCATATGATTTGCAAAGCCTGTGGAAAGATCTACGATATCCCACAAGCTAGTTTGGCAACCAATACAGATTTTGGCAATCTGGGGTTCCAAATCGAAGAAATAGAAGTGAACATAATCGGACGTTGTCAGAACTGTTAATTTTCCCTTAGTGGGACAAATAAAACAACTTCCTCCGGAACTTATCAACCAGATTGCGGCGGGGGAAGTGATCGAAGCCCCTCATTCCATTCTCAAAGAACTGATTGAGAATTCTTTGGATGCCGGGGCAACCGAGATCCAGATCCAAACGCAAGGGGCTGGGCTCACCCAAATCCAAATCCTAGACAACGGCAAAGGCATGGCAAAGGAAGACCTGCCTCTAGCCATCCAAAGACATGCAACATCCAAAATAGAAACCTTTCCTGATCTGGAAAGGTTGGGCACATTTGGCTTTCGAGGAGAGGCACTTGCTTCCATTGCTTCTGTTTCCAAAGTCGAAATTGAGTCCGGAGTGGAAGGCGAAAGAACCGCCTATCGTTTGATAGCCACCCAAGGCGAAATCACTTCTGTAGAAATTTGCCCCCACTTTGTTGGCACAAAAATCACAATCTCTGATCTCTTTTTCAATACACCTGTTCGGCGAAAGTTTTTGAAATTTGAAGCTTCTGAAGATAAGAAGAACCGAAGTCGAGTGCAAATGGCGGCACTTTCTGCACCAACTGTCAGTTTTCGTTACCTGCAAAATGGAAAAGAAACGATCTCAATCAATTCGGAAGAACCTTTGGAAAGACTCCTTTCCCTATTTGGAGAAAATCTCAGAAATCATTTACTCCCTGTTCTGTTGGAAAGAAACGGTTTTCGACTGAGAGGTTGGATCTCTCATGCAGACTTTTATAAATCCGCAAGAACAGGCCAGTATTTCTTTATCAACGGAAGATCCGTAGAACTTAAGTTTAGTGCGCAGATTTTAAGAAAATGCTACGGTGAGCTTTTGCCTATGGGAGCCCATCCTTATGCATTTCTGTTCTTTGAGTTGCCCCTTCCTTTTGTAGATGTAAACGTTCATCCCCAAAAAAAAGAAGTTCGCTTCTTATCGGAAGAGACAATCATTTCATTATTATTTGAAGGAATCCAGAGCGTTCTCCGCTCAGAAACTCCCATCGAATTCTTGGAGCTTAGAAAGAGATTGAGTATGCCGATTCTCGGCAAAAGGCCGGATTCATTACCAGCTCCCAGCCCCTTTTTGGGTTTGGAAATGCTTGCCCAAAAACGCGAAGGATTTTCACTGGATGGTATTTCGCCAGGCAATCGTTTAGCGGACCTCACAGATCAGCCTAGAACTCATTCGCAATTCATTCCTAAAAAACACTACGGAGTCTTGTTTGAAACCTTCCTTTTAGCCGAAGCAGAAGATGGGCTTTATATCATCGATCAGCATACAGCTCATGAACGGATTCGTTATGAGGAAGTCTTGCGTGACTTAAAAACCAAGGCTTACAAAACCCAAAGTCTTCTTGTTCCGATTCGTTTGGAGCTGACCAAAGCCGAAGCGGAAGAGATCCTAGAAAAAAAAGCTGAATTCGAAAAATTGGGGATCAACATTGAATCTTTTTCGGGTGGCACTCTTCTTATAACAGAAGTTCCAACCTACATGGACCCTGGAAAAGAAGTAGAGACTTTTTTAGAATACTGGGGAAGGATCCGATCTTTGCCGGGTGAGGTTTTGTACGATGAAATGGCAAAGTCAGTAGCATGCCGTTCCGCAATTAAAAAAGGAGACCAGGTATCCGACCTCATTCTCGCAGAAATGTTGCAAAGACTTTCCTATTGTGAAAACCCAAGCCTTTGCCCCCATGGTAGACCAACTCTAATCAAACTCACCCGAGACGATTTGGAGAAAATGTTCCACCGAAAATAGTGCTATTCCCACAGCTATGGTTTGGGAAAAAGGAAGTTATACTTATGCCACGTCCTTTAGAAGGCAAAAATATGACTCTCCGGGAGAAGGAAAAAATCCTCCTCCAAAAAATCAAAGCGGGGGACAAAACCGCCTACATGACCTTAGTTTCTCCTTTTCGGGAGAGATTGTTCCGCAAAGCAGTCTCTATGGTCAAAGACTCCGACGATGCAGAAGACATTGTCCAAGACGCACTTATCTCAGGTTACCGATCCATTCAAAACTTTCGAGCGGAAGCTGGCGTTTATACCTGGCTCTATCGCATTGTGGTCAATAAATCCAAAGACCTCTTGGCAAAGAAAAAACGAGGCAGGGAGAGACCCATTGATGAAAATCCCGAGAAACAATTTATCGATGAAAGAGTCGGCTACGAAAAAAAATTGGAACTTTCCGAAGAAACTCGCTATCTAATGGAAAAGATAAGCAAATTAGAAGAGTCCTACCGAAAGGTATTGGAGTATAGGTTTTTTGAAAACCTCTCCTACAACGAAATTGCCCTCCTTATGGATTGCAATGTAGGGACTGTAAAAAGCCGACTTTTCAAAGCGAAAGAGTTTCTAAAACACCTGATCCTAGAAGACGAAAAGGGGTCTGGTTTTTTTGAAAAATAAGGAGATTTTATGAAAACTTGGTTCCAAAACCTAATCGTCCAATTCACACCAGAATCCAAAGAGAACGCAATACTTGAAGCAAAGTTATATGAGTCTTATTCGGAATTAAAAACCTTAGAGTCCAAGAATCCTACTCTCTCTCCTCAATTCCAGCCTAGGTTCCAAGCTCAGTTAGACGCCATAAATCAGGAAAAAGCGAAGTCCGTCTTTGTTTTAGCTGATTTGATCCAAGGCAGAAGAGTTCAATACTCTCTCTCTTTTGTGCTCTTGCTTGCTCTTGGCTTTGTTAGTTTTTCTAGATCCAACACATCTCCTGGTTTGGAATCTGACTCGGCAGGGGTAGTGACTCAAAGCAGATTCGTGCAGGACACGAACACAAGCCTGGAGCTTACCGACTCTTTTAAGAGAAAAGAAGTGATCGATTCCCTCAGAAAAAACCCAGAGACCATTCACTCTTTTAAAGAATTGGAAGAGTATTACAGTGAAACGGGAAGAAACAGCGCCGCTGAAGAAATCCATTCCCTGATCGAAGCCTCCGTAAGATAAGTTTAGAACTCTCCTACAACCGTTTCTGCGAGTGACAATGTTGCGTTGCTCGCATTCTCTTTCCCAAATTGAAGCAAGGCAAGAGCCACTTTTTGAATATGGCATTTCCATTTAAAGCTGGGGGCTTGCTTCCCTGCCTCATACAAGCGATTCAGTTCTTTGGTTAAAGCCTCTGTTTCGGCTGGCTTCAAAGGAGATTTTGGATAAACCAGACGGTTTTGTAGAACAACACAGGGAAGAAATTCCTTCCACTCATTGCCCGCTTCTTTAGCGATTTCTATTGCTTCAACCAAAGGTTGCCATTTCACTAAATTCGGCTGGAAGCTGTTTGCTGAATCCATAAAACATTGGTAATACAGGTGCTTACCTTCTTCTTTTTGCGTCGAGACCAAAGCTTCTGCAAATGCGAATTTTAAATTGGGGGGAAATCTATGCCGGTCCATAGAGTATTGCAAGATCTCGATTGCCGTTTTGTAGTCTTCAATCTTCACTAAACAAGTGGCAAATTCTCCTAACACATCTGGATTTAAAGCGTTCGCGCCCTCCCATTGGTAAGCAAGCTTGAGATGGTGAGCGGTTTCTTCCACGATACACCTGCTTGCCTGCGAGAAAGAAGCGTTTTGTTCTAAATTACGTTTTGAAATTTCCTCTTCAAACTGAGAGAAGTATCGCAGAAGGAGGATTCCACGATCTTTTCCTTCACGAATGGAATGAATGTGATCAATGCGGTTGTCCCAAAAACTAGCTATAAAATAGCCAGCGACCCAAAGCTCTCCCTCTGGTTCCTTGTCCAGAAGCAAAGAATAAAGAGCTTTGGCTTTATCAAAGTCTCCCGACCTCAAATAAGAAAGAGCTTCTTCGGGTTTCAGTGTTGGTTTTTTTTGTCGTGGTGTTTCTTTACTTGGGCAACGATTTTGTCTTCGAGCCCATCTATGCAAGCATGGATGTCTTTTGCACTGTTGTGGGCATTGAAATGAGTTCCATCCGCATGCAGTTTGAGATTGCTCTGGATTTCTCCATGGATGGACTCAAACGAGACATCGCAAGAGATAACATTGTGAACATGTTTTGTGACCCGGTCAATTTTCTCGTTGCAATATCCTTCCGATGCTTCCGAACGATCTAAATGTTTCCATGAGTAGTTGATTTTCATCCATTTTCCCCTTTTTATAGCAAAAAAAACGACAAATCCTCAAAAAAGTCTTGAAGAAGGTCATTTCCAAGTAATCCTATAGACAGTCCTAAAATTAGAAAAGTACGATTTGGAAAAACCGATGCCCGAAGAAGAAATCGAACCCCCTGCAAAGAAGAGACCTGCTAAAAAAAAATCGGTTTCCCATTCTGAGGCTGGGTCTTCTACTTCGGAACCAAAACTTTCCAAAACTGAGAAGCCAGTTCAGAAAACGGTTAACAAAGCCCCAAAGGCAACTAAGCCTACAGATGCAAAAACCCAGACTGGTTTCCAAATCTATAACGCCCCAGGCTTACAATCCCATCCTAGCCGACCACCCAGAGACTTGGTCAAAGTATTCATTCGAAATCCTCTGGAAGCTTACGTTTACTGGGAAATCGCTGAAGCCAGCTTTCAAATCGTTTTAGATGATTTTGGAAACCCAGAAAAACACGAAATCCAACTGAAATTAAAACTAGCTTACCTTACCCCAAACGGAAAGGAAAAGGAAGAATGGTACGATGTGCACCCGCTTTCTAACTCCTACTACTGCAAATTGCACAGCCCAGCAAAGAGTGTGCGTGCCGAGGTGTATGCCAGCTATAAAGGGAAGGTGCGGCTGTTTTTGGAAACCAAGGGTGGAGATCTACCTACTGGCCTCGAAACAAGAGAGCTGGACCCAGAGTGGATCCATCCCGAGTGGGTTCGAATGGGTCTCGTAAAGCAAGTAAAAGATGGCGGCTATGTCTTGACAGATGAATTCTTTACTTGGAGAGAAGCCGAGCTAGGTGAAAATCCTAGTTTTCAACCCTTTGGCTCTTCGCATCCGACTTCACCAGGTTCTTCTTGGGGGAAACGATAATGCTTCATGCAAAAGGGTATTTGCTCTTTGTTTTGCATGCCCACTTGCCATTCGTAAGACACCCAGGCTATTCACGGTCCTTTATCGAAGAAAACTGGTTAAACGAAGCCATTTTAGAAACGTACATTCCACTCTATAGAACGTACCGCAATCTAAAAGAGGCTGGTGTTGCCTTCAAAATCACCATGTCCTTTACTCCCACTCTTTCTTTGATGCTAGTCGATCCTTATTTGCAATCTCGATTTAGGGGCTATCTTACAAACCTCATCCAACTTGCAAAAAAAGAAACCAATCGTACGACCTACGATGGACACCTAAACTACCTCTCTCGAAAGTACTTGGGACATTTTGAAGACACTTTGGAGATTTTTGAGAGTGTCAGTGGTGACATCACGAAGCTCTTCATTCCTTTTTTAGAATCTGGAAATTTAGAGATCATCACAAGCCCCGCAACACATGGATTTTTGCCTTTCTATGATTCGGAACCTAGCATCATTAGATCCCAGCTTAAAAACGGCAGACGAACCTTTCGAAGAATTTGGGGAAGAGATCCAAAGGGAATTTGGCTTTCGGAGTGCGGCTATTTTCCAAAGCTCGAGGACTATTTAGACAAGGAAGGATTTCGCTACTTCTTCGTGGACACTCATGGAGTATTGCACGGCCACCCAAAACCGATGTTTGGAGTCTATGCTCCGATCGAAGTAGGGCATGGGGTCTTTGCCTTTGGTAGAGACACAGAAAGTTCCAAGCAAGTTTGGTCGGCAATTGATGGCTATCCCGGTGACTATCGTTATAGGGAATACTACCGAGACATTGGACATGACTTAGAATACGATTATATCAAACCACATTTGGATTCCAATGGCATTCGAATCAATACGGGAATCAAATACCATCGTATTACAGGAAAAAGCTCCTATAAAGAATACTATCAACCAGATTGGGCAATGGAAGCCGTTGGAAGCCACGCCGGGGATTTTTTGTATAACCGAGTGAAGCTAGCTGAGCATCTATTTACAGTCAACAAACAACCAGCTATCATTGTGAGTCCATACGATGCCGAACTCTACGGACATTGGTGGTATGAAGGGCCTCAGTTTATCGAATTCCTGTTTAAGAAAATGCACTTTGACCAAAACATTGTGAAGCCCATACTTCCGCTCGAAGCCACTCGAGTTTTGCCTCGGGTGCAATCGGTAAAAATGCAAATGTCCAGTTGGGGTGAAAATGGATACGGCGATGTTTGGTTAAACGGAACCAACGATTGGATCTATGGGCATATCCATGCACTTTCCATCGATATGCATCATTTGGCTCATGAATACAAAACCAATACGGACCCTCTGATCAATCGAGTATTGAAACAAATGGGGAGAGAACTTTTGCTATTGCAAAGCTCCGATTGGGCTTTCATTATGAAAACGGGCACAATGGTTGATTATGCCGTTCGGAGAACAAACGTTCATACCAATCTGTTTATGAAATTAAAATCTATGCTGAACCCAGGTCCAATCGAAGAAGATATATTGAAAGCCATTGAAGACGAGCACAATGTCTTTCCAGATATCAAGGTTGAGGATTTTCTCTAAAATCAGAGTTGTCCTGACTCCTTCTCCTAGAAACCTGAACCTATGGGATTAAACTGTGGAATCGTCGGCCTTCCAAACGTAGGCAAATCAACTATTTTCAATGCATTGACTAAGGCTGGGGCTATGATGGCAAACTATCCGTTTTGCACGATCGAGCCAAACAAAGGCATAGTAGAGGTTCCAGATGGAAGACTCGACCGATTGGCAGAGATATACAAACCTAAGAAAATCATTCCCACTCTGATGGAGTATGTGGACATTGCAGGGCTCGTCAAAGGCGCAAGCCAGGGCGAAGGTCTGGGAAACCAGTTTTTGTCGCATATCCGAGAAGTGGATGCGATCTGTCATGTGGTCCGAGCCTTTGAAGACGAAAACATAACTCATGTAAATGGTAAAATCGACCCGACAGAAGACATAACAATCATTAACTATGAATTGATCCTATCAGACCTCGACAGTCTGGAAAAGCAATACCAGAAAATCGCTAAGTCTGCTAAATCAGGCAACAAAGAAGCTGGGGAAATTGCCCAAGTCATGGAAAAGATCCTAGAGGCACTTAAAAAAGGCCTAAGAGCAGAAAAAGTCACGTTAACCGACGAAGAAAAGAAAATAGCCGCAAAATTCAACCTCATCACAATTAAGCCAGTGCTATACGTTGCCAATATCAAAGACAGCGATGTAAAAGAAGGCGAGAACCAATACGTAAAAAAAATCCGCGAATTAGCCAAAGCAGAAGGCGCAGAGGTAGTTGTTCTCTGTGGAAAGTTTGAAGAAGAAATCTCTGGGTTAGAAAAGGACGATCAACTCGCTTTCTTGGAAGAAATCGGAGAGAAAGAATCTGGGCTTTCTCGAATGATCAGAGCCTCCTATCGGTTGCTAGGCTTAGTTACCTTTCTTACAGCTGGGCCAGAAGAGGTAAGGGCATGGACCACCTTCGCGGGAAGCTCTGGGCCTAAGGCCGCTTCTGTGATTCATTCCGATTTTGAAAAAGGCTACATTCGTGCCGAAGTGATGCGATTTGAAGATTTGGATCGCACATCAGATCCGGTAAAGGTGAAAGAAGAAGGAAAACTGAGAGTGGAAGGCAAAGAATACATAGTGCAAGACGGAGATGTTATTTTCTTTCGAGTCAATGCTTAAGTTGGGGATAATTTGGCTCTTGGGAGTCAAAAACAACCTAAGTAACCTACTTTCTAAATTTGCTTGACTAGTTTGGTCATTATGACTATTCTTCAATAATGAAAACTGTCGCAATTGCAGAACTCAAATCGCATTTATCAGCACTTTTCAAAGATGTTGAGAGAGGTATGGAAATTGGAATTACAAACGGCAAAAAAAAAGAAACCGTTGCGGTTCTTGTTCCCATAGAAGAATATAAAAAGAGTAAATCTAGAAAACTAGGCAGTTTAATGGGAAAAATGACAGTTAAGTTCTCAAAGGATTTTAAAATGTCAGACAAAGAATTTCTTGGACTATGAGTTATTTGCTTGATACCCAGCATTTGCTTTGGTTATTCATTGAACCCGAAAAAATAAAGAAAAACCGAGTCGCTGTCATTGCCGCCGAATCGAATGAAGTATATTTCAGTCAAGTTAGTCTATGGGAAATTTCTATAAAATTCAAATTAGGAAAGCTGAAGCTTGGAGGCGGAACCCCCCAAGATTTTTATTCAGAAATTGAGAATAGTTTTTTACTTTGTAAGAAAATTGAAAATAAAGAACTAATATCAAGTCACAGCCTTGGTATGCTACACAAAGATCCATTTGATCGATTATTGATTTGGCAAGCTATTTCTAATGGACTAACGTTCATTACTTCCGACAGTCTCGTTCAAGAATACACTAAATTTGAATTAAAGATTCTTTAAATTCTTTTGTCTCATAATTAGGAAAAATGTTGCTATTTTCTATCATAGCCTAAAGAAAATCCTTCCAGAAGCTGGAAAATTGCGTTTACAATACTAACCCACGGTTAAAATATGTGTCGGAGTCGTTAATTGATCACTTGATTCGGTTCTACGGCACAGCGAAACGACCGAACAGGCGAAAGGATAGCGTGAAAAATCGCGTGGTTTTCAATATTCAGGGAATAAATACAGATTCATTTTAGATGGAAATTAAACCTATTAAAAACTCGAAAGATTATCAAAATGCACTGAGAATGATTGATTCTCTCTGGGATGCAAAAAAAAATTCTCCGGAATATGATAAATTAGATATTTTAACGACTTTAGTCGAATCTTATGAAAGTAAACATTTCCTTTCGGTGGAAGAAGCAGAGCTACTGAAAAATTAATAAAAGAATACTAGTTAAATCAAGGATAAAGTCGGAAGAAAACCCGGTCTGTGGCTTAATCTTTCCAGAAAGTCCCTAAGTAAATCGTATCACATTAGTATTTCCCCGAAAAAACTGGACAGCAGAATTGGAAAAAGGCAATTTATCAAAGATAAATCATGAAATCTAAATCAATCTATGCACTGAATCTATTCACCATTACAAACAAAAGAGAATACCTTGCTTATTTGAAAAGAAGCGGAGAAGAAGTCACGAAATACAAAGGTAAAGTAGTGGCAATAGGCAAATACAAAGAGTCGTTAAAAGGGGAATTGACGCCACGACCAGTCATGATCTTAGTCGAATGGGAATCTCAAGAAGACTTGCAAAGCTATTTGAATGATCCAAATCTAGCCGAGCTACACTCTCATAGAGAAAAGGGAACGGGAGACTACATCTGGCAGTCCTTTGAAAAATTAGAAGACTTTAAGGTTTTTTTTAAGTAAAAATTGCATTTACAATACTAACCCAAGGTTAAAATATGTGTCAGAGTCGTTAATTGATCGCTTGATTCGGTTCTACGATGTAGAGAAAAGACTGAAAAGGCGAAAGGGTAGCGTGACTTCAACTGCGCTTTGGTGGATAGCTGTCTATGGTCGTTATCTTTCTGTTCGGATAAATTCGAGTTTTGCGCAGGAAGTAAGAAATAGACAAAGAAAAGTTATATGCAATCTCCGAAAAAAAATTACTAAGGATTTAAACTACAATGGCAGTTCCAGATTTTCAAACTCTTATGCTTCCTATTCTTAAAATTTTCAACGACTCAAAGGAGCATCATGTAGAAGAAGTTAGAAGAATAATAGCAAAGAATTTTAATCTAAATGATGAAGATTTGAATTCCCTATTACCCTCTGGCACTTCGAAACTTTACAATAACCGTGTCGCTTGGTCTATAACTCATTTGAAAATGGCTGATTTGATAGAGTCTACTAAGCGATCTATATATTTAATAACGAAAGATGGTTTGGAATTAATTGCCAAGAATCCTTCGAGAATAGATCTGAATTTATTGAAAACAATTTCCGCTTACGCAGAAAAAAAGAAATCTTGGGGGAAAACCGAAGAATTTGAGCCTACAGATTCAATAGAAAAAAGCGAAAAAACACCTGATGAGTTGATTGAAGAAGGATATGAAAAGATTAAATTTGAGATTAGCAATGAAATCATTAGAACAATTAAGTCGTGTTCTCCGCATTTCTTTGAAAAACTGGTTTTAGACGTTTTGATCAATTTAGGATATGGGGGTTCAAACTTAGATCAAGCAAAGGTACTTGGAAAAACTGGAGATGATGGTGTAGATGGACTTATTAATGAAGATAAGTTAGGTTTAGATGTAATTTATGTTCAAGCAAAAAGATGGGAGAATCAAGTCGGCCAACCAGAAATTCAAAAATTTGCAGGGGCTCTGCAAGGACAGAGAGCTAAAAAAGGAATCTTCATAACAACTTCAAATTTCTCTAAACCAGCCTTAGAATATGTTGAAAAAATAGAAAATCGTATAATACTCATTGATGGAAAGAAGTTAGCAGAACTTATGATCGATAACAATGTTGGAGTTTCTACAAAGAAAGTTTTTTCAATCAAAAGAATTGATACTGATTACTTCATAGAGGAAGATTAAAAAACGATAACTGCTCTTAATTTCTAATTATCGCATCGGTAGGTAGTGTCCAATATTTCCCATGATTTTATTTTTGACAAAAAAAATCAAAAGAGGGAACACTTTGTAACTATGAACCACAAAATAAAGACTCTTATCATTCTTATTCCCCTTCTTTTGGTCTCTTGCCAAAAGATCGGTGCACCTTCTGATTTATTGGGAAAATGGAGCCCCGTTTCTACCGAATGCAAAATTCCTGATTCTGAAGCCACGGTCACTCTAAAAAGCCAAACAGCAGAATGGACTTTCGCCCAAGAAACGGACGAATCAGGAGTTTCTATTTTCAAAGCTACACTGTTTTTGCCTTCGGAAGATGGTAGTTTAGAAAAGGCTTCAGGAGTTTACTCTTTAAAATCTGAAAGTGAAATTGAAAAACTTCGTATAACGGTTCAAGATCCAGCACTGGCAAACGGTCTGGATATAATTGCTCATGAACTTTCTAAATCTTCTCTGTCAGTTACTACATACATTGACACAAAGCAAAGTACACTTTGCAACATTAAGTTTAGCAAATAAACTTCTGTTTGTTTTCCGCAAAGAAAAACCGCACCCGGTTGCTCGGGTGCGCCCTGGAGTGCCCAGGAAAATATGCGGGAAAAGAAAGCGGGTTTTTCTCTATGAGATTCTCTCGAAGAGAATTTCTCCCGCTACTGGACTAGGTTCCTGGAAAAGGGGATTTATTTTCGGAAGGGAAAAAAAAGTGCATTTTTTGAAAAAAAAATCAATTGGGCGAAATCAAGAGCTGGATTCTGCCAATTTCTTGGTTCTCTTGGAGAATTACGATTTCAGGGGCTTCAGAACGCTTAATTGCGGAATCAAACCATGTTTCTTGGTTTATACTCTGCACGGATTCCAAAGCTCTCCCCCCGACTTGGAGTTTTGCTCGCAAAGGAACATCAGGAGTCACTCTAAGAGACAGAAAAACCTCAGACCGATCCATATTTGGAATCACAGAAAAATGAATGGTCTTTTCCGCATCCAGTTCTTGGGAAAAAGAATAAGGCAGAGCTTGTTTTCCCCGAAAGGCAAATACCTTACCAGGCGAAACTAAGGCACGAGCCGATTCGGAGACAATTTGTAAGCTGTCTTCTAGGAATTCAAGGAGGAGCATTTGCTTTCCAGAATGAGTAGCGAATCGGGGTTTGATGACGTGAGTCAGCAAATTTTCAACGGTTTCCGAGTCGGCAGGCTTACCTAGTGACCTAATGTAAGCAAAGGTTCTTTTCATAAAATCGTCTTGCATGGTTCTTTTTCCTCTACACCTACTGGTTCCTGAAAAACTCGATTTATTTATCCAGAGAAAAATTTTTTAAGATTTTTCGACTTTTTTTTACCCGAGAGAGCACTGTTCCCAGCGGCAAATCCAAGGATTTGGCGATCTCGCGAAACTTGAATCCATCGAGTCTGAGGGTTAAAATAGCTCTTAGGTCCTCTTCTAACCGATTGATCGCCTCTAAAATCTGAGCTTTCCCATTTGAATCCGAAAACGCAAGTAAATCTTCCTGTTTGGTGGAAAAAAGAGCATCTATGTCAGGCACAGACATAAACCTTGCATCATACTTTAGCTTAGATTTCATTCGATTCCAAGTTATATGTTTAGTGATCTGGTAAAGAAAACTGGTAAACTCGGCATCCGATTTGCCTCGAAACGTTCGAAGTTGTTCACAATGATTTTTCAAAAGGGATTCATATACATTTTGCGAGATTTCATCTACATCTAATTTGCCATGGCCCAACAAATACGCAGATCCTGTTATCAAACTATGATAACGCTCGAAAAACGATCTCCAAGCTGATTCTTTTCCGAAAATGCATCCATCTAACAGTTTTCGAAGTTCTTCTTCCGTTAAATCGATAGCGCTCAATTTTGTAAATTCTCACATTCATAAGTAACCTGGAAAAGACGTTCTTTGAACAACGGCTGAAAGAATAGGCTTTTCAATCCGTCTATCGTCTTAGTTTGTGCTATCATCTCTTTTGGGCGAAAGTCATAGTCTTTGAAAAATCCATACCAAAATAACAAACGATACTTGGCATCCGAATCTGTAGGAAAATTGGATATGCAAGTTTTTAAATCCATAGTCTTTTGATTGAGTTGATTTTGAACTGGGATGGACGATTCCAGGAAATTCAAAACTTCTAAGTAGTATTCTTTTGTTTTTTGGTTCTCTTCAGCAAGGGATTTTTGTCCCCAAGGATTTGAAGGTGATATAGCTGAGAAATAAAACAAAGCTCTTTTTTCAGCCTCCAGATCCAACTCCCATTTTTTCAATGCATCCAATTTTCGGTGATCGGGAGCATCCAAAAGAAAGATCTCCCGTAAATCTTCCGTTATCTCCAAAGAGGATTCCAAATACTCTGCCTCTTGCTTTTGGGATAGATTGGAAAAGCGAATTAAGAATTCACGCCAAACCTTTTGGGCATGGACCGCTTTATCTTTCAAATCGGGATTCTCCATCCAATTTCTTGGGACATACAATTCTCCCAATTTTGAATAGATCTCTATCTCCGATTGAATCTCCCTATCGAGTTTCAGTTTTGGATTTGCCATGCAATTCTGTAAATAGTACAGAGATTTTACTCTATTGAAGAAAAAAAGAAGTTGAAGTGAGTCTGCGTTTCTTTGGCATTTAGAAATATAAAACTGAAAGTCTTTTTCTTGTTCATTGGCTAGACTTGAATCCATTGAGAAGGATTGCTTTTGGGTAGAATAGTCTAATTGGTTCACAAGGGCAATGGGTTTAGCTTTCTTCAGATAAGTTTGGTAGGCTTCTTCAACCGTTTCAGGAGAAATAGAATCAGCTTCTTTACTGCTTTCTTGCTGGATTAAAAACGATAAAAGAAAAAGCAAAACAGCGGAAAAAGCCAAAAACTGAACCATTGCTTTTGGAAATTTAGAAAAATCTTTTTTAGCTTCCGAAGCAAAACAAACCAAAGAAAGAGCAGAGATCTTACCTGCGGCTCCTAATTTCAGCAAAGACAACTTTGCTAAATGATGGGAACGAAAGAGATCCTTACTCAAGAGAAAATCATTCCAAAATGTAGTAGCGGCAATTTCCGCGTGTTCGGTCGGGACTGGATTTAAAAAGCCAAGTACGTTTTGAACGCCAGCTTGCAAAAAACAACGAACTAAACTAGGGATCGATTGGTTTTCGCTAGCTCCATCACAGCTATTCAAAAAAAGAACTTGGACTCCATGCAGGCTTTTTTCGGAGATTTGATTTAATAAGTAAAAATTTTCCTTTTCAAAGGGAATTCCTTCCGATTGGGTATGTCCCGCATAGTGAACAAACCTTGCCTGGCTCATTTCTTCCCAGAACTTAGCCAAACGAAAATCAACCAACAATGTAAAATCCTTTTTGAAATACTTAAAGTAGATCGTTTCTATCAGGTCAGCTTCTCTTTCCGTGCTTTCAAATAGATTTTTGAGTACGGGATTTTTCAAAAAAAGGAATTTCTTCCCCGTTTTTCCATTGGAGTGATCTGGGTTCTGGCTTCCTCGGATTGAACGTGTTAGGTTTTCTCTTTCGAGTAAAGAGCCCGCTCTGTAAGGCAAAATTTCTAGGGGTAGGTTAGTATATTCGGCATCTGTTCGAAAAGAAAGTACCAGTGTTACTTCGATCTCTTGCCAAGGCGGTAAACTGTTTCCAAAAAGAATGGAATAGAGGTTTTTTGATTTTATACTAAATTTTTCTATAAATTCAGGGCTTGCCGCTATATTGGTTTGGAAGATGAACCGATTCCAATCCAACATAAAACTACTAAGTTCTGTTCCGCGAAACGAGATTGTCTCTTCCATTGCCTTTGAAATTGGGCTGTCCCACGAAATTTCACCGTCGGGGAAGGGAACGGATTCGGTACTTTTGTCTTTGGCGATAATTCTTAAAATCATTTGAATCTATGATATCCAAGTCCGAATGTAATCATGATTTGGATCATAGGTTTGTACTTGCGAATTTACATTGAACTTCTGGGAGCGAGGATCGTTTCCCACTCCAGCAAAGTAAGCCCAATTCCCCCAATTGACCGAAACATCATAATCGATGAGCTGGGATTCAAACCATTCGGCACCTAATCTCCAATCAAGTTGGATTTCGTGTACAAGAAAAGATGCCACATTTTGCCTACCGCGATTGGAAACGTAGCCTGTGAGCATTAGTTCCTTCATATTGGCATCGATAAAATCAGATCCAGTCTCTCCTTGTATCCATTTTTGCCATTTTTCTAAGTTTGTTTCTCCGTTATGTTCTGAATTCCGAATCCCATTTTTGTGGAATAGGCGAGCCCTATGCTTTACTAAAATCCAACGAAAGTATTCCCGCCAAAGAAGTTCGTATAGAAACCAATAGCTTGATTCTGATTCCCCTTTTTCTTTTTCCCAGTTTTTTACACTGTGGTACACAAACTTGGGGCTTATACAACCCAAAGCCAAATAAGCACTCAACTTAGAACTAAAAGACAATCCAAGCATTTGGTTTCTGGTTTCTTTATATGTTCCTATATTGTTCGAAACCCAAAGGAATTCTGTGACTCTTTGGATGCCCTGGTCTTCCCCACCAGATAGGTTGAATGCGGAGTTGGGATGAAGAATGACTCCCTCTGGATAAAAATCTTCTAAATTCGGAATCTCTCCTCTCTCAATAGAAGAAGGAAGCGAGGACAAAGGTCTCACTCTGGGCAAAAATGGTTGAACAGGGATTATGTTTTCTACCTTTCTTTTGAAATCTGTAAAGATCTCAGGCAAACCTGCTATGGGGAAGGGCAAATCGTTTTGCAGAAAAAGACCATTGGCTTCCATTTTTACAACTTGGACTCCAATCTTTTTCAATTGCTCTTCGATTCTTATTTCTTCTGCCTCTTCTTCTACGCCTGGCTCCGAATGAAAATAAATGCAATCGATATCGTAGAGTAAACAGATTTCAGCAATGCAATCGGCTGGGTTTCCCTTTCGTACGATTAGATCGGCACCGATTCGTTGAAATGAGGCTCTGAGATTGTGGATTGCTTCTAACAAGAATTTCATCCTGAATTTTCCAGTTCTAGGCAACCCATTCTTTGTTTTTCCGGTTATTGCTTCTGAAAATACGAACAAAGGCAATATGAGCCTCGTTTCTTGAAATGCTTGGTAGAGGGCTGGGTGGTCTAGCAACCTTAGGTCTTTGCGAAAATAGACAAGAGCTTTTTTCATTTTAGCCAATCAGAGACAAGGAGATGTTCTTCAGTTCATTTAGGAAAAAATGAACCTCTGGTTCGGTGGTAAAAAGGCCCGTAGAAATTCGGATAGCGCGCAGTGCCTCTTCATTCGAATAACCCATTTTCAAAAGGGATGAGGAAGCTTCTCTTGCTCTGGATTTGCAAGAACTTCCAGTCGAAATGCAGATTCCCTTGGATTCCAGTCCCATCAGTAAAAAATCAATGTCCTCAAAAGGTAAAATGGCAAAGGTTGTGTTGGGTAGGCGGGTTGAGTCTTTTGCGACTATCTCGGCATTCATTTTGATTAGCTCAGACTCAATCATGGATCGGAATGCAAGGAGTCTTTTATTCTTTTCCTCAAGAGCATCTATTTGACGTTTGGTGGCAGAGGCAAATGAAAGGATACTGGGAAAGTTTTCAGTCCCAGCGCGGTGGTTGTTCTCTTGGTTTCCCCCCCGAAATAGATGCAAATCTTTCGGAAGATTTCGAAACACTGTCAACGCAGAACCCAATCCTCCCCCAATTTTATGGGCGGAACAGGAAAAACCATCGAACAGAGAATAGTCTACGTTGATTTTGCCAAAAGCCTGCATCAAGTCACTAAAAAATGGAACTCCGAAGGCTCTGCAAAGTTTGTGAATTTCTAGGACTGGCTGGATAACTCCCGTTTCGTTTCCTGCCATTAGGCAAACCACGGGTCTTGCCTCCTCTTCCAATAAGGTTTGCAAGTGGGTGAGTTGAATTGTGCCTGATTTGTCTGTCTCGAGGAATTCAACTCCAAAACCTAAATCTTCGTATGCTCCCATCATACTAGAGTGTTCAAAAGGGCTTGAGATCAAACGAATAGCAGAGCTCGTCTTTTTTAAGAACTGAAGCAGTAGGTAGTTTGCTTCCGTTCCCGTTGAAGAAAAAACCAATTCACTTTCTTTTGCTTGGAACAAAGTAGAAAAGTATTTTCGGGCGGTTTCGATTTTACCCTGGTTCTGCAAGGAAAACCGAGTGATACCGGACGGATTGAAAAAAGTTTTGGAATAGCTATGAATGCTCTCTTCTAGGATATCAGGGAAAGGTGGGTGAGTTGCATTGTAGTCTAGATAGATGATAGAGTCAGTTTCGGAAGGGGAGTTCATCAGCTTCCTCAAATCTGTTCAACTTGCGCAAAACAACTCTTTTTGTTTCACGGTAGTCATCCACTAAATCTCGTTTTTCTCCCCCAACACTCCGTTCATCTACGTTTCGCATCTGAGATGCTAGTTGGTCCAGTTCAAACAAAGCCTTTTTGTAATTTCCCATGGCCGCCAAAGATTGAGCAAGCCTAAGCCCGGATTCAAATTTGTGAACCAAGAGCAGTGGAAAATTTGCATCTTCGTTTTGAAGGGCTCTGTCTATGTTTGCTGATTCTCTAAACTCGAGGACTGCTTTTGGAAGGTACTCAGGTTCCTTTTTCCCAAGCTGTAAGAAGAGCTCTCCTCTCCGAAATCGAAACTTCAAATACTCGCTTTCAGAGTTTGAAACAAAATAGAGAATTCTTTCATAGATGGAGTCCACTTCTTTCGGGGAAAAATTTCTCATTCCTGTTAGCAGGACTTGGCGTAAAAGGGATTCTAAGTAATCGTTGGGTTGGACATCGGAGAATTGCCCCTTTTTAATCAAACTGAGTGAAACCGATCTTAGCTGGACTGGTGTAAGCCCAGTGATCTCAGACTTTGTTTCTTTTTGGTAACGTCTTAAAACATAGGCTTCCGTTTGGATCATATAGGTTCTATAGGCAAGTAAGATCTCTGCAGGTCGACAAGTGGGCCAAGCAACGGTTTCGATTTTCTTTGGCACAGAAAAATCTGGACCTGAAAACTGGAGAGCACGTTTGTAAAAATCCAAAGCATTCAAAAGTTCTTCGATATGCGAGTTCCAGTAATCGCGCGGGCTTGGGCCCAAAAACACTTCACCCGCCGGAACCTTGGTTTTGAAGAGAGGAGACCCCCATTCTCTGGCTTTTTCTCGCCAATTTGGCTCCAAAAACTGATCTTCAATATGGTTTCGGTTTTGGTAGTAGAGGCAGGATTTTTCCATTAATTCCAGATCGAGAGGGAGAATGATCGCTTTTGGGTTTTCCTCATTCTTAAAAAAGGAGACCATTTTCAAAAAGAACTTAGATTCCCCTTCTTTTCTGCCCTCCAAAATGGCATCTCCCTTAGAAACAAGGTTTCGCACGATCCGGGGATTGGGGTTATCGAAAAACGAATTGTACAAAAAGCTAAATTTTGCGAGTATAAGATCCTGGTTCTGCAAAATCCAGGGGAAAGTGATTGCCCAAACTAGAATTACAAGAAGGATGTACTTTAGATTTTCGCGAAGGATCTGGTTCAATTTTGTCCCTGCCCTTTAGCTTTTCTAACCGCACAACATGATTCAAGCAATTATTCCTTTCTTCCTTGCCTTCTTGTCGCTTGGCTTTCTTTCCAACCTTTTTGCCGAAAGCCTGGATTGCCAAAAAACCGAGTTTTACCTTTCTCGCGCCTACCAAGACCAAGCTGAGGCGTTTCAAACACAGGCACTTCGCCGAAGGGAAGAATCCCAAAACCTGTTTCAATCTTCCAATTCCTTTTTCCAAGCCTACCATACCTGCTTAGAAGTTCAATCCGAGAAACCTTCGCAATTGAGTGCTTATGCGACGGCTGTGAACTTTGGAGAGATGGGAGATTTGGTCAGTGCCTCAAAATGGGTAGAGGTTGCCTATACTTCTCAGAAACCTATGCGAGATACTATTCTACTAAAAGCAAAGATTGAAATGAAAAAAGGGGAAGCTTTGCAAGCCATCGAGACCCTGGAGAGCAATCTTAGCCTTTTCCCAACTGACAGTGACTTTCTATATCTCTTAGGCAATGTTTCCAATGAAGTCAAAAATGGAAACAAGGCAATCTTGTACTTCACTTCGTTATATGATCAGATTATGCGGAGGGATGGAAATCCGAGATACAAAAACATCGCTCTTAAAAGCTTAGGCGAATTGCACTTCAAAGCCAATCAGCCCAAAAAAGCCTTGTTCTACTACCAAGCCTACATCATGGCAAATCCGAATGATCTAGAGGCCAATTATCGCGTTAGCCAAATCTATTATTTTTTAGGAGACTTTGCCTCTTCCAAGCGTCACCTTTTGTTCCTCCGAGAAAAGAATCCTCGTGATATAGAGTCTATGCACCTTTTGGCAGAAATGTTTTTTTTAGATTCAAGGACTATGAGCAATGCGTACTTTGATCTTTTAGAAAAAGAAGGCAAAATCCCGAAAACAGGAATCATTCGCTATTTATATCAGTTGCTAAACGGAGACAAGGCAAACCTTTCCTTAGAATTACTTGCATTTTTAGAAAAAAATCCAAATCGCTTGTCGGCTCGTGTTGCTTACCAAGAGTCCCTTTCAGACAAAACAAGTAAGCTCGCCAGATTCCAAGCCTATGTTTCGACTGCCGAACTGGCATTTGCCTATCGACAGTTTTGGGTGGCAAAAGAAGCTCTAGAAAAAGCCATTCAGGTTAGTAAAGACGATCCGGCTTTGGCGATAGACATTCCCGTTCTGCTGGAAAGAATCTCTCGATGCGACGAAGAGTTGGGTAAGCCAAACCTGGCTATTTTACGTGTTCAAGAAGGGCTGGAAAAGTCTCTCGGAAAACCATTGGAGCCTAATCTACGCTATAGGCTTGCTTACCTTTATTTAAACGAATCAATCAAAAAGTGGGCTTTGGCAAGAAAAGAAACAGATACTCTAATCAAACAGTTCCCAGAGAACCCTCAATATCATTTCCTTTCTGGGTTAGTTGACTTTCAGTCCCAAAAGTACACTACCTCTGTCCAAGCGTTTGATAAGGCAATTCAACTGGAACCAAAGAACGCAAATCACTATTTTTATAGAGCTCTTGCTTACGACAAATTGGGAAACTTCCCGCAGGTGGAAGCAGATTTAGAAAAGGCGATGGAACTTAGCCCAGATTCACCCAATGCCTTCAATTACTTAGGCTACTTGTACACAGAAAAAAATACCAAACTAGAAACTGCAAAGTCACTGATCCAAAAGGCAGTCCAACTAGAACCAGATAACGGAGCATACCAAGACAGCCTAGGTTGGGTTTTTTACAATTTAGGCCAACTGGAGGAAGCAAATCTCCACTTAAAACTTGCCGAAGTGCTAACCCAGGACAAGGGAATGGAAGACCATGTCATCTATGACCATATAGGTGATGTTTACTTAAAGAAGGCAGATCGAATCAATGCTGTTGCCTATTGGGAAAAATCTAAAAAACTCTCTAAATCTTCGGACGAAATTGCTAAGCTACAGCGAAAGATAGATGAGGCGAATGAATGGCTTCAAAAATAGCTAAAATTCTCGTTGGTTGTATTTTAATTTTTCAAACCCTAACTTGCAAATCCGCCGAAATCGCTGAAGAGAATTTTGCAGACAGGGCAAAAGCGGGATATTTTCCAAAAAACTCTCCTCAGGCGAAAGAGCTTTTAAAGGAATTGGAACCTATCTTTTTAAAATACACCTCCTTCCAGGGTGATTTTTCGATGCAGATCCAAACGCAACCTCCCAACAAACAAAATGTCTTTTTGGATGGTCGTATTTTTTTGTCCCAAGAATCAGGCAAAATCAAAATCCAACTCATGGATAATTTTATGGGACTTATGTTCAGTGAATTGATTGCGAGCAAGGATCGAATCGAAATCAAACCTTCCCAAAGTCCAAAGCCCATTTCTCAGCCCATGGGTGACATTTTACTTGTAGATCCCAACTCAGGCAAACCCATCCTAATGCCTTTCCCAATCATCTACCAATACCTAACGGGAGATTTTAGAAAGGAAATCGAATCTCCCAAGGCGCGTTTCCATTCCCTAGAAAAACGCATCCTTCTGGAAAGACAAGATGGTCAGTACGAGTATTTTTTCAACAAAGACGGTTTGGAACGAATTGAACTATTGAGTGAACTTAGGGGGATTCGAGCCTTTTCTTCTGTGAAAGAAAAAGATCCAGAAAACCTCCATCCACCTAAATCTATTTTAACCAAAGTTAGTTCTCTGAAAGATGAGAAAGAAACTGCAATGGTTCTTATCAAAATGAAAAAAGTGAAACGGACTTCTATACCCGAATCTGTCTTTCAGTTTTAATGCTCCCAGGTTTTCAAAGAATGCCTTCTTTGTATTTGTTTGTTTTTCTCTTTTTCTGTCTCCAAGGAATCGTTTTCGGTGAAGAAGAAGGAAAAGAACCTACTTTACGAGAACCTATCGAAGACTATTACAAAGCTGTCACGGCATCAGGACGCTCCTTAGTTTTTCCACAAACGACTAAGATCTGGGCAGGTGGTGATGTGATGTTCAACTGGGGTGTGCGCGACAGTATAAAAGCAGATGATCCACTCTACAGCTTTCGAAGCTTTCAACCTTTGTTAAAGAACATGGATCTAACGCTCGTAAACTTAGAAACTCCCGTTTTGAAAAAAAAACCAAGTGCTGACAAACTCAAATCCTATGTTTTCTATGCTGAAGAAGCTCATCTAGATATTTTAAAGCAAATTGGGGTACAAGCTGTGTTTCTCGCGAACAACCATTCCATGGATTTTGGAGCCCAAGGCCTTTCGGAAACCGTAGGTCTTCTTCACGAGAAAAAAATTCTTTTTGCGGGAGCTGGAAAAAATTCGGTAGATGCTAGTTTGCCTTTTTCATGGAAAAAAAATCAAACTGAATATCAATTTTTTTCTGCTTCTGAGATTGGAGAAAAACGTTTGTTTGCAGACGGTGGTAGCCCGGGTGTGAATCCGCTCGCTGTCGCTTCGCTTTTGAATGATAGGCGTCGACGAGCCAACGGAAAAATAGCCATCCTTTCATTGCATTGGGGTTTGGAATACAGCCCCGAACCGACAGACACCCAAAGGAAAATGGCAAAAGAACTGATCAACGGAGGGTTCAAAGTGATCTTAGGGCATCACCCCCATGTTCCGCAAGGCATCGAGGTTTTCAATGGAGGTGCTGTCATTTATTCCTTGGGTAATTTTTTCTTTGGTTCAAAGAACCTATACTTAAAGCACAATGTTTCTGTGGTTTTGCATTTTCAGGAACAAAGACTGCTAGTGATAGAAGTTATCCCAGTTTTTGGGAAGCACCAGGATGTTTCTGGGGATCAATACTTTGAACCACTTTCTCCCATTTTTGCAGAAGATTTTTTAAAAGAATATTCCCT
>JAIXRB010000201.1 GCA_027485405.1 Leptospiraceae bacterium | reverse complement strand
CATTGGCTCCAGGTACCCGGGACGAAGAATACCTGAAAAAACTTTCTTCGGCGTTGCCGGAAATCGGTAGAAATTTCAAACCCCAATTCGTCTACTATCTTGCTGGTGCAGATCCCTATGAAGAAGATTCCTTGGGAGAGCTCAAAATCAGTCTGAATGGTTTGGTGGCAAGAGACAAAATGGTCTATGATTTTTGCAAAGAATTGTCGATTCCTTGTGTCGTTACGCTTGCCGGTGGTTACGCGAAAGACTTTCGCAAGACCGTTGAAATCCATTTAGACACGATTAAAGTGTTTGGAGGAATGCTTTGAGTATTTTCACCTCCACCGACAAAAAAAAGGACTCAGCCAATTGGTTGGATATCGATGACCTTTCTTTGGTCGATGTCTCAAAAGACTTAAACACATCTTTAAATATGGAACCCAAGCTTTTTAACAAGTTTAGTGCCGATGAGGTATTGGGATTTTTGGAAGAGTCCAAACTGATCAATGCTGTCAAAGCTCGGGGCTATCCTGATGCAAGGCTACATTTGGATGTCTTGAGTGACTATGACAATCGAATCTACATTCGCACAAAGGATCAAAAAATCCTGGTTCATCTTCGCCTCAAAGTTTCCGAATTTCAGCTCAGAGAAGACGAAGAGCATTTTTCCATGATCTACATCGATTGGCTTCTGACTCAAAACGTGAAAATCAATTCAAAGAAAATCAGAAAAGAACTCTATTTTGGACAGGACTTTCCTGGCTTAAATGTGTTAAACGAAATCACAGAATTCATTCGCTTGCTATCAAACAAGATGGGAACCTCTGGGGCATTCAACGTGCCTGAGTATTTCCATGATGCGGTCTTGTTTTCCAGAAAATTCAGGTTTATCGATCCAGAAAAGGAAGGAATCTTTCGTGCCTTGGTGCATAGCTTTCGAAGACTAAACCTTAGGCAACTTTCCTCATTTATCCACCAAAACAATGTTATCTATGCAAATGGTGATCCCTATACTTGGAAGTACGGAGAGATGATTACTTGCAATGATCCGTACTTAGAGAAAAAGATTTTCAATGAATCTTACTTCAAAAGACTAAAAGAGAGTAAAGACCGACATCGGTTTCTTTTGAAAAAATGACAGATTACTCCACTAAACCCGAAATTCTCATCATCGATGATGACACAGAGATCTGTGAAACTTTAGAAATGATCTTGAACTCATTAGGTTTCTTCGTCCGATACTTTACAAATCCTAAACAAGGATTAGAATACTTCCAAACAAACAAGAATCCAGTGACCATTTTAGATATCAACATGCCCGAAATTTCTGGTCTAGAGATTTTGGAAGAAATCAAAAAAATGCAACCTAAAACTCAAGTACTCATGATGACGGGTGAGAGAGACATTCAAATGGTTTTAACCTCTCTCCAAAGCAAGGCGACTGATTTTATATTAAAACCATTTCAATCTAAATCCATTGAAAGTGCCGTTTTGCGGGGATTAGATCTCTATCAAATTCTCTCTGAAAAAGAAGAGACAGAGCTTCTCATTTTAGAAGACCTTCGGTTGGCAGGGATTTTACAAAAGAAATTGATGATGCCATCGAACAGTGATCATCATGAGTGGGCAACAGACAATGTGCCTGTTCAGTTTGTTTCGGGTGATTTTATACAATTGGTAACTGCCCCAGACAATCAAACTTGGATTCTGGCTTGTGATGTCGAAGAGCATGGAGTTTCCTCGGGGCTCGTTGTCATTTACATTGCCACCTTATTCAAAGAAATGATCAAGAACAAGGAAGTTGCTTCTCCTGGTATGGTATTAACTAAGTTAAACGAAAGTCTGTGCAAGGAAATTGGCAAGTACTGCGTCACAGCACTTTGCGCAGTGATTGATCATTCTTCGGGAGAATGTGAGTTTGCCCGGGCTGGCTACCCATTTCCGATCCTGTATCCAAAATTCCAAAGAGAACTGGTAGTTTTTTCAGATACCATGGGCACAGTGCTTGGCCTACTGCCAAATCTAGAATTTCAATCGACTAAGATGGGTTCGCAACATGGAGACATTTTGTTTTTGTATTCGGATGGGTTGTTGTCTTCTTCCGATCATCCGCTTATTTCAACCATTTCTCAAATGACGGTGAGTGAACAACGACTTTCAGCAATGGAAGAGCAGGTTAAAACCTACATTCAATATCTGCATAGCTCAGCGAAAATCAAAGACGACATCTCGTATCTGCTTCTAAAAATTTAAGTGCAGTAGTGTTTATTGTCGTAGCATCATTTAAAAAACTCTGTAATTCTGCTTTGTTTCGTAAAATTCCCAATCGATACTCCCTTTTCCACCTGGATTCTAAAGCTTCTAACGAAGCAATGATCTGATCGCGATCAGACGAGGGACAAGATGCTTTCAAATAAGTGAGATTTCTGAAAAAGAAGTAATCCATTTTTGAGACAAACTTCTTTTCTCTTTTGGGTACATGTTCTATTGCTTCCAATTCCTTTTCTACAAATTCATCTATGACTTGTTTTGCTGTGAATAAGAGATTTTTAGTATTTTGAGTTTCCTTTGATAAATAAACAGAATGAAAAAATAGGATTAGAAGTGAAAATATCAAAAGATTTTTAGCATTGCGCAAGCTTTGTGGTGATACCAAAGAGTGGGCTAATAGTGTGAGCGGGATCCAAAAAAATCCCATCAAATCCCAGTCAGCAGGGTAGCCAAGCATCGGGTTGTGCCGAAATGCATGGAATAAAAAACTAAGAAAACCAATCCAATAGACTTGGGTTTCTCGCTTCTTCCATTTTTCTTGGAAGGTCTCGTCTTTCTGGAAAAACAGAAAGACCAAAAACCAAAAGGCAAAGAATGAATTAAAGAGCAATAGTTGAAGAACCTCCCAAACATGGGCGCTTGAGATCATTCGTTGCAAGGGGTATAGAGGAGGATGGGCAAGATGTGTGCTAAACAAATCGATCCCAGGGTCATGGATATACAAAAAATAGAGCATAGGAGAGAGGAGCAAAGTGAGTCCAATCGAAGAGCATAGCAACAATGCTTTGGTCTTTTCTTTGCGATCCAATTGCCACCAAAGATAGATGAGAACAAAAACTAAGTGACCAGCCACAAGGTGGAGGTACATACAAAACACGGTGAAAATTGTTCCAAAAACCAAGTCCTTGGTTTCCAGAATTTCTTTCTTAGCAATTTGATGGAAATAAAAGAAAGTTAAAACTAGCCCCAATGAAACCAAGCTATAATTTTCCGCATAACCAAAAAATACCAACATCCCTTGAGAAGAAAGTAAAATCATCCACTGCAAAAGAGATTCTGAACGAATGACAAAGCCAATAAACAGCAGATAACCCAGTCCAGCTATCCAAGAAACCAAGGCAAAGCTTGACAAAAGGGTCAATTCGGTATTCCAAAATTTAGAGAGAAACTGATACGCTAAACTATGGATCCCTGCTTCCCCCATTTCATCCAAAGTGGTTTGGAACCCAAAGAGCTTGGTTTCTAGGTAGTTCGTTTCAAGAAGCAAAAGCCCATCTCCAAAGCGAAGGTCACGCAAAGGAAAAAAGAGCATAAAACTCCAAACAATACTTAAGATCAAAATTCTGTGAAATGGAAAGCTTCCGTTCAGTTTGAAATCTTTGAATAAACGGGCTGACACAAAACTAAAAACTAAGACTCCGATTGCAATACCCAAGGATGTAGAGGGGGGCATTTGCCAAATCCATGTTTTATGGGGGAAAAAAGAGAGAGCACCTTGCAATACAATGGGTAAAAAATATAAAAAATTCATTTAACAGCTCTTGGATAGTTGTGATAGGAAAGGGGAAGTCTTGCGGCATTGACATAGGGAAAGCTACCTTTCCTTACATTGAAAAAAACCATTTCAGGGAGACTGAAAAACATACCTTTTACTCCTTTTCTCCACCGTTTGGTGCCGGAGAAAGGAAAGGTAAAAAAACCTGTCCCAAACTCTCCCAATCCAGCCGTAAAATTGAATAGTCCAAAGGCGGGGCGGAGTAAGAGAGTGTCATCCGTAAACATCAGGAAATGCGAGTCATAGGGATTGAATTCATAGACTGACGAAAGGTAAGTGGCTTCATTCTGAAAACTGGAATTGTCCTTTCGGATTAGGTTGTGGTAGGACGGTGCTTCTTCGACTTCCGCTACTTTGTAGTGGTCTAAAACTGCTTGGTAGGCTACAAAGGGAACAAAACGAAAATTCAGAGTTTTTAAAGAGATTTCCTGCCCTAAATCAGACCTCAATTCCGGATTTGCTTTCGCGAAGTCTTCCGTATAACGTAGTAATTCATTCGTGCAATTCTCATAGATCAAATGGTAGGGATAGAGTTTTCTAAGCTCAGCTAGTTGCTCTAGGTTGGATGACTCATAGTCAGGCAACCCATCAAAAACCTCCCTGTTCAAGCTTGGAATTGGTAAGCTTCCGATTGCATTGGGCTGGGCTGAAATGCTAACCGGATGAGCATCTCTTTGCCTGGCACTAAGGATCGTTTCGGCTTGGGAGAATAACAGTAAACGAAGAGTATGAGTTGGGTTAGACTGCCAGAGAGGTTTTACTTTGTTGAAGTTTTCTATTGCTTCGCTTTCTTTGTTTTGCCAAACTGATTCAGGGTATTCCGGATCTATCCAGCCAGAATCGGAATGTTCTAATTTTTGGTTTGGGAATCGAAAGCTGAAAAGTGTTAAACTTTCTTTTGCAGTGATATAGTTTAAAAGCTGAATCAGTTCCTCATCGGCAGTCTTTGTTTCATCTTTGATTTCTCTAATAAGAGTTTGAAATTCGGATTTCCCCCAATCCAATAAGAATGTTTGGTCAGATGGATTGAGTTGAAACATGGGCTCATTCGAAAGTTCGCTCCAATGTTCTGGGATAAGCTTCCATCCATTTAAAAGCGCCTGTCTGATTTTTATTTTTTTTTGGATTTCTTCCCATCTGGACAACTGACTTGTCTCTCGTTTCTGCAATTGGGTTTTAGAAAAAGATGCATTGGATCTCTCAAACGGAACCCACTGAAACTGATCGGCTTTGAGTTGCCAGTCCCTTAGGCTAAGCTCGACTAAGTCTTTGTTTTCAAAATCACTTTCTCTAGAAGAGTTTACGGAGAAGTAACCAAAACCAACCGCATTGGAAAGAGACTTTTGTTCTTTTTCTTGGGCAAGTGAAGCATTCTGTAAAAATTGAATCTCTTTTCCTCGTTTGGTTACTCCTTCCAGGTGCAATTTTTGGACCAAATACAATTCGTCCCATTTTCGTTTTAAAAAAAGAAAGGATTTGTCCCTAAGAGGAATATTTGCTAGGTGGATGTTTCTGTTTTCCAAAACAGAGTATTGGAACCGAAACAATTCCCAAGGTTCGCGAACCACTGAAAAAACCTGAGTTTCAAATGAATATTGAAGATGGTAGACAGTTTCTCCTAGCTTGAGTGCAGAGTGTCCTCCACTGGATTCGCCAGTGTTGCCTTCGATGTATAAAAAGGAGGCTTTTTGATTGGGAACTGCTGATAGCGGGGAGAAAAGAAGAACGGATAGAAAAATTAGGAAAGGAAACAGGATGGCAGTGAAAGAAGAAACCATAGAATCTTGCTATATGGTTTCTTCTAACAGCGAAGATTTAAAAAGTGGAATAGCCTTGTTTTACTAGGGCGGCTATCTCTAAAGAGAAACCTTTTTGTGAGAGAATGGATTCGAGTTCTGATTGGCTCAAGCCCTGCTCTTTACAACCCTCTCCAATAGCCAAATATGTGTTTGGATTTCGCTTCCAGTTGAGAATTCCATGTTCTTTTGCCAAGTGAGCAAAATCGTCTTCCCAATTGGCTTCGATCATGCCTCCCTTAGAGTATAGACCTAAGAGTGTTCGAATGTCTGCTCGGTAAGCTGTTTTAGCTTTTTCTTCTCCGGAAGAAATGGATCCGGAAATGGAAGAGATGCTCTTACTCAACGAACCAACTAAAGTGGATGTAACATCGGCAACGCCTGTCACAGATCTACTGATTGAACCTGACATTGAGTCCAAAAAGGAACACTGAAGCAGGACAGCGAAAAGAGCGGAAAGTATAAGGGTGAGTTTTGCTTTCATAGGCTTAAGACTTAAACCTATGAATAACTGAGTCAAGATTTTTTCTAAATGGGAAACACATAGGAACCAAAGGCAGGGAGACGGAGAGTGAGTTCTAGGCCTTTGTTTGCCAATTGGAACGGAATGCTTTGACCAGTCCAAAAATCGATCAAAGATGCATTGGCTTTGATGGGAACCGGCATTTCGATGAGGAGCTCTCTTTCTTCTGGTTCAGGGTTCCAAACACCCAAGTAACCTGCTGGGTTGTAGAGTGCCTTTGGAAATTCAGAATGAAAAATGCCGATGGGAACAGGAGTCTTGTGTTGGCATTCGCTGTTGAGTTGAATGGCTCTTCTCAACAGGTCACTGCGTTCGGTTTCAAGCTTGGTAAGATCATCGCTGACAAGAAGCATCCCACCAGATAGAGCCAGAACGGAAGCCATAAGTTGGGTTTGAGCCGGAGTCATTTGGTTTTTTTTCTTTCGAACCAAAAGACAGTCAGGATCGTTTAACCAAAGGTTTCGGTGCATGGAAGCCCGAGTCAAATTGTTTAGAAGTGCGGTGCGCGTGCAAAGTGCATTTCTGTCTTTCAAAAATACCCTAAGTTTTTCGGGACCCCAATAGGGTGCCACATCGCAGGAAACTCGCATTCCATCAAAGAACCCGATGCTGGGTAACATCGGAGCTCCACAGCCTAAAAGGAAGGTGTTTTTTCCTACAATGCCGCGAATCATTTTGAGAACTTCCATATATCGCAACTGAGGCGAGAGATTCTTTTTGTAAGTCTCTCCAGGCAAAAGCCCAGCATAGAGAAAGTCGAGTTTCAAATAAGGATAGCCCCATTCTTTGACAACAGTGGTGAAAACCTTTTCCAGGAAGGCTAGGGCGGCTGGGTGAGTTACATCCAAAGCATAGGTATGCCCCAGACCCCAGATGGGTTGGTAAATGGCAGAAACGGGTTTTCCGTTTTCATCTTTGAGAACTGCCTCAGGGTATTTACGATAAAAGTCTGACTTTTTGCGAACGAGAAAGGGAGCAAGCCAGATACCAGGTTTTAGTCCTACTCGTTTTATCTCATCGGCTAAGATGCGCATACCGCCAGGAAACCGTTCGTTGGGAATCAACCAATCTCCAATCTCTCTTTGGTAGCCGTCATCAATCTGGAAGAATTCGATGGGGAGTTTCTGTTCCTTAACTTTGGCTAGGTTATCAAGGATTATCTTTTGGCTGATCTTGGTATAATAGTAGTACCAAGAACACCAACCAGTGGGAACTTTTTTAGGTAGATCTGGAGTACCCAGTGTTTCTCCTAATTCTTTAAAGTATGCCGCCAAAGCTTTTTCAGGTGAACCTGCAAACGATGTAACAATAATGTCCGAAAAGCCTAGATTAGGGGCTCCTGTCCTTAAGTCAGGAATGCAATGGATATCGAAGACAGCCGTTATCTTTTGAATCTCGCCGTCTGGGCTAAGAGACGCTTCAAACTTTACACCAAAGTTTCCACGGTCCTTAGATCCAACTAGAAAACCTTTGCCCATCTCATTTGAATACAGGATGGTAAAATATTCTGATAAAAAGACCCCCATTTTACCCTGGTGCTTCGAGTAGATGTTTTCCTGGGAGTATTGTAGAAACTTTAGCCGAGGGGAAACGTCCACATCCAGAGAAGTTCTTCGTCGGGAAACAGACCAAGATTGGTAACCATGTTGAAAAACTTGAAAGCCTCTCCCTTCGATTGGGATGGCGATAGGGATCTCCATTTTGACCAGAGCAAAGCCAACCTCAGGTCTTGTGGGCTCTTTCCAGAGTAGTTTTGAGGATATGACCTCTGAAAACTTGCCGTGAGCCGCGGATTGAAGCTGGATTTCAAACTTACGGCATTGGGAAAGATGAATCCCTGGCTTCACTGTGGCGAAACCGGATTGGAACTGTTCTTCGTAAACTCGGTAATGGATCTGCATTCGGAAATTCTATTTGAAAACTGCCTAAGGGGTCTTTCCATAGGAGTCTGTATGACCCAAAAACGTTCAACCATAAAACCAGTCGTATTCCAGTCGGACTTAAGCGAAGAATTTTTTGATGCCTTTCGCAAGGACGACCGACTTTCCGTCGATTGTGAAATGATGGGTCTGAATCCACGCCGTGACCGCCTCTGCGTCGTCCAGATTTGTGATTCCAAAAACAAAGTTGCCTTAGTTCAAATTTTACAGGGCCAAACAGAAGCTAAATTGCTTCAAAAACTTTTCGAAGAAACGGAGATTCAAAAGATTTTCCACTTTGCTCGAATGGATATGACCTTTCTTAGGGCAAGACTTGGAATCAAAGTAAAAAATGTTTTCTGTACAAAAATTGCAAGCAAGCTAGTTCGAACCTATACAGATAAACATGGATTAAAGGAATTGATCCGTGAATTCTTTGAAGAAAACATAGACAAAAAAAATCAGTCATCCGATTGGGGAAAAAAGATTCTAACCAAAGATCAGTTGGAGTATGCCTCAGGTGATGTCAGGTTTTTGATTTCCATTGAAAACATTCTAACCGAGATGTTGCACAGAGAAAACCGAATCGAAATGGCGACAAAGGCGTTTCAGTTTTTGGAAACTATAGTAGAGCTTGATCTTCTAGAAATCCAAAACCTTTTCGAGCATTAGAATCGTGAGTAAAAAAACACCGACTTACTTTTGCTCTTCGTGTCAGGCTACTTTTTTTCGTTGGGCAGGGAAGTGCTCTACATGCCATGCTTGGAACACCATCCAGCAAATCCCAGATTCTCCTACAGGGCGATTTGAAGCGAGTAAACAAGGGGTTCCTTCCAGAACCAAGACCTATTCAGACCCGATTCCCATTCATCTGGTGCAGGAATCCCAATGGGAACGAATCTCTACTGGATTCTCGGAACTAGACATTGTCTTTGGGGGCGGAATTGTCCCAGGAAGTCTGGTGTTGTTAGGAGGAGAACCTGGTGTAGGAAAATCTACTTTGGTTTTAGAACTCACTCGCCAATTGGCAAAGTCAGGCAAAGTGCTTTATATTTCGGGGGAAGAGTCTGCCGTTCAAATTGGTCTCAGAGCTAAGAGAATGGGGGTTTTCCAGGAAAACGTACTTCTCTCCTCTGAATTGTATGCTGAGAACATTGCTCGAATGATCGAAGATATCCAGCCGAAGGTTGTGTTTATCGATTCTATCCAAACTGTCATTAAACAGAGTTTAGAAAACCAGGCCGGCACTATTACCCAACTGAGAGAATGCACACAAGTGTTTTTGGAAACAGCCAAACGAACGGGAATCCCTATTTTTCTCATTGGGCATATTACCAAGGAAGGTTCCATTGCAGGGCCAAAGGTTTTGGAGCATTTGGTAGACACTGTGCTGTACTTTGAAGGCGATAGACTGAACTACTATCGATTGCTAAGAGCCGTTAAAAATCGGTTTGGCGCTGTGGGCGATACTGCCGTTTTGGAAATGGTTTCCAATGGGTTAAAACAAGTAACAGATCGAAATTCCTTGTTTCTATCGCAAGAAATGGCAGAACGATCAGGTTCAGTGCTCTCTAGTGTGATGGAAGGATCCAGGGCTATCAGTGTGGAAGTGCAGGCTCTTGTAACCAAGTCCTCCTTTGGTCAAGCTCGTCGAATGGCAGAAGGCCTGGATACGAGAAGGGTCATTCTACTCTCTGCCGTTATGGAAAAATACTTGGATTATCCCTTGGGCGCATCCGACATCTTCAGCAATCTAGCTGGGGGATTAGAAATCGACGAACCGAGCTTAGACCTTGCTATCGCTGGAGCTATTTCTTCGTCGTACCGTGACAAAGCTTTTTCGGGTAGAATTGCTATGTTTGGGGAAGTCGGGTTGTCTGGAGAAATCCGATCAGTGGGACAAATTGGACTTCGAGTCAAAGAATTGGTTAGCCTCGGCATTCATAAGATCTATCTTCCTTGGGGAAACTATGCAGAAGCAAAACCCTTTGAGAAAGAAGCCCAATTAGAGCCTCTCAAACATATCCGCGAATTGAAAAACATTTGAAAAGAATAGGTTAGGGACGCGAAGCCTTTTCTTTTCTGTAATCTTCATAAGCAGAAAAGCTGTCTTCGTAGTCGTTGCCTGCATTCCAAACAACAAAACCATCTCCTTTTGCATCAAATGCACCTAGCATCTGCACTTTGATGTAGTCTTGGTAACTTAGCCCAGATGGTCCAATATGCATTTTGAATCCTTGCACCCAAGCTAGGGCTCGAGTTTTGGATTCACTTCTTGCTTTTGTTCGCTGGATTCCTTCTTTGATAGTTGTGTAAGGATCTGCGACTCTAGCTGTGATACCATAAAAATGAGATGGGTAGAGCATTGGGTATAGAGCATCTAGTTCTTTGCTAAACGGTTCAACTTTTTGCCCAATGGCATCGTTTTCAATAAAAGGAACACGACCAAAGATGTCAGCGCTCCATTTTATTTCGCTCCTACAATCTGGCTTTGATTTTTCTTTATGGCCCTGGATAACGGCTAAAATGTTCTCATACCTTTTTTCATAAGAGAGAGTAAAGTCAGTGCCTCCATCCGCATAACGAATGTAGTCCAATTGGATTTCTTGGAAACCAGCCTGGCATGCGGCGCGGATAGCTGATTGAATGGATGCCAACCGACCGGGATCGGGGGCAATGACCTTCAAACCACCATCAAAGTTGACGATCCGTGCCACAGTCCAAAATCCTTTGGACTTCAAATCATCTAGGGTTTCTTTGGCGGGAGACTTTGGTTGGGCATCGATCACAACCAGGTTCATTCCGACATTTTGCATGCGATCCAAAAGTGGTTTCCAAGTAGTGGGATTCGAGACGGATTTTTGGTTGATATAGAGCCCTTCGAGAAAAGACGAAGCATCACTTGACCGATGAGTCTCTGGTTTTTGAGGGCTTTGGCAGGCAAAATGTACCAAAATGAAAACTATCCAAAGATGAATTCTGAGCATTGGTGTAGGTTTCCAAAACTGTCGTTTCTGGAAAAGTGGATTTCATTGGTTGACCATATTTTCAAGTCTGTTACAATAGTAGGCTATACTATGATCAACCTGACCAAAGATTTAACTTTTAAAGGATACGGAAGGTTCCCTGAGTTTTATTTAATAAAAGAAAATTTCAAAGACCGAATCCAGGAACTTACGACAGCTTACAAAACATTAGGTGATTTGTATTTGACTAAATTAGGTGGTGATAAAAAAGTTACTGGATCTGAAAAAAAGGAGCTCTCAAACTCTATTGAATCCATTTTACTTTATTCTTTACTGCTTAAAAAAGTGGATTTCTCTCCCAATGAAAGCGCCATTCGAATTACAAAGCAAAACGATTATTTCTATACTACTTTGCAATTTCCATCCGATCTCACCTGGGAAATCAACGGGGCAATGCGACCAGAGTATGTAATAAAAGCACAGAACTTTAGAGACATCTTCAATGGATCACTCTCAGAAAAAATGAAACATTTTCTAGGCAGTCTTTCTCAAGCTTTAGCTGACAAACAACTTTCCGCCGAAGAGCTTGCTACCTTATCTGGGTCAGTTGATAAAATCATTCTGGAGCTTCTCGAATTGTTTATTTTCGTAGAAAGAGTTATGGTCTTTCACTAGATTTTTTTTGCAATGAAACAGACTGCAATCGCATATCGAAACGAATTCTTAAAGCATGACACTGGGCTTGGACACCCTGAAACTAGCGGTCGTTTGGAGTCAGCATTGGAAGCCTTAACCAAACTTTCGAGTTCAAAATTAGAAATATGCCAAGACTTTTCACCTGCAAGTCATTTCGATCTCAAAAGAGTTCACACATTAGAGCATATCGATAACATTGAAGAACACTGTATCAAACATTCCTATGGATACTTAGATGGGGACACCCCTTTCTCATCCGACTCAAGTCTCGCCGCGCGGTTGGCAAGTGGGGCAGGGCTATTTCTCGCTGACCAAATTCTTTCTGATCAGGCTAAGAATGGTTTTGCTCTGGTGCGTCCTCCTGGTCACCATGCCGAAGAAAACTATGCAATGGGTTTTTGTCTTTTCAACCATATCGCAGTGACTGCTAGATATTTACAAACCAAGGGTATACACAAAATCTGCATCTTGGACTGGGATGTTCACCACGGAAACGGAACACAAAACCACTTCTATGCGGACGGGTCTGTGTATTTTACATCGTTTCACCAATACCCGTTTTATCCCGGATCTGGTGCCGCCGAAGAAAAAGGAGAAGGTGCTGGACTCGGTTCTACGTTAAATGTTCCGTTGCCCAGAGGAAGTGGATCCTTTGAGTATGAAAAGGCTTGGAACTTGTTTGAAAGAGAAATGGAGTTTTATCAGCCAGAATTCATTTTGGTTTCCGCAGGTTTTGATGCGCACATTCGTGATCCATTGGGTGGAATGAATTTAGAAACGCGAGACTTTGAAAGATTTTCAGTTCGAATCAAGAGACTCGCTGAACAATTTTCAAACGGACGACTTATCTCTTTTTTGGAAGGAGGCTATGACTTTGGAGCTTTAGCAGATTCTGTTCGGGCTCATGTCGAAGTTTTGTCTTCATAGATTTCATTGATCCAAAGGAACAATTCTTTCTTTTGTAAAATGGAAAAGTGGTTTGCCTTAACAATTTCTAAAGTTCTGAGCTTGGAGTTTTCTTTTTTCACAAAAACTTTGTCCGTTAGATAACGAAGGCTTTGTTTTTCTACAATGCCATCTCCTAAGAAGTTTTGGATTGGGTTTTCAATTCCATCGATGAGAGAATAAGCTTCGTATACATCCACATCATCCAATTCATTGTGGTATGTGTCTTTGAAATATCTAGTGATAGGTGACCAAAAATCTTTTGGTTCGTTTCGGATAAGCCCAAACGAAAGATCTTTGATTGCATCGCTTCTCAAATTACCCAACATCCCAAGGATCTTTAAAGCTATGCTTGGACTCTTTTCGAGAATGTTTCCGAGCCAAAAGCCAATCTTTTCTAAATAAGAACCTCGGTTGGGACTTGAGATAAACACTACTTTTTTAACTTTCTTTACCCAACCTAAATTTTGCTCCTTCCCATAGTAGAGAGCACTTCGAAACACCAAACAGCCAAGGGAATAGGCTAGGTAGTTGAGCTCCAAGTTTGGAGAAGCTTTGTGCAGTTCTTCAAAAAAGAGAGCAAATGCCCGTCCGTTTTCATGGATGGGTAGCCCGTGGTTGTAACGAACATAAAATGGATAGTAATCCAGTTTTTGCAGTTCAGTGGATAGTCCTTTGGTTCTGATCTTTCGTTTCTTGTAAGGCACAAATCCCTCGAGCCAAACTGTCTCATCGGTGAGAAGCCCAGGCATAAAGAGGATTGCCTTCTTTTTACCTGATTTTTGAAAACCTTCTAGAGCTTCTTCGAGAGAGATGTCTTTCCCAATGTCTCTAAAACTCATTTTGATCTTAGTTAACTTAAATTTTTGATCATGGGAGCTACCTAAAATGCTACTTATAATGCGATTATCGAATATTAGGTCATCTGTTTCCTTTGTTACGGCTTTCACTGAAAATTGAGCCTTTTCAAAGGCTAGATTGGTAGCATGGATTGCTTTCTGGAATGCTTCATCGGTATGAAAGCTTGAATCATTTACTTTGATCCCTGCATGCTCTAGGGCTTCGCGCCACTCAGGCTTGTAAAAAAATGCTTTCGAAAGTAACTGTAGACCTGTGCTTGTTCCTGTAAGAGTTCCCTTGACCAGAAGACTTGTTCCGTTTAGTACTGATTCGGTTACTTTGTGGCTAAGAGCCAATGATCTGCCCGCGACGTTGTGTAAAAAAATATGAATCATTTGTTGTTCCTAAAGTATAAAATCTGTATTCAAAAACTTAGATGTTTTTTCTGTTAATATGCTTCTGATCAATTCCTTCTGATTCTCCTGGTCTTTTGTAGCAACTAAGGATCGAATAGAAAACGAACGTAAGGCGTCGATGACAGACAGAGTTCCTTCTGCGGAGTCTTTTCTTCCGGTAAAAGGGAATGTGTCTGGTCCCCTTTGGCACTGGGCGTTTAAGTTGATCCGAGAGACCTGGTTCACCAAGGTATCAATCAACTCACCAATGGTCTTTGCATTTTTCCCGAATATGCTGGCTTGTTGTCCCATATCTGAGTCTTCCAAATAGCGAAAGACCTCTTGGATGTCTTTGTAAGGAACGATCGGTACCAAGGGTCCAAACTGCTCTTCATGGTAAATGCGCATCTTAGGTGAAACAGGAAACAAGATAGCCGGGTGCATAAAGCTAAACGTAGACTCTCCACCTCCTTCATTCTGGATCTTTGCTCCAAGGGTTGTGGCATCTTTTAAAATCTCAAGTAACCAATCTATTTTTCCAGTTTCGGGCAAAGGTGTTAACTGAACATCCTTCTCCCAAGGCATCCCAGCCTTCCATTTTTTAAGTTCCGTGCAAAAAGCCTGAACAAACTCTGTTGCTCTGCTTTCAGGAACAAAAAAGATCTTGAGAGCTGTGCATCTTTGTCCGTTAAACGAAAGAGCTCCAGAGACCATTTCGGAAATGGAGTCGTTAAAGTCGGCGTCTTCCAAGATAATGCCTGGGTTCTTTGCGTTCAAACCCAAGATGGATCTAAGTCGGTTGGGCTTTGGATGTTCCTTTGTGATTTGATTGACTGTTCTACTGGAACCGATAAAAGCCAATACATTGATTTTCCCGGTTCGCATCAAAGGAGGAACTAGTTTTGAGCCCTGTCCATACAGCGTATTTACAACTCCAGGTGGAAATGCCTTTTGAAAACAAGGGAGTAAGGGTTCAAGGAGTAGAACGCCGAATTTTGCAGGTTTCAGAAGAACAGTATTGCCCATAATCAATGCCGGGATCAAAGTACAAAATGTTTCGTTTAACGGATAATTGAATGGGCCCATGCATAGAACCACACCCAAAGGCGCTCGTTTGATTTGGGCGATGATTCCCTTTTCGAAAACAAACCGAGATGCTCCTCTGTCTTGGTCTTTCAATGCACTGATCGTGTCGTCTATGTAGTCAATGGTTCGATCAAATTCTTTTTCGCTGTCTTTTAAGGATTTACCAATTTCCCAAACTAATAATTTGACTATAATATCTCGTTTCTCTTTCATTTGAAGGGCAAAATTCTGGACAGCTTTGATCCGTTCGCTGACGGTCATTTTGGGCCATGGTCCTTTTTCGTAAGCGATAAAGGCACTCTCCAAAGAATCCAATGCCTCAGCTTCCGTAAAGCTCGGGACAGAACCTAGTAGCTTAGGTTTCGCTTCTCCAGCTTCCCTTACGTAAACGGGAGAGAATACAGGTTCCCTATCTCCTTTCCAATCAAGGAGTTGTCCATTCTTTAAGTATTTGTGGTTTTGGACCTCAGGGATTTGAAACTCGGGTGGTATAGATTCCCAATCTGGGAAGGAGATGCTCATGCTTAGAAAGTTTCAAAGGGAAGGGAAAAAGCAAGGATTTCCTTTGTGGCTTTGCCGAAACAAGAAATATGGACCCTGCCTTTCGCTTGAACCTACTAAAAGACAAAGTCTTGGAATTGGAACAATTGGCAGAATGCCTAAAGGAAGCCGCGTACCAAAAGCGCCAGATTCGCCAAGAGTGGTTCTTAAATCACCTAGCTTGGAAAGAAACCTGGCTTAAAGAATCGAAAAACGAAGAGACCTAAAATAGATCTCTTCGCTAAATCGGAAAAACTACTTAGCTAAGTATGCTACGCCGACAATGGCTCCTACCACAACAATGACAATCAATGCGACATTCATCCAAAACTGAATTGCATAGAGTTTTTTGAGTTCTAGCATAGCACTCATTAGATGGGAAATATCATTTCCTTCCGTTTGGACAATTTGTAAAAAGAATTTAGAAGCGTTTAAAGTTAAATAACCCAGGACAATTTGAACAAGTCCACTTCCGAGGTTTTGAAACATACCACTAGCTACTGTGATAAGATAAACGACTCCAAGTGCTAGTTCAAAGTATGCAACATATTTCATTTTGTTTGCCAAATCGAGAAGGATGGAGTTTTGTTCGGGGGAGAATTCGTATTGATTGTCGCTCATGTTTGCCTGCCTATTCTGGTTAGGATGGTAAGACTGGACGATTGGTCAATACGGAATCTTTAAGAAACCTTAGCCTTTCAGTCCATTTTCTTAGGTGTCCCAGAAAGTCGAAAACCAAGTAAACTTGCTAGAGAATGCGAAACATTCAAAGAATCGACTTCCAAGGCCATAGGAATTGAAACCAGGATTTCGCATTCAGATTTAATAGAGTCTGCTAACCCATTCGCTTCGTTCCCTAAAAGAAGGGCAAATTTTTTAGGAAATTGAAAGTCGGGTAAGGTCTTATGTTTTGCTGTAAATCTAGGATCTGGGAGGCTTAAGCCAACGAGACAAATGCCCTTTTGTTTTAACTCTTTTAGGTCGGATAAAAGACTTTCTGTTCTACGGATTCTTTGGTAAAACAAGTTTCCCATGGATACTCTCACGGAGCGTCTTAAGTAAGGTGAAGTTGTTTTCTCATCGACTAAAATGTCTTTTATGCCAAATGCTGAAGCTGTTCGTAAAATAGAACCAAGGTTCTCCGCATCAGCTAGCTCGGAACAAATCACAATTGGAGATTTTAAATCATCTAAGCTTTTATTTTCCGGTATCACTCCTAAGGCTATAAAACCCCGATGCATCGAAAAACCAATGGTTTCTAGAAAGACACTTTCTTCGGCAAAGAAAATTTGTTCTTCAGATACTCCCTTATTTTTGATTTTGTCCGAGTGCTTTTGTAAGTAATGCTCTGTTCCGAATATACTTTTCACAACCCAAGATGATTCCAGCAGTCTAACAACTGTCTTTTCATGGTCACAAAGAAAGTATTGACTCACATCCTCTTTGTGTTTGATCAAACAAAAAGGAGAGACTCGGCTGTCTTTGGGATCTTCGATCCGTATCATATTTCCATAAGGATAGGCTGGGGGTGCTTTGCCCACTTCTTTGAAGGAGTTGCTAATTATGTCTCTCGAGAATTGTATTCCAGGTCATTATGATACTTTGCCGAAACTATAAGCATGGAACGTATCACACTCCTTTGGGCTTTGGTTCGAAGGGACTATGCTTTGCAATATGCAGGTTCTTTTTTAGGGATTTCGTGGATGCTCCTCCAGAATTTAACCCTGATCTCATTGTATTCAGTTGTATTCTTGGTTTTCCAATGGAGAGACATTGGCTCTGAGTCGGACTATACAGCTTATCTCTTAAGCGGGCTTTTGTTTTGGATTCCCCTCCAAGAGCTTTTAGTCAGGGGTACGGCAATACTAACAGACAATCGGAGTTTGTTGAAAAGAAGTACGTTAGGAGCCGATTTGTTTTTGTGGATTCCATACATTCAGTATTTGATCCATGCATTTGTGACCTTCTTCCCAGTCTGTATATTGTTGGTTTGGAAAGAAAAGTGCAATTTGTTCTCCATTGGGGTAGGTTTTGTTTGGCTAGCCTTAGTTGGATTGTATTTGCTTCTTCTTTTGCACTATCTTTCTCGACTCAATGTCCTTTTGAAAGATATTTCACCTTTGGTTCGCTTGTTGTCCAGTTTGCTGTTTTGGGCAGTGCCTGTCCTTTATTATCCAAAAGGCATTCTAAAAACTTGGAACGAAATGAATCCGTTTACAATTCCTTTGGATATCTTTCGGTATTTATTTCTAAATCAATTTGAGCCCCAGTTTGCTTGGGTAGGTTTCTTTCCATTTTTGTTTGTGTTCATTGCGGTTTTTCTTCTCTCTCGCTGGAAATTGCATACAGTGATAGCTGATCACCTCTAAATGAATCTACTCGAAGTTCAAAAGCTAACAAAAGCCTATTCGGGCTTTACCACTCCTTGGAAACGACTATTGTGTGGGTTGAGCTTTGGGCATTTGGGAGTGGATAAAAAGTTTATCGCAACGAAAGATGTATCCTTCACTTTAAAATCGGGCGAGGCTCTGGGAATCATTGGGCGAAATGGAGCCGGAAAATCCACTCTTTTGAAGACAATAGCTGGAGTTTTGCACCCAGAGTCTGGGAGCATTGTAAAAAAAGGTAGTTTACGAGCCCTCCTTGAGTTAGGTGTAGGATTCAATCCTGAGCTTTCAGGAGAGGAAAATGTTTTTTACAACGGATTGGTTTGGGGCTACACTCCAAAGGAACTCAATGAGTTGAAAGATGAAATCTTTTCCTTTGCGGAGTTAGATGAATTTGCAAAAGTCCCTATGAAAGAATATTCCTCTGGAATGCAAATGAGATTGGGATTTAGTTTAGCTACAGCTAAGCGACCAGATATCTTAATCATAGACGAAGCTTTGTCAGTGGGAGATGCCAGGTTTCAACAAAACTGTTTAAAGCGGTTGAAAGACTTTCTGGACAAAGGGTCTTCCCTACTTTTGGTAAGCCACGACTTAAGCCAAGTGACTGCATTCTGCCCGAAGATCTTGGTTCTAGAAAAAGGCAGTGTTGTATTTGAAGGAGATACCAAACAAGGAATCGAAACTTACATGCAACTCCTATCTTTGCCGACAAACAATCCTGGTAACCTATCCGGTCCCCCGCAGACAAAAATATCGGAATTGCAAGTTCGCTTTACAAAGAATGGGCATCCTATTCCTACACTGCTAGCTACCCAGGACATTGTGGAACTTGAAATTGGATTTCGATCCTTGGAGAAAGTGGATCAATTGACGATAGGTTTTCATATAGATGATGCATTTGGAAACAGGTTATTTGGAACTAATTCGTATCATTTGGGAATTAAGAATAAATCCATTGAAGTAGGCGAAGCTTGTCGGTTTTCTTTTGCCTTTCCTGTCCTTCTCAATTCGGGTAAGTTCACCATCGGTCTTTCTATTCACAAAGGAGAGGCGCATACGGAAGGTTCCCTTTTTTGGAGCGAATCCTATTTGGGCTTTGAAGTGGATCGAGTTTCTTTGCCAAAAGCCGTAGGTAGGTTGTATCTGCCCGTTTCTGGGCGATTTCTGGAATAAAAAGAAGTTTCCAGCCGACCATTTTTCTCTATCCTGGTTTCCATATGAAAGTATGCGTAGTTGGGACTGGGTATGTGGGTCTTGTGGCAGGGACTTGTTTTGCTGAATATGGAAACAACGTCATTTGCATTGACAAAGATGAAAAGAAAATTGAGAACCTAAAGAAAGGGATTATCCCCATCTACGAACCAGGGCTTTCTGAATTGGTCGAAAGAAACCACAAAGAAGGCAGGTTGCATTTTTCTACTTCCTTGCAACAAGGTGTGGAAGCCTCCGAATTCATTTTCATTGCTGTTGGTACACCAACTTCAGACAACGGTTCTGCGGACTTGCGATTTGTTTTTGGCGTTGCCGAAGAAGTTGGCAAGGCAATGAACGGCTACAAGATTATAGTTGATAAGTCAACCGTTCCGGTCGGAACCGCTGATCAAGTAAAAGCAATTGTACAGAAATTCACAAAACATCCATTTGATGTTGTGTCGAACCCTGAATTCTTGAAAGAAGGCGCGGCAATCGACGATTTTATGCGACCCGAACGAGTGGTGATCGGAGCCGATTCTGAAAAAGCCGCAAAGAAAATGGCAGAACTCTATTCCCCTTTTGTTCTGAATGGAAATCCAATACTAACCATGGGCATTCGATCTGCAGAACTAACAAAATACGCCTGCAATGCCTTTCTTGCTACGAAAATCTCGTTTGTGAACGAGATTGCAAATCTCTGTGATGCCGTTGGAGCAAACTTTGAGGATGTAAGAAAAGGAATGGGAACTGACTCTCGCATCGGAAGACAATTTTTATATGCGGGGATTGGGTATGGTGGTTCTTGCTTTCCAAAAGACGTGCGCGCTCTATTGCGCACTGCCGAAGAATACAAAGCTCCTATGCAAATCATCTATTCTGTAGAAGAAGTGAATGAAAAGCAAAAGACAAGACTAACGGACAAAATCTTTGAGTATTACAAATCTCAGGATATGAAAGGAAAAACATTCGGTGTTTGGGGTCTTTCGTTTAAGCCTGGAACAGACGATATGCGAGAAGCTCCATCTATCCCTTTGCTTCTCGAGCTACAAAAAAATGGAGCAAAGATCCAAGCCTTCGATCCTGCCGCGGCAGAGACTGCAAAATACTACTTTGGTGACAAAATCGAATATATGCCAGATGCTTATTCGGCGCTCAAAGGAGCGGATGCTCTCCTTCTTCTGACAGAATGGAGAGAATTCAGAGAACCTGACTTTGAAAAGATTAGAGGGTTGCTTAAGTCTCCTTTGGTCTTCGATGGCAGAAACCAGTACAAGCCAAATTACATGAAAGAGATTGGCTTTATTTATTTCTCAATTGGCAATAGATAGAATTTCCGAATTTAGGTATTGAGTATTTAGATGAACAGAGTTTCGATATTGATTTGGAACTCTGGGAGTAACTTGGAACTAAGAATTCCTTTTGTGTTTTCCGTACTGCAGAAAAGATGATACTTTCCGCTTTTTAATTCAAAGACTTCGACAACTTTTTGTTCGGGGAAAACAATCCAATACTCCGATACGCCATACTTTTCATAAATTTGAAACTTCTCCACAGTGTCTCGCGAAACAGAACCAGGCGACACGATTTCAATCAATAGATCGGGTACTCCCTTGATATGTCCGTCTTTATGGAAAATCGACATGTTTTCTTTTTTGATATAGATAAGGTCGGGTTGAACGACATTCAAGCCTTCCTCCAGAATAACATCTAGTGGAGATAGCAAAACCTCTCCCTGTTTGTTCTTTTCCAGATACAAATTGAGGAGAAAATACAATTTCCCAAGGATCGATTGGTGGTAACCAAAGGGACTAGGTGCCATCACAGGGTCTCCATTGATGATTTGAGTCAGGTCAAAGTCAGGTTTTGCCAGGGCAAGTGCCATGTCCAAAGAATGAATCTTTCCTGGTAGCTGTCAAGGGGAAAAGAGTAACCCAACCATAGCTTACCAGAATCTATTGGTAGAGATTCTGGTTATCGGAATTTAATGTTCCAGATTGAAAACCAAATAGAAAAAATACGAAGATATAATATTCGATAAATCACATATTTTTCTAAAATTAAGTGGGAACTAATTCTAGGGAAGTCAGCTTATTGCAGAGCTGATTCAGAAAACTAAAATGATCAGAGAAAAATAACACATTAGAAAATCCGCACTGGTTTGCCGACCTTTTTCGCATAGCGAATGGTTGCCCAAGTTCCCGATCTTAGCTTTTCCGGACCATCCGGAAACGCCCAGAGTTCTTCGCAATGGTCCACGATTGACTGGTTTCGTGTCAGATAGTCTTCTGTCGCCAAGCTGTGGACTAAGATAGAATCTTTGGAGGAAGCAGTTTCGCAAAAAGCCCTTTGTTTGTTGTCAGACGGAGGGTGAATTGTAATTTGGATGACTTTGGGATTTTCTCCTTTTTCTGCGAAAAGAATTTTGTGGATTCCTTCATCAACACCAACGCAATCCCCATGATGGATTTCTACATTACTAAATTCAGCAAGTGATTTGAGAAATTTTTCTCTTTGTGAATCGGTTAGCCCTTTGCGAGAGCCAGTGATTCCAATCTTTTTAGGTTTCATGGTTTTAGAATAACATCTAAAATGTAGAAATTCGGAAGACTTTTTTCCGAAAATTGCGATACGATAGAATAAAATTTCTCTTCAGAATCGATTGCTCCAAGAGAAATTAGGCTACAATGGAGGATATGCTTGGATTTCGCGAGGGTGATGGGATTGATGTCGAAATTGTAGATTATCATTAAAAAAGGAATTACTATGAAAAAAGAGAGATTTATAAATTTTCACCCAGGAGACATTCTGATAGAAGAATTTTTGAATCCTTTGGAAATATCTGCATATAATTTAACTAAAGAAACTGATATTCCATAGTCCAACCCGCCTTAAACTAACACGAGCTCTTTGCAAAATTTGGGGAAGGGGAGCACTCGGCCAGAAGTATTTGATCCGAAATCTTTAGATCCCATATGAACTTGGTAAAACTCTGGAATTGAGGTTCTATTTTTAAAATATTCAATATGTTTGCTTAACGATTTCTCTCCTGACTTACATTCAACGGCAAAAATGGGTTTTTTATTTTTTAAAACAACAAAGTCAATTTCTCTACCATCGGTATCCCGAAGGTATCGCAATTCCATCTGATATCCTTGTGTATCTGTTATAAAATGACAATATTTCAACAGATGGCTTGCCACTAAATTTTCAAAACGAAACCCAATTTCCTCTACTTGGGACCAATCCCAAAGATAAAGCTTCTTTAGTTTTTTTACAGCTCGGATTTTGGGCGAACCAAAAGGAAGTATAGAATAACAATAGTATAAAGCTGACAGTGCTTCGACCCATCGATCAACTGTTGGTTGAGAGACCATCAAAACTTCACTTAGGTTTTTTAAAGAAAGAGGAGACCCTACTCGGTTAGGCAAACTTTCTGCAAGAAGGAGAAGTGAAGAAATATCTTTAATTGTTTCTAAATCACGAATATCTTCGGAGGCTACTTTAACCATTCGATCGTTTTGCCAAATGCGATGCTCTGATTCATTTTGCGCAAATAAAGGTTCTGGAAAACCTCCAAATTTTAATAATGCTTCTAAATCAGATTTACTCGGGTTCTTGTTTAATTCGGTCAAAGAAAAAGGGTGCAATCGAAAATAACGAAACCTACCCAATAAGTAATCCCCACCTTTTCGAAAGGTGTCTAATCTTTCGGACCCCGTTACGATAAATCGATTGTCTTCATGGTGTTTGTCGTACAATCCTTTGACTAGATTCCGCCATTTGGAAAATTTATGAATTTCATCTAAAACAATAGTTTTACTTTGTTCCAAAGGAAATTTATCTTTCAGTATAAGAACCTTATCAGAATTGCGATCCCAGTTCAAGTAAGCAGGATTTTTGATAGTAGAGGGTTTTAAAAACTGCAATGCCAAAGTAGTTTTGCCCACTTGCCTTGGCCCCCCAATGAATAGCATTTTTTTGCTCAAAACCTCTTCCAAATAGGGCTGGAGATACCTGAGTAGTCTAATATAGACATTAAAAAAAGAGGTAGGCATTTTCCGTGGGAAGGTCTAAGAGTCAACCATGGACTCAAGCCACCTCGAAGCCTACCAGAACGCGGTATACATTGTCGATGGCCTGCCTAAGAAAGATTCTTTGTTGTTGGGATTTCACGTGACTTTGCTATACAATTGGGAAAAAAATACAAACAGAATGCCATTGTATTTGTAAAAAAGGGTCAGGTAGTTGAACTGCTTTTGTCAAATTCTAGCCGCGCTACCCAAGTCTCTTTACACTTACCGAAAGGTTCTATTTTCTTCGAAAGATTTCCTTGAATCGATCCCAATGCACATAACCTAGATATGAATTGATTATGACTAACACCAAACCAACGGCAAAATTGGTTGTATCTAAAAAAGTGTGAATGAAGAAAACATTCACAATGATAGGAGACAAGAGAAGAATTGCCAAAGGTACAAACTGTCCTGTCAAGAGGGCAATGCCAGCAACCAACTCAATTGCTTTTGCCAACGGCATTAAGTACTGAGATGCTTTCAATCCTTCGTTGAATACTTTCATATTTCCAGTCAATTCTGGTTCAGGAACGAGCTGGGCAAAATAAGCAACTGAGCCAAAGAGAAATAGGGCTCCCATCAAAGAGCGAACGGCGATTGTAATCCAATGTTTCATGTGTTGCACAGTGTTTCAATTGTATCGAAAAGTAAACGAATTCTTCGCCGAAATCGGGTTTTTATCTTTTCTATTAGGGATAAAATTTAGAAATCAGAGTAAGCGGTATGAAGCAAGACCTCCGAGATAAAATCTTTCTAGCACAGAAATTTTTAGAGAGTCACCTTCAAGAGAAAGTGACTCTAGCTCAGGTTGCCAAAGCATCTTTTTTATCTCCGTTTCATTTCCATAGATTGTTTCAATCCATGACTGGGCTTTCTCCACGTGCTTATTTTGAAAAAATAAAACTAGAGAAAGGAGCATACTTACTCAAATACACAAAACAAGCAATAGGAGATATTGCTTTTGAGGTTGGATTTGATAACCAAGAGAGTTTTACCCGTTCTTTTAAATCCAAGTTTCGAATGAGTCCTTCCGAATTTCGAAAATCCAAATCACCTTTTTCTCTAGAGGATATGGAAACGAATGATCTGAATAAAGACTTTAAAGGTTCTTTCAGTTCAGATTCTAAAAATCAAATTACCAAGTGGATTGAATCCAGACAAAGAATCCAAGTGCAATTTCAATATTTATATTATCGTTATACGGGACCTTGGGAGAAATCGGGAAAAGCTTGGAGAAGAATTATGGATTGGGGATTGCAGGCTAAGCTTTTCCACAAAGAATCTAGGTTAGTAGGTATTTGGTACGATGACCCTGACATTGCCTCTGTACAGTCCCAGCGGTTTGATTTGGGAATCATTGTCGAAGAGGGCAATGCCATTCCTAAAAAACTTCCCGCGGGATTGAATCTGGCGAAGGCTACAGACGATTATGTCCAGTTCCCTTTTTCTGGTCCATTCTCAGGACTTGAGGAATTCTATCCTCTTGTCTACAGATCTCTATTGAAGGATCGAAATTTGCAGATCAGCAACAAACCGGTAATTGAGATCTATAAAAAGTTTCCCCCTTTCCTCTCACCTAGCGTTTATGAAACGGATATTTTAATCCCAGTGGTCTTCTCAAAATGAAATTAGAATTCAATCCTTTTAAAAACTGAATTGCTTTTGCAAAAAAGCAAGATTTGTCAAATGAGATTGCTCAGTTTCCTGTAAGATAAGAACCAAGGAGTTAGAAAATGAAAATAGTTTTGTTAATCATCAGTTCCCTAGTTCTAGGGATTTTGGTTCT
>JAIXRB010000065.1 GCA_027485405.1 Leptospiraceae bacterium | reverse complement strand
TGTGCTCATACCTCTTGCTTTCGAAGAGAGGCAGGGAGTTACGGAAAAGACACAAGAGGATTGGTTCGGGTGCATCAATTCCAAAAAGTAGAATTGGTCAAGTTCTGTGCCCCTGAAGACTCTGAAGCTCAGCATGAAAAAATGCTGAAGGACGCGGAATCGATTTTGCAAACTCTAGGTCTGCCTTACCGAGTTCTTTTGCTCTGTAGCAGAGACATTTCGGGCAATTCTTCTAAAACATACGATCTGGAAGTTTGGATGCCTGGTTTGAACCGATTTATGGAGATATCGAGCGTTTCTAATTTCAAGGACTATCAAGCAAGAAGAGGAAAAATTCGATACAAAAGCAAGGAAGGGAAAAACCTTCTGGTTCACACGCTGAATGGTAGTGGTTTAGCTCTAGGTAGAACCTTAGCGGCTGTCATAGAAAACTACCAAACTAGCGATGGAAATTTTACCATTCCCGAGGCTCTCCAAAGCTATTTGCGGGTGTAAAAAGAACCAGAAATTCTGCCTCTTCCTAGGAGCTTAAGATGGTTCACAAAGGTTTTCGTTGGTTTAGTTTCATATTAGCAATTGGTCTAGGAGCTCAATCCACAGACTTAGAACCATTAGTTGAACCTGTTCCTGGCGCTATCAACAGCCGACTCCAAGAATTTGCACCTAGTTTGACTCGAGATGGGAAAACTATGTATTTCTACTCTAAAAAGTCAGAGAAAAGTTATACGAACATTTATGTAAGCCAATTAGGAGAGGATGGAATTTGGGCAGTACCAAGTGAAGTTAAAGAAGTAAACTCAGAATACGATGATCAGTCTCCTTTTGTTTCTCGGGATGGAAAAACATTTCTCATTTCTTCGAATAGAGACGGAGCCGTAGAAGTTGAATTGGAGAACGGAAAAATTGGAATCTCCAGAGATCTCTATATTTCCAATTGGAATGGAAAGACTTGGTCTCCCCCAGTTGCTTTACCGTCATCGATCAACACGGAAGAAATCGAGGAAAACCCGCATCTTTTAGACGACACATTGCTTTTTACACGCTATCCCTTTGGAAAACCGGAGAGGGCTAGCATTTTCAAAAGCAAAAGAACACCAAATGGATGGACAAAGGCGGAAAAACTTCCATCGCCTATCAATGATAAATTTTCTACAATTTCAGCAACGTACAATGACGATGGTTCGATGCTATTTTTCGCATCGAACAGACCAGGAGGAGTTGGCGGTTACGATTTGTATCTTGCAAGAGTTGAGGGCAATTCTTTCCAAGAGGTAGAGAATCTAGGAGAAGGAATCAACACGCAAGAAGATGAAGCATATCTTGTGTACCAACAATTGCAAAAAGTATTCTATTTTTGCAGAAGAGTAGAAGGCAAGTCATTCGACATCTTTAGCGTTACTCTACCCAAACCCCAATCTGTGATAGCCGAACAATTCTCTGAAAACAAAAAAATCTCACTGGATTCCATCCGGTTTGAAAGAGCTTCTGCCAAACTTAGAAGTGAATCGAAAGAGCCTTTGGACGCAATGGTTACTTACTTAAAGGAGAATTCTACAATTCGGGTGAAAATCATAGGCCATACGGATCTAACAGGAGTTTTAGAGGACAATATGGTTCTAAGCAAAGATAGAGCTAAATCAGTAAAAGATTACTTAACCTCGCAAGGAATTGCCAGTTCTCGACTGGAGACCGAAGGAAAAGGTCCACTCGAACCATTGATTCCTAAAATGGATGAGGATTCTTCCAAACGAAATCGAAGGACAGAATTTCTCATACTAAATGATTGATTTTTCTGAGTTCTCTAAATTTCACTTCTAACGAATCCTAGACAAAATGAAGCAGTCTTTTTGGCTTTTGGTTTGTTGTTTTGGGCTGACAATGCCTGTCTTTACGCAGACTAGTCCAACTTTAGACAAAATCCGAAAAACCAAAGTCCTAACGGTTTCTGTAAATGAGTTTTATGATCCCTTTTACATAGACAACGCATTGCCAGAACTACCAGGTTTGGACGTTGAACTGGCGCAAGAGTACGCAAAATTCTTAGATGTAGACTTGCAAATCATTCCTTTGCGTACCTTTGATCAGCATGCCAAATCCTTAGAAAAAGGAGATACTCAGATTGCTTTAGCAGGTTTGTCTTCGACGATAAATCGATTTAAAGAAGTGTATTTTACAGATCCTTATTTGATCTCTACTCCTGCGGCTTTGGTAAACCGGACGGCACTTCCACCAGAGCCTGAAGGTCAAATAGTAACCGTTCAATTGTTTCGAACTTTGAATGACCTTCAGAACGTTTCTGGAATCAGTTATTCGGTACTTGCAAACAGCTCAAACCATTTCTATTTGAAAGAGGCATTTCCAAAGGCTCAAGTTTTTTCTTATTTCACTAGCGATGCCGCCTTCAATGAGTTAAAGAAGAATAATGTCAATTGTTTTGTTGCTGATTCATTTTATATCCAAGCTCTACTGCAAAAAGATCCATCCTTACGAGCAAACTATCTACCAATCTTAGGAAGCGTGCAAGAAGACCATATAAGTATGGCAGTTGCGAAAAGAGATGTTGAGTTTGTTTATCATTTAAATTTTTTCATTAAGGAAATGAAAAGAACAGGAAGAATCCAGTCTTTGATTGGTAAGTATTTTAAATCAAATGCTTGGGTAAAAAAGTGACCTTTGTTCGGTTTCTTTTCATTCTTTTCTTTTCTGTTAATCTAACATCTACCTTGTTCGCCCAAGAGGAAGAATCACAAAAGACTTCTTTGAATTTCAATGGTTCCTTTCGAGTTCGAGGATTGAATGTGGGTCGCGATCTACTGCTCGCTAGGCAAACTCCGACGACACCATTTACAGACCCAATTGCTGAAAACAACCGCCAATTGGCCAACCAAGGCCAAGCCATCGCGGCAGACCTAGAGCGAGCTAGGACGGGGCTTCCCAGCCAATTGACCAAAAGAAAAGAAGACATTTCCAGTTACGATGCTCGATTCTTATACAATATGTCGTTTTCCACGGGAAAGTATGTGGAAGGCGTCTGGGGCATGCAAGTTGGTGACATCCCTTTTGGTGGGAAGGGTCTGCGAGCTACTGGACCTGACGGTTTTGATCCAGGTATCATCGGACCTGGGTCGGGCGGTGAAAGAGGGCGAACCAGTGCTGTCAATGTACAAACTAACTTTCTTTATGTGAATTTTAGAATTCCAGAATCAGGATTGTTTATTAAAGTAGG
>JAIXRB010000067.1 GCA_027485405.1 Leptospiraceae bacterium | reverse complement strand
TAAACTGGCGAGCCTCGGTAAAAGTGCCCGTTTTTCCACAGTTAGGGCAGGCATAGTTTTTCTCAAGAATGCGGCTTGTCAATTGCTCTAAAGTTTTACCAGTAGCGGCGCCTTCGCCTTCTTTATCTTCCAAAAATTTATCAACGCGAACTCGAGTTCGGCAGTTTTTGCAGTCCATCAAAGGATCGTTAAAATTTGAGACATGGCCGGAAGCTTCCCAAACCCGAGGATGCAGTAAAATAGATGAATCTAGCCCTAGAATATCGTCCCTTCTATGGACAAAATACTCCCACCAAAGTTTCTTTAGGTTCTGAAGGATTTCTACTCCGTTGGGACCATAGTCAAAGGTATTGGACAAACCTCCGTAAATCTCCGAACCAGGGAAAACGAACCCTCTCCTTTTGGAAACCGATACGATAGTTTTGAGGGATTGTTCTTCTTGTGCCATATCACCAAATTTTTTGTTTTCCTTCAAAATTCAAAGATTTTTCCTAGTGGTATGCTTCCTTATTGGGCGAGAGCTGGCCTAAGCTTTCTAATCTGGTTTTCTCCTTTGGTTTCTTTAGGGATATTCTTTCCTTTAGGGGTCATCTTTGCCTTCCCAAAAGAGTACGACTTAAGACGAAAGAGTCTTGCTGTTATTTTTATCACCAGCATACTTTGGGTTCTCATCTTCCTCTATTCCATGCTGGATGTATTCTTGCCTGAAGTATCCAATCAGCTATCAACCGCTATCTTTGACCCGGACATTTACGATACTGTAGTCCTTAGCATTTTCCTTTTTGGAATCGCGCTCTTGTTTATCAATTTTATTCATTCCGTTTTGCGAAATGGTCGAAGAATCCAAAGAAAGGTTAGCCGAAAAAAGAGCATAGGAACGCAAGACTCCCAATTAGGATGGCTTTTTTATTCCGTTTTGAGTAGTTTCGTTTTTGTAATTCTGTTTATCGTCTTGTCTGATTCCATTCGGCAAAAAGGGGCTATGGTCACAAAGTTATCCATACCCTTTTTGTATGGGACTTGCATAAACTATTTTATCTCTCTAGCCGCATCGTCTTTTACGCTTAACAAGAAAAAGAGTTTGTCCATTTTGGCTTTTGCTTTTGTGAATTGGGAAAAGGGCCATCGATTGAAAGAAAGATGGAAGTTCTGTTATTTGCAAAGTCTGCCCTTTTCTGAATCAAATCAAAAGGAAATAACCAAGAGGGCTCTCGCTCGGGAAAAACTGTTACCAGGCTTTGGGCAGATTTTTCTCGGAGACTATTGGAGAGGCTTTCCCTTGCTTTTCCTATACCTGCTTTTAATCTTCTTTACTTTGATTTGGATTCTTTCTTACCTTAGTCCTGCCTACGGGATTCAATTTTTAGGGTTCTTTGGTTTGAAACCAGGAATTCCAGATAAAGATTTCTTCCTCGCTTCACAAAATATAGAGTATGCTATCATTTCCTTTGTGGGAGCTCTGGGAATCTATTTGTTCTCTCAAAATTTGTTGAAACGAAGTTTTACTCAACCAAAGTATCGATTCACAATATTTGGAACTTCGGATAAAGATGAAACCTTTGCTTTTGGCATTCGAAAAGGTTTTCAGAATGTTCTGCCCATCTCTCTGTTAATCCATTTTATTCTTTTGAGTATTTTTTTTATAATCCCCATTTCAATCCAGAGAGCCTCGCAGAAGAAAAAGTCAGACAGCGCAAACAGACACTTTCAACCAGATAAAATGGAGTATTACTTCATTGATCCAGACATTCCTGATTCGACCAAGGGACTCAATGGTGGGGTTGTCACTGGTAATGAAGAAGTTATCCAAGAAAGCGGTGAAAAGATTTCCAATGAAAAACTTGCCGACAACGGACCCAAATCTGGTTACATTAAGAAAATAAAAGGGAAAAAACTTCCCCCAACTTATAGCAATTATATCTCAGCTAAAATGCGAGTTCCCGAATCCTATATGGACTATTGGGCAAGTGCACCCCAGCCTTATTCGTCCGTAGTGGCATATACAATCACGCAAGATGGGGAGATTGTCGATGTCCAAATGGTGGAAGGATCTAGATATCCAGACCAAGACCTAAAGACTCTCCAGCTCATCGAGAGACTGGGTCCCGTTATGCCGCCTCCTGGTACAACGGGAGACGTTCGAGTAACCGAGCTTTTTTGGAATGGCCCCATAGACCCAAATTTCGTGCCAACACCCTTGCAAAAAGAAATGATCAATCTTTTTGATGGTAGATTTATGGAAGAGTTAGAAGAATGATTTTCAATGAGCAGGTGCTATACGACTATCTAATCGGATTGGGAACCATCTTCCCTTGGGGGTTGACACTTATCCTTCTCTTTCCGATCCAAGATAAACCAAGGGCGGCCTTGGGCATTTTTCTAGCACTTGCTTTGGGTTGGGCCTCCACTGTATTGATTCTTTGGATTCATCCCTTGATTTGGCCAGAAACGGATTTTTCCATGAACCGAAAGACCAGTATTCTAACCCAAACGGCTCATTTAGCTTTTGTCCAAGCTGGAATGATGGAAGAGTTTTTTAAATCTTTGGGAATTCTCCTTTTAGGTCTTGCTTTGACTTTCAATTTTAAAACAAAGCTCTGGACTAAATCAACAGTCCTGCTAGCTGGATTTGTAGCTCTTGGGTTTTCTTGGATCGAAAACACCCAGTACATTAGCCGCGAATTGGACAATATGCGCAGGATCGAATTGATTGTTGCAAGAACCGTTCATTCCGCAAACATCCATTTGATGATAAATCTGTGCTTTGGCTTTTTCCTTTTAAAATCCAATTCCCGAAAAACTTGGCAGGACAAGGCAATTCTCGTATCATTCGCGTTTGCTCTTGCGGTGTTTCAACACGGGGTAGTGGACTTTCTTCTGATTCCGGGTTCGATCTTTGGGCAATGGATTTCTACCGCACTGTTTGTAGGGATTTGGGTCTGGGTCGTTCGGGATTGGCGTGAATTTATTTCTGTTCCAAAGCCTCCTCGCTCTGAATTTTTTTCTAAATAATCACTTGCCTTAGCTTCTGCTTTGGAAATGATGGTAATTACTCCTGGTGATTATGGAGAGAAGGTAATACCCGTTCCCATTCCGAACACGGAAGTCAAGCTTCTCATCGCCGATGGTACTATTG
>JAIXRB010000125.1 GCA_027485405.1 Leptospiraceae bacterium | reverse complement strand
TTTTGTTCCTGGTCAGCTTTTGGTTTTAGACAAAAAAAAGTTATTCTGTGTAGCGGGAGATCTCAATCTTCTCGGACTAGAAGAGCTTCAATTAGAAGGGAAAAATCCCGTTTCTGCAAAAGATTTTATAAATGGAATGAGACTTTTGGATGAGGAAGGACTGAATTGAAAGAGAAATTTTGGAAAATACTGCCTTATAGCGGTTATGTACTATTTTTACTTTTGGGACTTTTGGTGTTTTTTTTAGGAGCTTTCTCGGTGGTCGTCGTATCATTAAAAAACGATCAAAAAATCGTCATGCCTGACCTAATCGGAAAGTCCTATATCGAAATTCATAACGAATTGCAGAGAAAACAGCTAAAGGTTCGCATCGAAGAAATTCGAATCCCAGAAAAAACCGATGGAATCATTCTCGCTCAATCCATCGACCCTGGAAAAGAAGTGGAAGCTGGATCTAAAGTGTATCTCACAGTCAACCTTGGATTTGATCGCATCACAATGCCAGATGTCAAAGGCCAAAATCTCACCCAGGCAAAAGTTATGTTGGAAAAAGTTCTCTCTGGTGAAATTTACGTCAACATGTCCATCGGCGGAATCGTTTACGTTCCTCCACTAGGTGATGAACCCATCGATAGCGTCATCGATCAAATCCCGCATGCTGGAAAAAAAACTACTTCTGCTGAAAAAGTCTATTTACTAGTCACAGAAAATCCAGACAAACAGTCATCCTTCTTCAAAGAGAAAGAATCAATTAGCCCCGGTAAGCCAGTTCACTTTGTAACGGAGGCATTGCTTCGGAACAAAATTCCCTTTAGATTTGCTTTGCCGAAAAAGCCCGAGTTTCGAAACCAAAATGGTTTGGTTGAAAAAGTCGAAGAAAAGGGCTCCCAAGTTCTTATTTCTAGTTTTTATTTAGAACCAAGTGAATCTTTGCTTGCTGGTTATGAAACCGTAAAATACGAAATAGACGATAAAGACATCTATTCTCTCTACATTACAAAAAAAGAAGGTGATACAGAAGTTAAAAAAGAACTTTTGCGATCACAGAGTTTTCTACCAGATGAGTTATTCTATTTTGTTTTTTACAAGGAAAAACCATCGGTCGTCTCTCTCGTCGGCAAAGAAACTGGACTAGCAAAAGAATGGCGATTCAAAGGAGATTACTAAAATGAAAATCTCAGCCTCCATTTTAGCGGCAGAGCTAACCAATTTAAAAAACATCCTCCCCCAGCTAGACCCAAAGTCTGTTGATCTAATTCATATTGATGTTATGGATGGAAACTTTGTTCCTCAGATTTCTTTTGGAGAAGCATTTACTAAAGAAGTAAAAAAGCATACTGCCATCCCTTTGGATGTGCACTTGATGGTAAAGAATCCAGAGGCTCACGCAAACCGGTACTATGAGCTAAAGCCTTACTGCATTACTTTTCATTTGGAAACCACTCATTTCGGAGTTCGTCTTTCTGATGAAATCAGGTCATCAGGTTCAAAAGTCGGGATCACTTTGAACCCTGCGACTCCGATTGAGTCCATTGTGCCTCTTCTTCCCTATGTTGATTTGGTTTTGATTATGACAGTAGATCCTGGTTTTTATGGGCAATCGTTCATAAAAAACGGGTTTGAAAAGATCCAAAAAGCCAGGGCTCTGACACAACCCTTCGGAATCCAGTTGGAAGTGGATGGAGGAGTGAATGAATCAAACATTGCCGAGCTTTCCCGATTGGGGGTCGATATTGCCGTTGTTGGTTCTGGGCTATTCAAAGCTGAGGGTCCCAATTCGCAGGGTGAAAAATTGAAAGCACTCGCCAGTGGATCTGTATAAATCCCGTTGACTTAGGGCGAAATTTTAAAAGATTGGCTAGAAAGAGGTATTCCTTTGGTTAAATTGAGGCTTCAAAGAACTGGTGCAAAGAATGATGCTCACTACAAGATCGTAGTGGCTAAAAGCACGTCTCCCAGAGATGGTAGATACATAGAATCAATCGGTCACTACCACCCGTCTGCACCAATCAAAAGCCAATTGAACCTAAAGGAAGAACTAGTTGTCTCCTGGCTCAAAAAGGGTGCACAACCCACAGAAACAGTAAAAGCCCTCTTAAAAAAACAAGGTATCCTAGACAAACTAAAGTAAGATGTCAATGGAACCACTGTTAAGATATATTGTTACATCCCTGGTGGATCACCCAGAGGAAATCTCCATCCAAGAGCATGGGGGCACAGAAGAAACGGTTATAGAGCTTCGGGTTGCAGACAAAGACCTGGGTAAAGTAATCGGAAAGAATGGACGCATAGCTAAATCGCTTCGAACTGTTCTCCAAGCCGCCGCCGTCAAACAAGGAAAAAACTTCACTTTAGAAATAGTTGACTAATGGAATTCACTTCCATTGGCTTTTTTGGAAAGCCACATGGAGTGAAAGGGCATATTAGTTTTTATCCGTCTGGTGATGCCCTGGACTTCTGCACATACCCGTTAGAGATCCAACTCCAATTCAAAAACCAACCTTCGAATCACATTCGTATACTTTCCGCCAAGAAAGCTTCAAAATTCTGGATCTTAAAAGTTTCAGGAATTGAAAACCCAGAATCCGCCAAGGCACTCACTCGAGCAGAAGCTTTGTGTGATTCATTGCTTTTGGCAAACATCCCCCTAAAAAAAGGCGAAATCCTGGTGAAAGATCTTGTAGGACTAGAAGCCTATGATATTCAAAAGAAACAAAGGCTAGGCTACTCCATTAGCGAAGTAAAGGACCACCCCGTGCACAGTATCTTGGTCTTCCGCAGTCCCGAAAAAGAAGAAGTTCTGGTGCCATTCATCTCTCAATTCGTTGGCAATTGGGATTTGGTGCAGAGGACCATTGAAGTCCTTCATTGGGAGGATTGGTTTGCGGTTTAATTTTATCACTCTTTTTCCTGCGAAAATCGAGGCTTATTTTGTGGACGGAATTTTGGGTAAAGCTAGAGAAAAAGGCTTACTCGAGACCCATATTTTGCATTTGAGAGACTTTGCTGAAAACAAACACAATAAAGTAGATGATACTATCTATGGAGGGGGACCTGGGATGCTCCTCCAAGTAGGACCCATTTACCGGGCACTTGAATCCTTAGGAGACCAAAAAGGGATGGTTGTTTTGTTGTCTCCTTCCGGAGAATTGTTCCAACAGAAAATGGCACAACAATGGGTTCAAAAACAATCCACATTCACGTTTATATCGGGGTATTATGAAGGCGTCGACCACCGAGTAGCACTCCATCTAGTTGACACAGAGGTGGCTCTTGGAAACTATGTAATTTCGTCGGGGGATCTTGGGTCTCTCGTCTTAGCAGACTGTCTTTCGCGACTCGAGCCTGGTGTTTTGGGCAAAGAAGAGAGTCTCTCCGAAGAGTCTCACAACGAGGAAGGTTCCTTAGAATACCCTCAGTTCACCAAACCAGCAGACTTTCTGGGCTGGAAGGTGCCAGAGATCCTTCTAAACGGCCACCACGAAGAGATTCGAAAGTGGAGAGAATTGAACAGGAAGCAAAGAAGTAAACCTTCGTAAGGAAAAAGTATGAACCATATCTTAGCAGATGCTCTTGCAAGCGAACCAAAGAACGAAATCAATTTTGAAATTGGAGACACTGTTCGAGTTTTTTATAAAATCGTTGAATCTGGCAAAGAAAGAATTCAAACATACGAAGGTATTGTGATTGCTATTGGAAACAAAGACCATAGCAAGACATTCACTGTTAGACGAATCTCGTATGACATCGGTGTAGAACGAATTTTTCCATTACATAGCCCTAGAATCTCAAAAATCGAACTCATCCGAAAAGGAAAAGTGCGAAGAGCAAAACTCTACTACCTCCGTTCAAAAACTGGAAAAGCTGGTCGTATCAAAGAACGAAAAGGTGGTCAGGCGATCGTTTCCAAAGAGAAAAAACGCCAGGACGACAAAGCTAAAGCCGCCGCTGCAGCTGTTGTTACTGAAACTCCTGCCGCTACTTAAACAATAGAACGAATTTTCCCTGATCTACAGGTCCAAACCCCAACAGTCTCCATAGATGAGGCTGGTAGGGGTTGTCTTGCTGGCCCGGTTTCTGTAGGTCTAGTTTCCTTTTCTAAGGAAATTCTTCTTCAAATCCAAAATGGAGAAATCTTAGCTGGATTGAGAGACTCCAAAAAAATCCCAGAGTTAAAACGAGAATTACTTGAAAAAGAGATTAAGTCCCTAACAGACAAGTGGGCTGTAGTTCTAGTCTCTCCGAAATACATTGATCAGTTTAATATCAATCAGGCGATCTTTTATGCTATTCAAAAAGGACTAAAGAAGTTAAGTCTTCCCAATCCATTTTTATTCGTAGATGGAAACTACAAACTGCCCTCCATCCCTTACATTTCTGGCTACCAATCGATCATCAAAGGCGATGACCAAGTTCCTTCTATCAGTGCGGCATCCATCTTAGCCAAGGTGACGAGAGATCGGTTTATGGTTGCACTCGACTCAAAGGCTCCAGGGTATTCCTTTTCAGAAAACAAAGGCTACGGCACAGAAAAACACAGAATTGCGATTCTCTCCCAAGGCATTTCCCGTTCGCATCGGTTGAGTTTTTTAAACAATTTCCGAGAGGATAGAAATGAACCCAGTCTCTTTCCAGAGGTCCGCAAATCTAGCCCTACCGAGTCGCAAAACGAAAGCCACCAAAGCTCTATCGAAATCCAATGACCAAGAGAAATCCAAGTCCTTCCTTTTCCAGGTAGAATCGAGCACTTTAGGTTCTCTTTCCTTCCACTTCGTTTGGGGAAAAGAAAAAAGGCTCTATTTGAAGCCAAGTGCACCTGAGACCCAAAAAGAGCTCTTGTTTCTGCTGAAAGATCTTCAGTCTGAGCTTAGATCACTCACCTCTCTCCCCATAGAAGTAGAGCTATGAAACGAGCAGTGGCTCTCGCGTATCAACCGGAAAAGCAAAATGCCCCGATTCTGATTGCAAAAGGAGAGGGACTTCTTGCCCAAAAAATCGTGGAGAGGGCAAGAGAAGCTGGGGTGCAAATCTGGGAAGACCCTGGACTTACCGAATTCTTGAGTCGAATGCCACTAGACCAAGAAATTCCAAGAGAAATCTATACTACGGTTGCGGTTGTTTTTAAGGCGCTCGCTCGGATAAAAAAAGAGAAAAACATTTGATAGTGGGAAGGAACCTGTCATTGTTTCTCAGGAATGAAGAAAATCCCGATTTCAGAATTGGTTGCCGGTATCAAATTTTCTAAATCGGTTTACCTAGACAAAGACACTATTTTCGTATCAGCAACTCAGCCCATTACAAAGCAAGACTTAGATAGGCTGAAACAATTTGGCATATCCTTTGTTTTGACCGAAGGGGATGTGGTCACCGATCGAGTGGAAGAAAAAGCGAAACTCATGGAAAATGCAAAGTTCTATGAGGCGAATCTTCCGCTCTATAAAAATGATGAGACCTCCCGAAAAGCCAAAGACCTGCTAGAGCGGACAAACGAAGCAAGGGCTAGCTTTGCCACAATTTACCAAGACGCTTACAATCTGCTTGAAAAGACTTTTCGAATTCTTTTGGAAGGAAAGACTCCAGAAATTAGAGAATTCAGAGAATTGTCAGAAAAGTTGGTAGATCACGTAAAGATAAATCCCAGCTTACCTATCATTCTGCTATCTCATCCTACGTCCGGAAACAATTTATACAATCATATCTGTTATGCTACCTTCTTCTCCGTCCAAATTGGAACTTATATGGAGCTCGGGCGACCAAAACTCATCGATTTGGGCATGGCTAGTTTTTTTGCTGATTTGGGAATGGCTAGTATCACATCAGAAGTCTTAGCGAAAGAAACCCCATTGACTGAAGTTGAACTTAAAACAATCAAAAAACATCCAATCGTCGGCTATCAAGTATTAACGCAAAAGTTAAAATTGAAAAGCTCTTTAGCAATAGTATGTCTTCAACATCATGAAAACGCAGATGGAACTGGATATCCACAAAGGCTCTTATCCAATCAAATCGAAGAACTTACAAAAATCTATACGATCGCAGATCACTTTTCGGCAATGATCTTTCCAAGACCTCATAGACCTGCTTTTCTACCTTACGATGCCATGAAAACCTTGATTAGTGAAAACGTTTCAAAGTATGACTTAAAACTTGTTAGACTTTTCTTGAATAAACTTTCTATGTTTCCTGTTGGTTCTGGAGTGATACTCTCAGACGGAAGGACTGGATTGGTAATTGAATCCAATAAAGACAAGCCTCTTAGACCTATCGTTCGATTAACAAAAGAAATCGATGGTAAAAAAAGCAAAGTTCTGGAATTCGTAGATTTGATGAAAGAGCTGAACTTATTTATTTCTAAAGCAATACCACTTCCATCTGTTTATTCATGAACGGATTTGTAAAATGTAAGAAAGGAAAAGAGGGAGAAAAGGCAGTTGTTGTGGCTTTGGAAGAAGAAGGGCATACTGTTTTACTCCAAAACTATCGAAAACGGTTCGGAGAAATTGACATAATTTCTTTTTTCGCAGAAACCCTTTATCTTTGGGAAGTCAAAACCTGGAAGGATTCTACGAACTTCCATCCACTTTTCACCTTAAATGAGACAAAAAAAAGGAAATTGAGGAAGCTATACAGCTATTTTTCTTTAGAACACCCCGCCTTAAGTCACCTAACCATATCTTTCGGTTTGGCCCATAGGAACGATAAACAGGAAGTGGTTTTTTATTCTCATCTCTTTTAATAACTTCATCAAGGGAAGTAAACACAGAACCGAATTTTGTTATATCTCGAGTCAGTCGAGAGTTCTCAAGGATGAGAATTTATTTTGTTACAAGGAAGTAACTATGAGACAGATTTCAGTAATCGGCAATTTAGCTGAGACCGACGAGTTCGGTCCAGATCCAGTAATGCTCCGTAAAAGAGGGATGTCAGCCTCTATGGAAAAAAAATACAAGAACTACAAAAAGAAAGTAGATGATCCAGCTTATATGGATTATGCTATAAATAAAATAGCTATGGAAATTTCACATTTCATTCAAAAGTAGAGTTTAGAATTTTAGTGATCTCTAAAAATCGATACCCTGTTGAAATGTGGCACTCCCGTACTCTTTCTTCGCCTTCCCAATCTGCGATAGTTCTAATTACTTGTTTTAGAATCTCCGACTTACGAATGGATAAATTCATACGCTTGTCCAGTTCGATATCCAGCACATTACCATTCTGAGAAATTCTTTTTTTTCTAAATTCTACTGCCTCTTCTAACTTAATTCTTATTTGGTTTAAATCAATTTCGATTTCGCGCTTTTGATAGTTTTCCCAAAGCGTAATTTCAATTCCGATTCGATCGAGAAAAGGTCCAGAGACCTTTCGATGAAAAAGCCTAGCTGTTTTTTCTCCGCAATGGCAAGGCTTTACTCCGCCCCAATTGCCACAAGGGCAGGGGTTCATAGCCGCAACTAACAGAAAGTTTGAATGTTGGGCTAGTTTATCTCGAACTCTAGATATCTGAACCGTTTTTTCTTGCATGGGTTCTCGCAGAGCTTCAATGGCAGATTCTTTAAAACGAGAAAGTTCATCCAGAAACAAAATTCCCCCCGATGCTAAACTAACTTCACCTAGGCAAATGGGATTTCCACCTCCGATCAATGCTTTGTCTGTGGCCGTATGGTGTGGGCTTCGAAATGGTCTTTGCGTTAAAATGGAATTTGCATCGAAAGAAGCATCCCGGGCAAAGCGAAAGGCAAGTTCCTCAACCAATTCTGTTTCGTTCCAATCCGCTTGAATGAGTCGGAGCAACTGAATGATGTAAGTTTTGCCAGTTCCAGGATTGCCAATCAGAAGCGAATGCAAATTTCCTAGTAGTCCCAAAATCAAACCTTTGAGAACAAAAGCCTGTGAGTCCGTCAGTACTATTTTAGGCAAAGTCTCTTTTGTTTTTCTTTGATACGGAAAAACTACATCTAATCCTTGTTTTGGTTCAGAAAACTCTCTCAGATGAGAAAAAAAGCAATACTTACCTGGGGGAAGAAACGATCCTTCAAGAGAAGAAGGCAGACAAAGAAGACCCTTGTTCTCGGGGAAAGCCCAGAGGACGGGGATAAGATCAGAACCTCCCTCCATTTTCCCATCTAGAGCCAAGGAACCGATGACTGTTATCTCTTCAAAACCTGGCAACATCCATTGCCCCGAAGCGAGAAGGATCCCGAGAGCAATGGGTAAATCCAAATAACCAGATTTCTTTAAAAGCTCAGCGGGAGAGAGATTGACCACTATTGTTTTCATTGGGAAATCAAAGCCAGAAGACTCAATTGCCATCCGAATCCTTTCCCTGGATTCTTTTGTTGCTGGGGAAGGTAGTCCCAAAATCACAAATTGGGGCAGACCATTTCGAATCCCTACTTCAACCCGAATTTCAATTGTTTGATTGCCCGACCGAGAAACACTTTTGACAACGGCGATACTTGGAACCATACTTACCTCTGTTGGGATAGGCAAATTCTCTAGTCGGTTGGCTCCTCTTTTTGACTGAAAGAGAAGGGTAAACTTAAAAATGTGTTTCCAAAAAAGGGCGAAGTGGTGTTCTGATCCTGTCCAGCTTTAGGATTGTTTACGTTGCTTCGAATTATCCCCTTTCTAGTACTTTTTCTTGCGGGGGCATGTTCCCAAAGGCTCATCGAAAAGACGAGACTAAAGGAAATAAACGATCAGTATGAAGGTAGACTTTTTGTTCTCAAGGAAGACGTGAAGCTTTCCTCCGAAG
>JAIXRB010000203.1 GCA_027485405.1 Leptospiraceae bacterium | reverse complement strand
TGTCAATTATACTCCATATTCCATTCCTTCTTTTCATTTAGATGAGCCTGAATCTGGAATCTTAGCAGTTCGTTGCAAACTTCCAAATTTAAATTTCTATGAATCCCCCACTCTACTGATCCGTGGAAACGCTCAGATAGTTGCGAGCTTTATCAATGGCGAACGGCAAGAACAGCTTTTATCTTTTAAAAAAGCTGAAGACGGGGAGTTTGTTCAAAAAACTCGAGGAGACTTTCAGCCTTTTTTGGAACTGCCCAAATCTGGAGAGAACCAATACATCTATTTACTTTTTTACAAACCTAGCCATCACCCCGTTGGATTTTCGGAAGTCCCTCTCATCACAAGTCGCAAAACGGCATATCAGATTTTTTCAAATCGAGTGCAGACTTTGTCAGCATTGGGTTTTTTCCTATTGGCACTTTCCATATTTTCTACCTACCTCTGGGTAAGAAGAAAACGAAAATCCATCTTAGGATTTATTTTATATTCTAGTATTGCGGGCATTCATTTTTTATCTCAGTCTGGTTTCTTTGGTTTATTCTCGTATGATTCATACCAGTTCGCCTTTGCCATTTATACGGTTTCAGTTCTACTTGTACCGCCTGCTGGCTTGTACTTCTTAGATAAACTCTTTGGAATGGGTCGTTGGAATATCATTCGAATGCTCTGGCAGTTCCACCTATTCTTTGATATATTGTTTCTTTCTCTAAACTTTGGAGGATTGCTCCCATTTAGCTTAACGTTTATTTTATACAATTACTTACTTTTGCCCACTTTACTTTTGCAAGTCCTAGTGGTTTGGGGTGAAATATTATCTGGTAAGCAAAGCTCTGGAATTCTAGGAGTGGGGAGTACGCTTCTTGTTATTGGTTATGGGCATGATATCATTGCCAATATGCATTGGATTGACTCCCTGGATCTTTATTCCCCATGGGGACTGTTTTCTTTTATGTTTTCACTTTCTGTGTATGGTGAAAAAATGCATAGAGATTCTGAAATAAAACATAGCTCTCTTGAAAAAGAGATCGTTACTGCGGCTAGAATCCAAAATGCAATTTTACCTCCGAATCCACCGCACTGGGATGATTTTGAAATTGCAGTCTATTACCAGCCATCTTATGATGTGGGGGGTGATTTTTACGATTTTCAGGCTTTAGGTGAAGATAAATATTCATTGCTTATTGCCGACGTCGTTGGTCATGGATTAGGTGCAAGTATCATCGCTTCCCTTTCCAAGTTCGCTTTTTTCCAAAATCATAGTCTTTGGCAGAATCCAAGTTTCTTGCTTTCTTCCATGAATTCTTATTTGGTGCAAAGATCCCAAGGCAGATTTACAACGGCGGCATATCTTTACTTAGATAAGAAAAAGCAGAAATACATTCATTCCAGCGCTGGTCATCCGCCCTTTCTGCATTACCAAAAAAATTCGGGAGAAGTGAAAGATGTGAAACCGAAAGGTAAGCCTTTAGGCATTTTAGAAAACCCCGATTACTTAGAAGAAGAGGGGAATTTTGGACCTGGGGACCGATTCCTTTTTTTTACAGATGGGCTGGTTGAGGAGATTAATGCGAGGGGAGAAGAGTTTGGAATCGAACGATTGCTCGAAGCATTTCGCAAAACAACTGGTTTATCAGTCGAAAACTCCGTTTCATCTATTTTGAATGAAATGATCAGTTTCACAGGTTTGGGCAAGAACCCAACGGATGATATCACTTTGATTCTCTTTGAAGTCAAATAGAACTTCTGTTAGAGAAAATCAAGCTTCCGATTGGAGTCATAACAAAAAAGATACCTGCCCCCATTGGGACTAAAAAAGTGAAAGGAAAAACAAAGCTCTTTTGCAATAACATCAAAACCAAAACACTTGCTATAAGAATGAATGGGATCCCCCATTTCGGCAACTGAGGTTTCTTTTTCATTGAAGCCAAAAGAAAAAGAGCAAGAGAAGGGCCAAGGGTAAAAGAAAAAATAGTCAATCCCACTTCGAGTAGTCCTTTTTCCCAATTGGAACTCAAAGAAAAAGGTAAGAGCGAAGCTAGAAAAAGAACCACCCCAAAGAAAAAACTAAAATGCCTCGGATGCACTTTGCTTTCCAGCTCCCAATCCCTAGACCAAGTGAGTGACAGAGAGTTGATTGTTGAGGAAAGAGTAGACATAGCACTAGCTAAAATGGCGGAAAGAAGAAAGCCAAGGAAAGGTGAAGGAATTTCTTTTACAATAAAAAAGCTAAAAGCCTTGTCTGGAGCAATATCTTTCCCCGAATAAAATTGAAACAGCAAAGAACCAATCATAAGAAACAGAAAGAACTGAAGAAACACTAAAAGCCCACTTCCGATTAGAATTTTCTGTCCTTCTTTCAATGAATGGGATGCAATCACTCTTTGAACTAACATAAGATCAGTGCCATGGGATCCAATGGACAAAAAAGCACCTCCTATGATGGCAAAAAGAAAATAGTAAGGATCCATTGGTTCCGATTTCCACTCAAAGTGGAAAATTTGAAATTTTCCCGAAGTATATCCTTGGTTAAAAATGTCTGTGATTGTTGATTGACTTTGGCTTTGGATTGCCTGAACCAAAAGGAAAAGAGAGAAAATTCCCCCTGCGATATACACGAAAAGTTGGAGCGAATCGGTAAAAACAATCGCTTTGAATCCACCATAGACTGTATAAATAATGGTAGCTAGGCTCAAAAGGAAAAGGGCAAAGATTCCAATTTCACTTTCTGAAAACTGAGATATCCCCATCTCCATCAACAAAAAAGCAATTGGGAGTGAAGTCACATAGAGTCTGATTCCATCTCCTAAAATGCGCGAGATTGTAAACATTAGGGACATTGTTTTTTGAGCTGGTTTTCCGAAGCTCTCACCTAAGTAAGAATAAACTGATACCATATCCTCTTTGTAATACTTTGGAAGTAGGAAAAGTGCTACAATCGTTCTACCTAGAATATAACCAAAAGCCAATTGTAAAAACGAGAAATCTGATTTCATTCCAAGAGCTGGGATGGATAAAAAAGTTAAACTGGAAGTTTCTGTGGCTACAAGGGAAAACAAAAGCCATCCCCATCCAATCCGATGTTTTGCGACAAAGAATTCGTTTGAACTTTGCTGTCTATTCGAGAAATGGAATCCAGCATAAAAAACTGCAATAAAATATAAGATTAGAACAAATAGGTCTAAGAGTGGGTTCATTTTAAATCCTTAGAGAGAGGCCTGGAAACTTAACAAGGGCGCGGAGAATGTCGGAACGTGTAATGATTCCTACTAGAGTGCTATGATCATTCACCACAGGTAGGCATCCTATTTTTGCATCTAATAAAGTTTTAGCGATAAAGTGAAGTTCTGCTTCAGGATTTGCCACTAAGACTTTTTTTTTCCCTAACTCAAAAATGAGCTCTGGTTTGTTTGTTTGCACTTCTGCTTTCCAAAAATCCCTATCAGACACGATCCCCATTACTTTTTGATCCGCATTCACAATTGGCAAATGTCGAAATCGTTTCTCTAAGAAAATGGACTTTGCTACAGCAAAGGAGTCCCCAAGCCTTAAGCAGGTCACTGGGCTAGTCATCAGTTCCTTGGCGAAATGCAAAGTTTCGTAGATTTCTTCTTCGGTTTTTCCTGCAGTTTCGTAGCCAAGTGCGCGCTTTCTCGCTGGGAGGTGGATATGGCTAGTTGGGGAAGGATAGCCATGGAGCGGACCCGACCGATTGGCTTCTGCTACAGCTTCAACTGTGTCCCTTCTCACCTCCGGGTATCGCCCCGTTGGGATTCCTTCGGTGATCCAAACAAACATCTTTTCTAGGTTTCGGCTGAAATTGGGCTTTGGTGTGTATAAAAAAACTTGCCAAAAACGAACGGTGATATTAAATCAATGGACATTTTAGAGGAAAAAGGAAAGCCAATGGCAAATGCTCGAATCTTATATGACCTACTTGCCAGAACGCAAGAATTAGAGCCTGAAAAAATCAGTTTTCGAAAACGAAACAAGGAAGGAAAATTCCCAGGCATTCGATTTCAGGATTTAAAGGAAGAAGTGGATGCTTTGTCCAATGCTCTTCTCTCACTTGAAGTTCAAGTGGGTGATCGCATTGCGCTATTTTGCGATGCAAGTCCATTGTGGCTTCGGACTGATTTGAGCATTCAGAGTGTGGGAGCTGTAGTGGTTCCAAGAGGCACTGATATTGTAGCGGAGGAGATCCTTTATATTCTCAATCACTCTGAAGCTAAGATCGCTTTCGTTCAGAAAGAAAAAGATAGCGAAAAATTGTTGCAGTTGAAAAAAGAATTAAACTATCTTAAGCAAATTTATGTTATAGAAGACGATGGCGGAAATAGAAAAACAGGAAAGGACAGTCTAGAGAGTCTTCTAGAATTAGGCAGACAGTTCCAAAAAAAGAATCAAAACGCATTTACTTTTAGGCGCGACAATGTATCGGAAGAGGCACTTTCCACTTTAATTTATACTTCTGGAACTACGGGTAATCCGAAAGGTGTTATGCTCTCCCAAAAAGGGTGGATAACCGCTATCCAAAACACTAGCCAAAGACTAGGTATGCGATCAGATGACACGAGTGTCAGTCTCCTTCCACCTTGGCATGCTTTTGAAAGGGCCGTTGAATACGCTAGCTTGGCTCTTGGTGTGGATCTTTTGATTTCAAATATGACCAATTTAAAAGATGATCTGCGGGAGTTTAGGCCATCCATTTTCCCTTCGGTACCTCGGATTTGGGAAAGTGTTTACAATGGAATTTTAACCAAAGTAGCGAAGGAAGGCGGCTCCAAAGAAAAGCTTTTTCATTTTTTCATTCGAAAAGCTTCTAAATGGGCTAGATTCAAGGCAATTTTTCAGGGATATGAATTTCGTATCAACAAACCGTCGTTTTTCATTAATTACTTTGGAAAGTTATATGCTTTTCTAAGACTTGCCTTGCTTTTCCCCGCTAAACTTATTTCAGTCTTTCTTTTTGCAAAGATCCATAAGGCTTTGGGAGGTCGAATCCGAATTTGCATTTCTGCAGGTTCAGCCTTGCCAAGCGTAGTTGATGAATTCCTCTCGGCAATTGGTCTCAAGGTATTAGAGGGGTATGGCATGACTGAAACCTCCGCAGTTGTATCCATTCGTTCTAGCGACAAACCAACCAAAGGTACGGTCGGAATCCCCATCCCTGGTTATCAGATCAAATTCAAAGACGAAAAAGGAAACAAAGTGAACCAAGGACAGAAAGGCACACTTTGGATCAAATCGGATCAAATTCTACAAGGCTATTACAAAAGACCCGAGTTGAACCAAATCGTTTTTGATTCCGAGGGATTCTTTGATACTGGAGATTTGATGATAGAAACCTATCGAGGCGAATTGGTTTTTGCGGGTAGGTCAAAGGACACCATAGCTTTGATTGGTGGTGAAAATGTGGAGCCAGTTCCCATTGAAGATCTTCTTCTCACATCTCCTTTCATTGATCAGGTGATGGTGGTTGGGCATGACAAAAAAACCCTTGGAGCATTGATTGTTCCAAACTTTGCATTGATAGAAGAGAGATTGCCAGCTTTGGAAAAAGATACAAACTATTGGAATACTGAGCCAAAAGTTCGCGAGCTCTTCAAAAAGGAAATTCTCCGACTGATTTCTAAAGAAAAGGGATTTAAGTCCTTTGAAACAATCCCTATGAATCAATTTTACGTTTCACCTAGATCGTTTGACCCAGACACAGAAATGACCCGCACATTAAAGATGAAGAGAAATGTCATCGCAACTAACTTCCAAAACCAAATAGAAGAATTGTACAAATGAGAAATCCAAAGTTAAACCCCTACCTTTCTTCTGATGAAGTTGATTTTTATAATACGGTATTCCAATTTTCCGAGGAGAAAGTTCTTCCTTCCGCTTTGGATCGAGACGAAACCGAAACCTGGTCTGATGATCTTTGGAAAGAATTTGGAAAAGCAGGGCTCACTGGACTTTCCATAGATGCAAAGTATGGCGGACAGAGTGCTTCCTGTTTGCAGAATTCACATGCCACAGATGCCTTTGCCGCGGGCTCTTTAGATGGTGGGCTTGGGCTTTCTTGGGCGGCACATACAATCATTGGCTCTCTTCCTATTGTCTTTCAAGGAACGGAAGAACAAAAAGCAAAGTATCTTCCTAGCCTAGCCTCTGGTAAATGGATGGCTGGATTTGCTTTAACTGAACCTGCCTCTGGTTCCGATGCGGCGAGTCTCTTGACGAAAGCAGAAGAAGTACCGGAAGGCTGGAAGATCAATGGCTCAAAGATATACATAACAAATGGTTCCGTTGGTCAAGTGTTTGTTGTTATGGCAAGAACCGCTGAGAAAGGAAGAGGCCCTCTTGGAATTTCCGCATTTATCGTAGAGAGCTCTACTCCCGGATTTAAGGTCAGTAAAGTCCTTAAGAAACTGGGTCACCACACCTCCATGACAGCAGAGCTTACATTTGAAGATATGATTGTTCCCAAAGAAAGCCTATTGGGCCCGCTTAATTCTGGTTTCCTTAGAATCGGTAAAGAGATTTTAGAATGGGAAAGAACAGTCTTTGTAGCAGGTCTCGCTGGAGCCATGGAATTCTGCTTCCGGCAAGGTGTTCGCTATTCCAGAGAACGGGTTCAATTTGGTAAATCCATCGATTCCTTTCATGCAATGAAAGAGATTTTAACTCGAAACTGGGTCTACATTCAGGCATGCAGAAGACTGATTTACTGGGTTTCTAAACGAAAAGACGAGCAAATACCATCACCTTTGGAGAGTTCGCTTGGGAAGCTGATTTCTTCTGAAATTGCTGAAGACGTCGCAAAGGACTCTGTTCAGTTGCATGGTGGCTATGGTTATATGAAAGAGTATTCGGTAGAGAGATTCTATCGTGATGTCAAACTTGGGACAATCGGGGGAGGAACGAGCGAGATCCAACGTTCCATCATTTCTTCTCTGTATCCAGGAAAAGCTAAGTTCTTTCTAGACTTTGCTTTTCCTGAGAATCCCACCGAGCTCCGAGGTAAGACCATTCAAATACTTGCTTCTTTGATACAAAGCGTGGAGTCATTGCCCGATCGAAAGAAAAAACAATCATTTGAATTTGCTTTTGCGGATGCTTTGAGTCTCTTTGTTTTGTTTTATCATGCAGAAAAAGATATTGAACAACAGAATCCATTGTACACAAAACAAGAAAAAACGGATGATGCAAATCTTCTGGCTTACTTTTTGCTCTATAAGTACTGCCCTTCCATTAGTCGTTTGCATTCCGTAAGCCCAAAAGAGGTTAAAGCGCTCAATGATGTCTTCCTAGAATTTACAATTGGAATCGAAGAGAAGATTGCGGCAAGATTTGAAGCATTGCGTGAAATTGTTTAAAAATCGACCAGTCACTCGTTTTAGCCTAATTTATAGTATTCTGGGGTTGGTCTGGTTTACGCTTCCTCGTTCCGTATTTAATCAGATTGGATTTGAGTTTACTAACATCTCTAGCTTCGATTTGTGGCATGACCTAATATTTGTTCTTCTCTCTTCAATTCTAATTTATAATATTTTGAAGAAAGAGAAAGCCGCACAAGAGATTATTCGAAGATCCAGAGATAGTTCAGAAAACCTCTATGGAAACATTCTAAAAGAGATCCAAGACTCTGTTTTAATCTATAATTTGGACCAAAAGAAAATTCAATTGTACTCAGATGAAACTGCTTCTTTTTTTGAAATTCCTTTAGATGATATAAAGCAAAACTTTGAATTGATCTTAGAAAGAATCCATCCCGAGGATCGAGACCGCATTTCCGAAGTATGGTCCAAAGAAACCGATTCATCAGGCATTCTGTATCGGCTATTGTTCCCAGATGGTAGGATCAAATGGGCTCTTGAAAATCGAAAATTCTTTGTAGAAGAAAACTCAGAACATCGATATATCATTTCTGTGTTGCGTGATGTAACGGTTTATCTTAAAAACCAGGAAGAGCTTAAGAACAAAGTAAGCGAAAATCAGATTTTACTGACGGAAGTTCACCATAGAGTTAAGAACAATCTCGCTATCATTGTTTCCTTCTTACAATTACAAGCATATTCAACAACGCCAGAAACATCAGGAATTTTAAATCAAAGTGTTTCTCGGGTAAAAGCCATAGCTTTGGTTCATGAAAAAATCTATGGAACTAAGAACCTAAATGGAATAGAAGCCGGTAACTACTTTGTTGACTTAGCGAACAATGTAAGGCAAATGTATAGCCAAGGAAATCTAGAAATCCAAGTAGATTCGAGTCCTATACTGTTAGACCTAACGTCGGCAATCCCGTTAGGATTGTTGATAAATGAAATGCTAACTAATTCAATGCGTCATGGATTTCAGGAAGACTCACAAGGAAAGATTGTAATCAGCATGCAACTTTTGGAGGATGGTTCCAAAATCCTTCGCTATGCGGACAATGGTGTTGGGTTCCCAAATGGATTCATCCCAGAGAAAGCCACTTCTATAGGTTTGACTATCGTGTTTGGGCTTGTTTCTCAGTTGTTTGGCAAAGTAGTTCCCGAAAAACCAATGTTCGAAACTGGTGTCTCGTTTTCTTTTCGATTTTACAATACTAAGGAAGAGTGGAAAGCCAGTGACTTACAGTAAAGGGAAAACATTTTTAGAGATTGAGATTGGAGATACCGCAAGTTTTACAAAAACCATTTCAGAAACCGATGTATACTTGTTTGCGGGCATTAGTGGCGATTTTAATCCTTTGCATGTTGACGAAGAATACGCAAAGACAACGGATTTTGGAACAAGAATTGCCCATGGTGGTTTGCCAGCTTCTCTTCTAGCTCCCGTCTTGGGAATGAAACTACCTGGATTAGGCACTGTGGCTTTAGAAACCACTACGAAGTTTCGAAAACCAGTCTTCTTTGGAGATACCGTCACTTGCTCGGTTGTGGTAATTGAAAAAATAGATAGATTAAAAGCTGTTAGAATGAAAGTTACCTGGACTAATCAGAAAAAAGAAGTGGTCTGCAAAGGAGAAACCCTTGTCATTCCCCCTCCTTAAGACCTAAGCCTAAAATTCCGATTTCTTCCACAACATACTCGCTAACTTCTTCTAGTTCGTTCGGATCCAGAATCTCAACTAAAATTTCGTCTCCTGTGTTTTCTTCAGATTCCAGTCTTAAAACTATATAACCAGGCACATCCGAATCTGGATCATCGATTTCCACGTTTACATACTTGTATTCGGAATCGTGAGTAGGTAAGAAAACCATGTAATCGTTACCTGAAAGAGAAAAACTATAAAAGACTTCCCATTGGTAGTTGTTACCTGCTTCATCAATCAAATCTAAATCTTCGGATTTGACCTTTGGGGCAAGTTCTTCTGGATCTATGCTGAAACTTGCGTCATCTGCCATTTCAGAAGTTTGTCTCAAACGGAAGGTTGTATTTTTTCTTTGAATTGCAATCTTTGCAACTCGGAACTAAGTTTGCCTTGATCGACTTTCCACCTCGAATGATAGGAATTAAGTGATCCATGGTCAGATCTTCCACTTTGAATTTGTTTTGGCAATAATGGCAAATCCCAGAACTTCTTTTTTGCTTCCACCATGCTGTTTTTTTTAATTCTTTGGCAATGCGTCTCTCTCTTGCTATTTCTTCATCTGAAATATCAGAATAGAAGGGTTCGGGCAAAATGGGAGGTTCGTTCATGAATTACTCCAGAATAAAAGATTCGACTGCCCCTTTCAACGAAAAATTCTATCTACATGACGCGGCTACCGTATCTAGACAACCTTCGGTCAGTGGCATTGCTTTTGGGGCTAGTTTTCCATTCTGCTATTGTATACGGAGCTGATATTGGCTATGCGATTCAAAATCAGGAAAGATCTTCCGCTTTGGGTTTGTTTTGCTATTTCATTCATTCATTTCGCATGCCTTTGTTTTTTTGCATTTCAGGTTTTTTTACTGGCTTGGTTTGGGAGCGAAAAGGAATGAGAGCCTACTTGGAAAGTCGCTGGAACCGAATCCTCTTACCAACTTTGTTTGGAATCCTTTGTCTTGCTCCCATTCAATATTTTTTAATGCAAAAGGAGAAAGACCAATCTATTGATTATTTGAGTTTCTATTTTGAATTTTGGCAACCTTCTCAGTTTGCCTTAAGCCATTTATGGTTCCTTGTTTACTTAGTCTTTTATTCGGTTCTTTGGATGACTTTAGCCCCTCTAACTAAAAAACTTTTCTCCCGGCTACAATCTTTCAAACTGAGTCATTCTTCTTTTTTAATTCTATCAGTCCTTTTTACTTTTTCTTCTACATGGATAGCAAATCAGATCTTCCGAAAAGGCATCCCAATTTTAGGGATTGAGCCGCTTTTGTTCATTTACCAAGCGGTCTTCTTTTTCTTGGGGGTTTTTGCTTACTACTCAAAACAAGTGTTTGTTCTACGTGCATCCACAAAGAAAGAAACCCAATTGTTTACATTTTTACTTTTACCGAGTTTTCTTGGATTTTTAATTTTAGAAAAAATGGATCCTATGTGGAAAGCCTACCACTGGGTAGATCCCTTTCTCCGAACAGGCCATTTGTTTCTTTGGGCTGGATTGCCTTGGCTCTGGATTCCTCTTTTTGTTGGATTGTTCCAGAAGTTTTTTAACCAAACCAGCAATGCTTGGGCTTATCTTTCTCGGGCGAGTCTTGCCATCTATTTAATCCACCATCCCATTTCGCTTTGGATAGCTTCCATTTTAGTTCCGTGGAATTCTCATGTTTTAACCAAATTTATACTGCACAGTCTCGCTGTGTTTATACTCAGTTTTGCAATTTATGAATTTGGAATCAAAAGAATTTACTTTTTCCGAATTTTAACAGGAACAAAAGAAACAACCTAAATTCCACTAATGGCACGAAGTGCCGAGGAAATGGCTCCATCCATAGTTCCATTATGCTCTGCTAAATGCTCTCCGGCAAAGTGAACCCTTTCAAAATTGGATTTCCATGCGTCTTTGATTCCAAAAGATCCCGGAGGGTAAATGGAAACAGCCCCGCGGTTGTGAATCGAGCCTAAAGAGGAAAACACTACAGAATCATTGGATTCCATTGACCATTTAGTTTTGGATTTCAGTTCCAAAAGAGAATTTTGTAAAAGCCTACGTCTGTTTTCTTCACTTCCATTTTCGATTTGGTTGACTCTATCCTCTGTCACCAAACTAGTAACAGCAATCGCTTCGCCTATGGAGTCTTCGTTAGCTATATAGAGAGCTTGGGCAGGGGTTTCTGTGAGGAAAAACTGTGGTTCGATTCCCGATTTTTTTTCACAAACAATAATGTTTTTCTGGATTTTACCGTACTTGGTGCGGAGCAATGAATACAGCAGATCTTTTGGTAGAGATGGAGTCCATTTGATTTCAAGCAGTGCCTTAGTTGGTAGGGCACAAACAATGATATTAGATTTAAGAACTCGTTTGTTAGCCAATTCTACTTGAACTTCGCTCTTGAGCTGAGTAATTTTAGTGGCTGGTTCATTTAACACGACTTCAACATCAGGCATCAGCTCTAGTAGGCCTGAGATCATTTTGTCAGCTCCTCCTTTTATATAATAGTCTGCCTGTAAGCTTGACTGAGGAGAACTCAGATCGGAAAGGACGCTTTCACTTGATAGGTGTTCTAGAGAAGACCCTAAAAAGATTTTGTAAGCATCATTCAGTTTTCGAACGTCTTCTTCTGTGATGCCTTGGTACTTTGCGTACGTTAAAAAATCGATTTTGTCCAGACCTTGTTTTTGTGAATTGGACATGGTTTTGTGAAGATCTATCATTCTCTTGAGAGTTTCTGCGGAAGAATCACTCAGATCTAGAAACGAAACTTCTTTGTCTTTGAAAAGATGGAAGTGCGAAGCATGAGGACTTGGTTTTAATTCGAGTTTTAATTGTTTGGTGAGGGAGATTATGTCAGATTGTCCTTCACCAATCCATTCGCCGCCTATATCGCTTACGAATCCCCATTTCTCATCGCGGATTGTTTTGACTCGTCCCCCAAGACGGGAAGAAGCTTCCACGATTTGCACCGAATAGCCGCTCAATCGCAGGAGGTATGCTGAATACAGTCCAGCTAAGCCTCCGCCCAGCACGACTGCTTTCTTGGAACTGTTCGATGCTTTGGTTTCCTTGGCTTCTTGTGCCGACAAAGGATCTTTGAGAGAAGCAATGGCACCCGCGATGAGGGCAGTGGAAAGCGACTTTTCCAAAAAGGATTTACGATTCATAGGCATTGGTTCTAAAATCCCAGAATTCCCAAAAAAGGCTAGAAGAATTGGTAGATTTGTGTCTACTGGGATGAGCTTTTTTTTAAAGCAAGGATAGGTTGGTTTGGCGCGAATCGGGTTTTTTCTGGTTTGTTGGTTTTTTTCTCACTCTATTTGGGGCGAGGCTTCTTTTTCCGTAAAACCTGGGATGAAGGGTGAGCCTTTATGGCAGACCTCTACATACTTGGAAGACCCCAAGTCAGATTTTTCACCCGAAACAATTGTTTCAGGAGAGAGGGATGGGGAATTTCGCCCAATTAGAACCCCAAACTTAGGTTTCTCAGCTTCTCAGTTTTGGCTCCGCATTCCCATCAAAAACCGAGGCTCCGAACCTTTTGACTGGAAGCTGGAGTTCAATTTTCCCATCATCGATGAAGTAGAAATCTTTGGAGCAAATGCGAATAACCTTTCCTTCCGAAAACTGGGAGATAGTTTCCCGTTTACCGAACGAAACGAAGAATACCGAAACCCGGTTTTTTCACTCACAGAGCCTGCATTATCCGAGTCAGTCTATTACCTTCGAATTCGTTCAGATTCCACAATTCCATTGTCTTTAGAAGCGTATTCTGAAAAAGAATTCTACAGCAAAGTATCCAAGGAACAGATATTATTTGGTTTGTTCTATGGAACGATGCTTGCCATGGTTTTTTATAATTCGTTCATTCTATATTCGACACGAGAGTCAGCATATATTTCGTACATACTGTTCATAGTAAGCATAAGCTTGTTTCATCTTTCAAACAATGGTCTTGCCTTCCAATTTCTTTGGTCAAACAGCATTTGGTGGGCAAACCATGCGCTTCCATTTTTCATGGTTCTTTCCTGTTTTACAGGCACTTTGTTTACTGGACAATTCTTGGATTTGTTCAAATCAAAGGACTTTATAAAAAAGGTATTGCAGTTTTGGCTTGGTGCCTTGGTTTTTCTGAGTCTTCCCTCATTTTTCTTCAACTACCGCATTGCAATCATTACGGCTATTCTCTGTGTTGTGATTACAGCAATTCTTTTGATCATTATGGGTGTTAAGTCCTATATTGAAAGAGTGAGAACTGCTAGGTACTATCTTTTTGCCTGGACTTTATTCTTGCTAGGGGTCTTTTTGTTTTCCTTCAAGAGTTTGGGGTTTTTACCGGATATTCTTTTAACAAGATGGTCTCTCCAAATGGGAACTGGTCTGCTTGTTGTTATCTTTGCTTTAGGACTGGCAGATCGAATCAATTACCTTTCTTCCCAACTCAAAGAAAGCGTTCTTCAATTGTCTCAAGCAAAAGAAAAAGTAGAAGAATCAGAAAAACGATTCAAAGAAATCTTTGAAGGTTCAGAAGAGGTAATTTTGCTTCTCTCCGAAAATCAAAAAGTTCTTTCTGCAAACAGAGCTTTGTCTAAGCTTTTGGGTTACAAACCTCAAGACATCCTTGGTAGGTCTTTATCTGATCTGATTTACCAAGCTAAATCAAAAAAAGACAGCTATGCCAAGATCTTTGTTTCAGAAAAGCTAAAGGAGCTTTTTGCTACGGGAAGGCCGGTTCAGTTCCAAACGGAATTTGCGCAAAAGTATGTGATGGAACCAAGAGACTTGAACTGTCGCATCCAGTTTGTGGACTTGGGCGGAAGTCGTGAAATTCTAGTGACAATGTCTTCCATGGGAGAAGACGCCATTTCTCGAATCATATACAGCGAACGCATTGAATTCGAAATGAACAACTATTTAAGGAATGCAGAAATTGTTTCACAAAAGATTACTTCCCAATTGCACAAGTTTGTGGATTCCATGACCCAAACCGAAATTAGAACCTCAGTGAGAGAAATCATAATCAATGCCATTGAACATGGCAATCTAGGTATTGGCTTTGAAGAAAAAACCAAAGCCATCTTAGAGGGAAATTACTTGGAATACGTTCAGAAACGACAAGAAGATCCACAGTTTTCTGCTAAAAAAGTAAGAATAGACTATGTTTTGAATAACGAGTACATCGCCTTTCGAATCACAGACGAAGGAAATGGATTCGACCACAAAAAAATGATGGCTAAATCAGCAGAAACTGTAAATGAAACCTTTGAACAACACGGTCGAGGAATCTTTATGACCAAAGCTGTTTTTGATAAGATCGAATACAACGATAAGGGAAACCAAGTGAGTTTAGTTAGGTTTTTTAAGAAAGCAGAAGAAGTAAAGTAGGCTAGTCTTGTCTTGATTGGCTTTGCTTGGTTCGGTTCGTTTAAACTCGAATCCAATCGATCATCCACCATTCATTCCACTCTTTTTGGGCAACAACCGAACCTGGGATGTGAGACTGGAGTAGGGCAAGAAAGGCATCTTTCTTCTCGGTGATGATCCCTGAAAAAATATAGCGCGGCGATTTTACTTTTGCCAACCATTGGATATTGTTGGACAATACAGCAAATGTTATATTAGCAATGGCAAGATCAAACTCCTTGGACAAAAGCTCTGGATTGTCTAATCCAGATTCTTGCACTTGAAACGATATTTCTCTCCCAAAATCATTGGACTGCCAGTTGTCCCAAGAGGCACGTACCGCATTTGGATCAATGTCTAAGGCAAAAATCTTTTGGCTTCCGAGTTTTCCTAGTCCTACCGAGAGAATGCCTGATCCAGTCCCAAGATCACAGACGCGAGCAAAAGACAAGCCTTCATCACTAAGTTCGTCTAACCGTTCCAAAATTAGTTTTGTGGTTTCATGGTGCCCCGTTCCAAATGCCACCCCTGGATTGATAAACAAAGGGAGTGGAAAGGAATCTTTAGAATCACTTTTTTCTGTAGAATTGGGCAATTGTTTTGTTTTGAGAGAATTTAAAAATTCTTCTTTTTCCCAAACTGGGACCACCCAAAGTCTTTTTCCAATGGGGAATGGTTTGTAGAATTCTTTGTAGGCTTCTTCATAGTCTCTCGTTTCGATCTCACGGATTTCCCAGAAAACTGCCTCAGGTTCTTTTAGCTTTAAGAAGATTAAGATTTTTAATTCTTTTTCAAGCTCATCCGTATGCAAATAGATTCGAATAGTTGTTATATCGGAGATAATTTCTTCAGGGTCTGAGCGATCAGCTTCGCCATCGAACAGAACTTCGTAGTAACCAGCAACTTGCAATTCATCCAAAACTTCATAGAGTTCATCCGTTCTGGATTTAGGAAGAGTGACTTTGATTTCTCGGTATTGCAAAGGCTAGCCGATCTCGTCTGTATAATCCATAACTAGATACATTAAAGTTTCGTTATCTGTGGGATTGGAATACTCATGTGCCACATCTGCCTTAAAAAAAACTGAGTCCTTAGGATCTAGCTCAACCACTTTTTCGCCAACACGGAGTCTTAGCTTGCCTGTAACCACTACAATATTCTCCGTTGTACCCGTCTTATGTGGTTCCGCAACTTCATGTCCACCAGGTTTTAATATGAGTTCGTAGAATTCAGTCTTTCTATTTCCTAGAAATGGAAATAGCGCGCGGCTGGCGAAGACCTTTGAATTGGAAAAAAGAACTTTGGAGTGTTCGGCTTTCATAACGTGAACTCCCTCTTGTCTCTTTTCTTTCAAAAGCTCGGAAAATGGAACGCTAAGGCCGTTTGCGATTTTCCAGAGAACGGAAATTGTAGGGACTGATTTCCCTTGTTCGATTTGGGAGAGCATGGCTCGGCTGACCCCACAACGGTTTGCGAGCTTGTCCAAAGAATACCCTTTGGTATGGCGGATCAGCTTTAAGTTTTCTTTTACAATTTCTGTGATATAATCGCCCGATTCAGCGAAAGGAGATTCTCCCTCTTCTAGGGAGGGTTCTAGTTTTGTTGCCATGCTTCTTTGTTCAATATAACAGAGGGCGTGTCAAGAATTCTTGGTTCTAACTGCTCTTTTTTTTCCTTCTATCACAAAGACCGGAGGGAGTTTGGGAGGAGTGCCTTTTGCGAGTATCTCTTTTGCCGTTCCACGGTAGGAGACTTCTGTTTCCAATCCTATCCCAAGCCCCAGGTAAACCAATCTGGAAGAGCCTAGGCTCTTTGCGAGAGTCTCCAACACTTGTCTGGTTCGGTAGGGGGTTTCATAAAAGACCAGGGTATGTCCCCATTCCAAATAGGAGCGAAGGGATTTTTCCCTTTCTCTGTCTTCTCTAGGTAAAAAACCAAGGAAGCTAAATGGTTCTGCGGAAAAACCAGATGCGGTCAAGCCTGAAACAAATGCCGAAGGACCAGGACAAGACCTGACTCTGATTCCCAATTCCCAAGCAAGAGGAACCAGACGGCTGGCTGGGTCGCAAATCCCTGGGTTTCCTGAGTCCGAAACAATGCAGGATTTTTTAAATTCCAAAAGGCGATAGCCCAAGGCTTCCAGCTCTTCGGCTTTTGTATGTTCATTTAAGATTTCAAAAGGCTTTGAGATGCCCAGTTTTTTTAGGAGGGTTGAAGTGGTTCTTTGTTCTTCCCCGATTATCAAATCTGCGGAATCTAAGATGAGTTTTGTGCGAGGAGGTAAATCTAAGTCAGAGCCAAGCGAGTTACTGACCAAATACAGTTCGTTCATAGACTTTAAGTTTTTGGAACAAAACTAAAATAGGGCTGAATTAAAATCTCTTTGTCCAAACAGGCTTTGATAAATTCGGGATTGCCTTTGTCTATCGCAATTCCTTTTTTCGCATAGCATAGCATTGGGAAATCGTTGAAGGAATCCCCAAAAGCGAGATCTGGGATTCTCCCAATTCTTTTTTGAATGGCAAGTACTTTGCCTTCTCCGTAGGTGTAAGGTTCTTCGATAATGCCGGAAAGCAAGCCTTCCATGGTCAAGTATTGTCGCATACCCACAACCTTGTCTTCTGGGATAGGGAAGGAATCTGAAATTGCCATCACACCTAGCTCAGGCGAAGCAGTGACAATCCAGACATCCCAATTGTGGCGGTACAAAAAGGAAATGAGGTCTTTCATTTCTGGTTGGGGAAAAACTGCCGTATGCGCCGGAAATTCAGCGACTTTCTTCCATGCTTCTTTGGACAGACGGTAGAATTCTGTTTTGCTGAGTCCTGAAAAAAGAAAGGAAGTCCAACGATACCCTCTTTCGATTCCGAATTCTTTGAGCTGGTAGGCATACTCTTCCCAGATCAAATGTTCTTTTTTCTCCAGAGGAATGGTTCGATGGTCGAGCCAAAGGTCTTCGTCGCGAAAGTGTTTAGAGAGATCGGTTGGGACGTGGACCAGACCCTCCCCAATCACAGCATCCATCATCTTTTCGCCAAAGTCGTTTCGGATTAAGGTGTTATCAAAATCAAAGCAAGCGAGACCAGGGGATTCTGGCACTCGCTCAAGAAAGTAACGGTAGTTTTTGTCAGTCCAACTTTTCTGAGGAAAGACTCCGAGAGGATCACCAACCAAAGGAATCCTCCCTTCTTAAGTTCTTTTTTGAACTAGTCAGCAAAACTCACCATACTAGTGTTTATTTTCTCATCAAAGGCTGGGAGAAAATTCTCAGGATTTAGGTAAACATTGTGGTAACGAACCTCAAAGTGAACATGGGGTCCAGTGGACTTCCCAGTGTTTCCCGAATAACCGATGATCTGTCCTTTTCTAACAATGTCTCCTTCTTTTACGAGGATAGTATTGTTGTGGCCATACACAGTATGAAAGTGATTCATCTCTGGGTGGTAGATCTTGATTGTAAGTCCGTAGTCACCATTTCGGTCAGCGACCTCTACAACTCCGTCTGCCGCGGCGAGAACGATTGAGTTCTTAGGAAGACCAATGTCGATTCCAGTGTGCAAACTGTTCCATCGTCGTCCGATGCGAGAAGTGATTTTAGATCGGCTGTTGGGAATGACTGGCCATAGAAACAGATCTTCTGGAGTTTCGATAGCTTCTCGGAAAATCCCTGCTTCTTGAAGAGAATTGGCAAACTCTCTTCCGTAGGGGATGAAAAGTGGACGAAGGGGCTTTTTGATTTCTTTGTCAGTCATCTGGTTTAAAAGAGCAACTTCTTCGGGTAGAGATCCGAATTGCAGGCATTTCTCTTCCCAAGATAGTTTTTCGGATCTAAAATCGACCCAAAGACCCCAACGATCCTGGTATCTTTGAAAGTTTTGATTATCTAAAAATACAGGCTGGTTCTTTTGCTTCTGGTAAGAAGCAAAGAGAGAGAAGGAGACTACCAACAGCATCGCTCCAAGAATAGCGAACAAATGTCTTTTTCGTTTCATCATTTTCACCTTGCACTTTTTTATGGTGCACTGCCACATTAGCAGACCCCAAAATTTCGGTCAAGGGTTTTGATTGGTTTTTTGGTGCAGTGCAAAAACTTTTTCTGCCTCCCTCCTTGGCTCCTTTTGCCCTTGCCTTGACTTTCTCTCGCTCGTACTCAGATTGAACCAATTGTACTTTTAGCCTTAGGGTGGATTTTATGAACGCACTGCGCCTGAACTTTCTTTGGATTTGCCTATTTTTGGCTATGGTTCCTTTGTTTTCCCTTCTAGCGGGGGACGAAACACTGCCGAGAATTTACATCCAAAGCATCCAACCAGATACGAAGGGACTGCAAAAGGTCTCGGATTCGGCTACTTCTTCCTTAACCTTGGGGCTATTAGAAGAGGGAGGCGGTAAATACTCGTTTTTGGATGATGCCTCTCTTGCGAGCCTACTCAAACAATTGGGAACTTCCCTTCAGCTTGGGTCTCGCTCTCCAGAATTTTATGAGTCGATTGCTAGCTCCCCCTACAATCCAGATTTTTTAGTATCGGGAGAACTATCAGGAGATCCACAAAACATTCGCTTAGTTGTCAGATTTTTAGAAAAACCGATTAAAAATGCTAAGTCCTATCAGTTAAAGAAAACATTGCAATTCACTCTCAAGGAATATCAGTTAGATTTTTATTGTAAAGAGATTGCTCGTGTTTTTTTGCGCAAAACATATACAGTGCGTGAATCGGATGCTCCCGCATTTTATGTTCCCAAGCTGACTTTTTCAGAAATCAAAATCTCTGAAATTGAAGGGCAATCATTGGCTGTACAATCACTGCAATCAGACTCGGAGGGAGTGCAATCGTATTCGGTTGCTTTAGTTCAAAAAATGGATGAAGCCGACAAAGAGGCGAGTGCCGGGCACTGGGAAAAAGCCTTTGAACACTATTCCAAATTGCGAAAAGCTATGGAGACCTTGGACCCAAGCACCAAGACTAAAATACCGACAGTCATCAAGCGAGCCGAATCGGGCATGCAAAAGACCAGAAAAGTTATTTTTGCTAAGAAAATCCAAGAAGTAGATATAAAGTTAAAAGTGGAAGAAGAAAGTTCGCGAAGATCAAGTTATTCTGCGTATAGAAAAATTCGAGAAGAATACTTGGAGCTTCCCGACTATACGAGAGCCCCAGAGATTTCTCGTTTAGTCGATGATAGAATCGTTCAACTTGTGTTGTATGAGGAATCAAGAGAAGAGGCTCTGGGAGATAAAGAATACTCTGAATTGCTTTTTGATCAGTCTTACAAGCGTTTTGATCAGATTTTAAATAGGTTGAATGAGTTGCCCATTAAGGAAGGCGCGGGAAAGAAATTGGAAGACTTCCGAATTCGGATTGCTGATAAGAAAAGCATAGTCTCCCGGTCAGCTCTGGCTTATGTAAAGGCTAAAGTGAAAGGACTTTTTGAGATTGCAGATACCGAATATTCGCGCTCGCTTTTGGAAAGAGAAATGGGGAATGCGGCAGTAGCAAGAGAAAGGCGAGCCCTCGCCGTTAAGGCGATGGAAGTGGCTTTGTTAACCTTTTCTCAAACTAGGTTTTCTTCGGATGAGCTTGCCCGTGAGTATGAAGTATTGGCTAAAAAGCTCAACTCAGATGATGGATTGGATTTTTCATTACAAAATTTAGTCCTTTTTGTTCCACGTTATGTGGGAAACGTGGCTCGTGGGGTGTCGGATCTATTCGTTTGGAAAGTTGGTTATGGGGTTGGAGCCGGAGCTGAGGTCGGGTTTATAGGAACGGAGGCTTCTCTTGCAAGTTATCCCGTAGAAATTCGTTCGGGCTATGGTGCCTATCCATCTCCTGCTTCTAAAATGGCAGGTTGGGAAAATCAATTGGAATCTGAAAAAAATTCCGCCACCTTTGGCATGGTTTATGTAGGTGTTGCCACTTGTAGCCAGTTGTATCTAATTCGTTTCTGTGATTCAAGAGACAACCAAACAGGGGAAGATCGTTCCACTGTTTGGAAATACACCAGTGCTAATGTTCATTTGGCTCTTGGGCCTGCTATTTTTGTTTCTTTCGAAGGGTATCGATTGATAGAATTGGGTGGAGTGTTTCTTTTGCAAGACCCTAACCTAACGGGAGAGGGAAGAGAAAGAATGAAGTACTTTCGTTCCGAGAGAGTTCCCGAGAAATCAGAAAAAGTTCAGTACATATTTACTCTAGACGATTTGCCAAAACACTAAGAAAAACACTAAGCAAAGCAGTGATCTATGCTTACGATTCAATTCTGACAGTGTAGTCTTGCTTCCACCAAAGCGGTACGAGACGGATGGTTTGGGAAATTGCGCGAAAGTTCTTCCAGTAAGACAAGGTTTTTGTTTTTACAAAAGGGATACTGCAAGGCAATCGGGCTTGCTACAGAAATGGTTTGATCCAGGAGTCTTTTTCCTTGTTCTTCTGGTAAGGTCTTCGCCCAAGCCATTCGATTCAAAACAAAGTCTCTGTATTTTTCATTGATTTCAGACCGATACAGATGAACCAATTTTGGGAGAGCCTCTCGAAATAGATTGTCTGCTTCTTCGTATTGCTTGGATTCTGCGCTTAAAACCTGTGCTTCTTGGAATTGGCACTCAGGTGAAGTATATAGAATGGGGTGTTCAGATATGGAAACCTTATTTAGATACAAGGTGTAACAAAGGTCTCTAAGTAAGAATTCACGGTAGCGATCCCAAGAACCTCCGAAACGAGTGTATTTTAGTTTTTGTTCGCTTACATGCTCCAAGAGTATTAGAATTTCATCCAATCGAAAGATGGGAAAGGGAGTTTCTAACGAATGGTGGAGATCTGGGTCGTGGATCTCCTGGAAGGCGCCCCATTTTTGGATTTTTAGGGGGAACTGGCTTTTTTCGTCACCGAAGGCTTCCAGAGGGCGGGTTGTAAACACTCGATTGCCTTTTTGCATTTCACTTGTGAAGAAATTTAAAATTGGAATCTGCCTCGTTTCGTTTGATTTCTTTTGTCGCCTATCAAAAATTCGATCAGGGAATAGGGCACTGACCTGAGAAATGAGTCGGATGTCGGGCCTCAGCCCTGCACCGTAGTGCAAATAGCCCAGAGAGCCTGACTCAGTGTCTGCATAGGTCAATAGAGTTGCATTTGGCGGAAGGGAGCTTAGGACGATGCTCGCATAGCGTTTTGGAAAATCGTCCTCACGTAAAGTCAACAAATCTGGAATTCGAAATAGACTCCACCAAACAATTGAAATAGAAAGAACCCCAAAAAGAATTCTAATTTCCAAGAGCTTGGTGATTTCAAATCTACGAACTAGAAAAGGTAAGCTGGAAGCAACGGCAAAGAGAATCAGGATATAGGATTGGATTTCCCAGTAGCCAAACATTTCTAAAGTGAATTGATTTGGTTCTGTTCTCCAAAGCAAGGGCAAAAGAACGGGAAGAACCAAAGCTCCTAACGCCCAACGAGAGAAAAGAGAAAAGGGAATTAGGAAAATAGAAGGAACAGCTCCGAGTTCTTCCCAGACTCGAAGCGGAAAGCCTTGCCAAAAAGCAAAGCTATCAAGCAATTTCCAAGAGGGAAGGGTGTCCTTTATGACTTGGTCTTTTCTTAAAAAGTAATCCAAAGCTTCTCCCATGGAAGAAATGGGATGGTAAAAGATAAAATCTGAAACAAAAGGAACTAAGAAATAATGCAATAGCGGTAGAATACCTAAGACAGATCCGATGGCATTTCGGCGTTTGTTGTTCCAGAAGTGATTGAGTCCCTCAAAAGTACGTTTAGGCTCCGCAATCAAAACCGATAACGCCCAAAACACAAACAATGGCCAGTGGTTTGCGAGACTTGCCCCAACCCCCAAACCCAAAAGGAGAGGTTTCTTTTCTAAAACCATTGTTAAGCAAAAGAGACAAAGGAATAAATGCAAAGCATAGACTTCCGCTACCCTTGCCTGAAAGGAAAATCCAAAACTAAGCCCTAGAGCAGAGGTTAGCAAATAGGAAAGGAGAGAATTTTGCTGAGAAACATCGAAACACAATCGGAAAAACAAAAACAAAGAACCAGCCGCAAATAGAGCCTGCATCCAATGGATAGAAACGGCACAATCTAAGAAAGGAAGGGAATGAGAAACTACAGCTCCCAAAAGATTCCAGAGAGGATAACCGGGCGGGTGGGAAAGACCCGCACGACAAGCTGTTAGAAGAAATCCACCCGAGTCTTCAAGTCCAACAGTTCCAGAATGAGTAAGTCCATAGAATAGAAAAAAAGCAAAGCTGAGAAGCGCGGGCCCCAACTTTTCCTTTCCCATAAATTTCATTTTTTATTGGGAGTGTTGATGATCTGGGGAGCTAGGTCCTCTGGTTTAGGAAGGTTTTCCTGTTTGCGAAAGACAAAGGTAAACTCAGAGTAGGTGTTCTTTCTTTGGTCAGGGGGAGGAGGGAACTCCCAAGAGCTGATTTCTTTTTGGATGCAGGCTTCTAAAAGGGGCGAATTGAAATCGCTGTTGACGAGTTCGGCTTTTTCCACATCGCCATCGGGCTGGATTTGCCAGTCAAACTGAACTTTGCCTTCGGTAACAGAAGGTTTGGTTTCCAAATGCGCATTGTAACAGTCTTGCACTTTTCTCATATGTTTGCGGATGGTGTTGTTCACCTCGCGTTTGTGATAGGGTGATAGACCTTTTTTGTCAACACCTAGGTCGGGCGGAGGTAAATAACCAGAGTCATCTGGCTTTTTCAAAACCAGGAGATAGACCAAAATTAAAACCAGTGCGGTTGCCCCTGCAATTGTTAGCTCTTTTTGGTAAGGGAATGATTTCATATTTAGTTAGGATTCTATTTTTATCTTATAGAATCAGTCAAATTTCATTTTTCAGGCAGAAAAGGCAATTTTAGGGGATTTTTACGAAAAACCGAACTTTCTAACTCCAGATGGTTCCTTTGTAAAATTTCTTGATCTCGGCATCTTTTGACAAAAGTTTCAAGTTTCTGTTTTTAGCTTGTGCCACTAATACTCGATCCACGGGGTCAGTGAGTTTCCAGGTTAAAACGGATGCTAAATGAAAATCGTTCCAGTTGGAATCAATGATGGTAATCTTATTGGAATTGACTATTTTTTCGGAGAATCGTTTTGTAGATTCGCCTAGGTTCAGTTTGCCTTTTCGAACTTTTACATAGATTTCCCAAAAGCTCAAACTGCTTAAAAATACTTTTTCCTTTCCAAGTTTTTCCAGTTCCTCTTTTCTCTTTTTGGATAAAATGGAATCGTCATTTACCCAGAAAATCAAGGCATGAGTGTCTAGTAGAATCAAAAGGAATAGTCTCCCCAGTCTTCTTCTTCCGAGGAAATTAAATCTTCGGAAGATTTGTAAGTTATATGGTTTGGCTTAGGGAAAATCTCATCCCAGGACTTTGCCTGGGTGGACTGAATTGGAATAACCTTTAAGACAGGGACATTGTTATTGGTTACAATGAGTTCTTCTTTTGTTTCTTCTACATGCCGGAAATACTCCAACATTTTCGCTTTTAAAACACCTTTAGAGACTACCATACCTTATTCTATAACCATAGTCATGACTACAGTCAAGTCGTTCTTTCAACAAATTCGCTAAATTGAATAAATAAAACAGTATATTCAAGCTCTGGACTCCCCATTTCAGTTTATTCAATCCTTCTCCAAATATCTATCCATGGATCCGAATTCAAAAAATTTTTCTTGACAAACCTTAAATTATCCCGTCACCTGTATAGTATGGGACTTCCGAATTATATCATTCAAACCTTTCCTCCAGACCTCCACAAACCTATGGAGCTGGTAGGCGACTGGATGGAAGAGCACTCAGTAAAGAGAGAAGACTTTACTGAGCTCAAAGATATTGTGCGTAACCTGGGAGTCGCAACCCAAGAGCTTGCTGTGGCGCAGAAACAAACAGAGATCGGTTTGGCTGAACTTAAGACAACTGTCCAAGAACTCGCGGAGGCACAAAAACGCACCGAAATAGGTCTGGAAGAACTCAAGAATACGGTTCATGAACTGTCCGAAGCCATGAAAAAGGGATTCGAAAGAAGCCAAAACCAAATCTCTGCACTGGGTTCTCGTTGGGGCATTATGAACGAAGAGACCTTTCGCAACACTATCGAGGGTTTGCTATCCACTACTGGTTATACGGTCTCCAAAGGTTACTATGGCAACAGAGAAGTGGATGTGGTCATTAAAAACGGCGAGCACATTCTACTCGAAATCACCTCCTCTTGCAAGAGTAGCGACATTGCAAAGTTTATTGCCTCTGCGGACGATTACGAAGTTAAGACTGGCAAGGCTCCACGAATTTTTGTTTCTGCAATCTTCATAGGCCAAAAGGCAATGCGGGCTTTGTTAGATTCGCCTAGAAAGATGGAGCTCTTTTCGGTGGAGGATGAGGGGTAAGGGGGGCAGTTGTTTGGTTTCTTGGCATTTGAACATTGAGATTGCCTGTTTCTTTTCAAAAGTATTTTCTATCCTAGTTTTCCCTCTGACTCGAGTTTAGGCAAAAACGAATTTGGTTAAATCTAATGGGCAAAGCATAGAGACGTAGATAACACGGAAACATGGAAAAACTATAAATACTATTTCCAAAGCCGCAGCTTAACAAATTGAGATGTCTTGCAAAATTACAGGACCGCCCTGTTAGTGAACTCATTCGTAATGCAGTGGATCTTTGGTTGGTAGTACAGGATAGCCACATTTCGGAGTCAAATGAATCTCCCCCTTTGTTTCCCTGTGGCAAAGTCTTGGCTCAATCGAAAGACTTACGAGAGCTAGCAAATGACAGATCTCTCTGAGTTCCAAAAAAACCACTTTCTGGCAACGAAGCGGCTGAAGCAATTGCTTGGTATCGATATAAAACTGGTTGGCTTCATTGTGCCTGGGACATTAAATTTATGGACCAATTAAATGCAGTTTGGAACTCAAACTCTTTTCCCGCATTCAGAAGTTTCGATCTCATTCTGGCTGTTACATTAAAGAATTATGGTGTGAAAACTCTTTACACAAGAAACACGAAAGATTTCGACAAGATGAAGTATTTTGAATTGGTGAATCCTCTCAAATAGCTATTCGTTACAACTAATAAATGGATAGCAAGAGACTAGGTTTTACTGAATTCTTTCCCAGAAATACAAAAAAGTAACACTGACTCCGCTGAGGGTAGCCCCTATGATGGGGACAGCGATCAGGCGAAGGTAGAAATTTGTGGAATCCAATCGCTTTTCCAGAGACTCAAATTTAGCTTCGGATTTTGAGTCCATTGATTCAAACCAATGATCAACAGCGTCAAACTTGGCTTCGAATTTCGAGTCCATTGCTCCAAACTTTGCTTCAAATTTGGTTTCTAGTGCTTCAAACCGATGATCGATCGCATCAAACTTGGCTTCCAATTTGGTTTCCAGGGCCTCAAATTTGCCATTCATAATTTCAGTCTGAGATTTGATTTCGTCTTGTACTGCCTTAAACCCCGCCCGCATTTCAATGATCAGTTTTTCGAATTTGTAGTCGGACTCTGATCGAAGGGAGTCCAAATCATTTTTCAAATCCTTTTGCATTGGCAGTTGTTTGGTTTCTTGGAATTGGAACATTGAGATTGCCTGTTTCTTTTCAAAAGTATCTTCTATCCAGTCTTGGATTTCAATCGCAATTTTCGTATCTATTTTCGCTTTTTCTAAAAGTTGGTAGAGCTTAGTTTCTGGGTCCAAAGTTTTCTCCTTTCGTAAGAATAGGCGGACAAAGTATGGGTTTGGTCCCGTTTCTGAAAATTTTTTGTTCGATGCGAAGGGAATTGCCGGGAAGGATGCCTAAGGCAATGGTTCCCCTCCGACTCTATCTTGGTATTCTTTTGCTATTTTCCAATTGTTTGGTTCTATTTTACGACAGCCCAAGACTCAAACCCTTGTTTCATTATGAAATTGAAGTGAATTCCCCAGATGGGAAAAATACCTTCCGTCTAGAACTGGAAAAAGAAGAAATGGATCTCTTGGAACTCTTAGAAGAAGCTTCTTTGAAAGAGTCACCGAGTCTTCGTTTTATGACGACAAAACAATCTGTCGAAGTCATCCGAGTGAATGAGTGGAACAACACTTGGAAAGAAGCTTGGTTTCTATATTTGCATGAAGAAAGATTGACAGGGGAAGAAATAAAGAAAGGAAAAAAAATAGAAAACGGTTCTACTCTTTCGCTTCGATACGAAAAAGTAGACCGATTGAGTCCAAAGCGCTAAGCTAAATTTTATCTAAGCTGAGTTAACTCGCGGTATCCTCTGATAAATCCATCCGTGACCGTTTTCATAAAAGTTAAAGATATACGAGCCTTCTCCGCCGCTATCATCACATCATGGATTTCAACACTGTTGGGATCAAAGACGATTTTTTGAGTTAGCTCGTCTGCTTTGATTTGCTGGTCATTTACATTTTCAAAAGCTTTTTGCATGGCTTCCGCAAAACTGCCAGCCACTTCGTCTGGGGAATGCGCCACATTGGTTTTTCCGTAGTGACGATCGTTTGTGCGATTGACTGCCACTCGATCGCCTTCG
>JAIXRB010000154.1 GCA_027485405.1 Leptospiraceae bacterium | reverse complement strand
TTTTCGGTCAGGTGGTCTAGCTTAGGAGATTGGATATCTCTGGTTTGCTTGGAGTTTGAATCGGATTGCCCTTCGGTCTTAGGAATGATCTTTTCAATGTTTTCTTTTTTTGTATCTTTGGTTTTTAAGGATTCAAAAGCTTTCTTTGCCTCTTCTATGAAAGGTGTCAATTCCTTTGACGGGAGAGAATAGTTCAATCCTGTATCGTTCGATTTAAAGAGTGTGAGATGAGAGGAAGTCTCTCTATTGGTAACTTGTTTTTTCTCAAAAACAGTTTCTTTTTCCTTTGATTCGCGACCTTCCAAATTTAGATCCGAATCTGTTTGGTTCCAAAGTCTATGAAAGAAAGGATGCATTTCTCCCGAATCTTCTTCGGATCCATCATCAAACACAATTTCGTCTTCAGTTTCTTTTACTTCTGCGGACTCATCAGATTCTGATTCTTTCACTGCCTTCTCCATCTTAGAGGAGATAGGTGTAAATTCCGTCACTGGTTCCATTTGCTTTTTTTCTGATTGTAAAACTGGTTCGGTTGGTTTTGCCTGTGAAGCAAAGTCAGTTTTGCTTTCTACAGATGGAATTGTCTTTGTTTCTAGAAAAGAAGCAAAACTAGGGCCATTGGCTTTATCCTGAGAAGATAGGTTCCGCTTTGTTTCTAGGTTGGGAAAAGATAAAAGCTTAGGTTCTTCCTGAGTGATCTTCATTTTGTCGCCTCTTACAGAAATAAGATCGAACTTCTGGATTTTTCCTTGAGACAATTATGTTCTTCCTTTTTTGGAATATGTCTCAAAAAAGAAAAAGGGAAATTAGGGAAACTTCCGAGCGGAATTACGGTTGAAGGAGGATTTTGACTTCGGAGGTTTTAAATTTATCTTTGTAGAGATCGGCAAGAGGCAACTTAACAACCACTTTGGATTGGCTTTCCACTCGAATTCCCCATTCAGTCAGATCCCTTTGTTCTGAGAATTTTGCTGATTTGACCTCCCATGGAAGATGGAATTCAAAAACCAAATGATCCGTTAGTGTATTGAAACGGAGTAAATCATCTCTTTTCTTTGCTTCTTCTAGAATCTTAGTGTTATTGTCTTGGTCTACATTCAAAAAGGCGATCAATGGGCTTTGCTTACTTGTATCAAAATATACAATGTACGTAGTGTCCGCCTCATCGAGCTCCTTATACTCTCGCATACCTAAGCCTGGTAGAGTTACAGTTTGGAAATTATCGAAAGAATAGACTCTTTCGATAATTTCTAACTTATGCACTGATTCTGCCTTAACTCTCCAATGTGCAGGCGGTTGTTTTATGGGAAGATGGGTCACCTTGCGTTCTAATACTGTGATGCGCCCAGATCCGTCTCTTTGAACCTGGATTTTTAAGTTCCCTGCGGCACAATGGAAACAAAATAGACAAATTAAAAAAGATAGTCTCATGATTTCATGGCTCCAGTCCGTAAGCCGGATTCTGTTTTAGATGATCATTTCTCTAATGCTCTCTACCCACAACCTAACGGGACATTTAAACGGTTGCTTATTTGAGATTGCACATCGGAGGGTTTACCTTGCCATTTCCCTTACGAGGAATGCGGTGGGCTCTTACCCCACCCTTTCACCCTTGCCCAGCACCTTCGGTAAAAAAGGCGATAGGAGGTTTTCTTTCTGTTGCACTTTCCGTACTTTGCTGTTAGACAAAGCCCCAAGGATTACTTGGTCCGATTGTCCCCTAGTGTCCGGACTTTCCTCCCCGACGAAACCCGACCTGCGAATTCCCCCAGAGCGATCATCCAACCAGAGCCACTTGTAGTATCAAATAGTCGATGTTCTTGGCAAATACAAAAAATCGAATGCGAAGGGTGCCGGCACAGAGGAGGAAAGCAATTGACATTCTTTTCTCGTATTGAATCCTTTAAGGATGACCACCACTCTTCTGAAGTCAGAATTTGATCTTACACAAATTTTAAACGGAGAAAGATTTATGGCACCTAGTCCGTTTGGGATTCATCAAAGAATTGTTATGAGATTGATCTTGCTTTTAGGGGACTTTCTAGAAGAAAAAAACGCTGGTGAACTCATTGTATCTCCAATGGATGTTATTTTGGAAGCCGAACTGAATGTTGTTCAACCCGATCTAATCTATATAAAGAATCAAAACCTCTCGATCTTTCACCCACAAGGTCATATCCAAGGTGTGCCAGACCTCTTGATCGAGGTAGTTTCGCCTGGTTCGGTAACGAGAGATACTGTCGAAAAGTTTAAGATTTATGAATCATATCGAGTCCCTGAATACTGGATCGTTTTTCCAGAGCAGAAAGTGATAGAAGTTTTCGCTTTGCAGGAATCCAAATATCAGCTGTTTTGTAGCACAGAAAAAACTTCAGGAAAGGTAAGATCAGCAATTCTCGAGGGATTGAGTTTTCAGATAGAAAGTGTCTTTGGTTAACCACAGATGCACGCGGATGGAAACGGATAAGAAAATAGAAGCGCAACTCTTTATCTGCGTTTATCTGTGTTCATCCGTGGTTCCAAACTCTTTGAAGAAGCACAAAACACAGATGCACACGGATGAAAACGGATACGAAGATCGAAGCGTAATTCCACATCTGCGTTTATCTGTGTTCATCTGTGGTTCCAAACTCTTTGAAGAATTACTAACCACAGATGCACACGGATGAAAAAGGATAAGATCCTCAGTGGATTCCAGTTGTTTGAGAAGTTGGCTAGGGTGGTTTAGCTATCAACGCAAAGGCCAAGTTATGCCATCAGGAGAGGTCATGACCCTGTTCAAACTTGAATTCAGTTCTGAAACAAAGAAGTTTTCTATATCAAAGAGTAACTGAAAATACTCTTCAATAAAAGCAGGTTCTTAATTCCTAGATTAAATACTGAAGCAATCTTTTGGAATCCAAAAGGAAAATTTATTGCCTTCTAAAAACATACACTGCTCCCGCACTGCTTGCTGAATTATTAGAACTCGCTACACCACCATTCGTAATCGTTCTCTGGTTACTATCTTCCGTTGGAGCTCCAACTACTATTAAATTAGATGTTATCTTGACAGAACTCCCGAAACCATCCCCCCCTATCATTGGATCATTGGATCCATCTGAGTTTGAAGCTTTAATGTATGCTTCTTGGGCCCAACTTCCCGCCGTTCTTTTATACACATAAACGGCTCCCGATTCACCACTAGAATTATTAGAGCTTGCTCCTGTTCCCATTGTGATAGTTCTTTGGTTGCTGTCCTCATTAGGGGCACCTACAATCAATGTATCTTCGAGGAGAGAAACGGAATATCCAAATAAGTCTCCCAAACCAGAATTAGACGATTTAATAAAAGCCTCTTGTCCCCAGTTGGAACCAGTTCGTTTGAAGATGTAGACGGCTCCAGAATCCCCTCCCAGGTTATTTGAGGTAGCTGTTGTACCATTTGTAATTGTAGTAAAATCGCTATTTTCACTGGAAGCCCCAACAGCTACAGTATCAGAGTTGATCGAAATAGCTCTACCAAATATATCCCCAACTTGAGAATTGGGAGCCTTGATATAAGCTTCTTGGGCCCAAGTTGAACCCGTTCGTTTGAAGATGTAGACGGCTCCAGAATTTGTCAGTGAATTGTCAGCGCTCGCTGTTGTGCCATTGGTAATGGTCGTTTGGTTGCTATCCTCAAATTCTACACCAACAACCAATGTATCATTAGCTATTGCAACTACCCTACCGAATTGGTCAGAGTTGTTTGGATTCGGTGGCTTAATATAAGCCTCTTGAACCCAATTACTTCCAGTTCTTTTATACACATAAACCGATCCTGCGCCATTCAAAGAAGCATCACTGCTCGCGGTTGTCCCATTCGTTATTGTAGTTTGATTGCTTTGATCCTGAGAAGAACCGACTACTAGAGTGTCCGAATCTATCGCAACTGATACTCCAAATAAATAACTCACCCCAGGGTTTGCTGCTTTGATATACGCTTCCTGAGACCAATTGTTCCCTGTCCGCTTATAGACAAAAACGGCACCTGAGGAAGCTAGACTTGTATCCGAACTAGAGGTAGTTCCATTTGTGATTGTACTTTGGTTTGATCGATCTCCTGTCGACCCCACTGCAATGGTATCAGCACTGATACTAGGGGATCTACCGAATATAGTCGTTCCATTGGATGGTTTGATGTAAGCTTCTTGGCTCCAATCGGTTCCATTGAGTTTGTATACATACACTGCTCCCGCATTATTCTGAGAATTGTCTGAACTAGAGGTATCGCCATTTGTTATAGTGGTTTGATTACCGCGCTCTGCTGAAGCCGAAACTACTATAGTGTTGTTAGTTGCAGAAAGCTCAACCCCAAAATTATCCCCTGGGTCTGCATTTGATGCTTTGATATAAGTTCCCTCTACCCAATTGCCTGTAGAGGAGGAACCCGTTCCACTTCCGCTGGAAGAAGAACTGGAACTTGAGGATCCCGAAGAACTTGAACTACCTGTACTGCTACTACTCGTCGATGAACTCGCATTATTACTTGTAGATGTACCTGTAGAGCCTGTCGTAGTCCCTGATCCCGTTGAACTGGAAGTACTCGAAGTACCGCTTGTCCCCACTGAAATAGTCAAACTCGTGCTAAAGGTTGCGCCCGAACTCGCATCAGCTAATATTTCGTATTGGGCAGAAGCACTGGCTACCGAAGGATTCCCAAACAATTCGCAAGTTGCTGAGTCAATTTGGATCCCGGAGGGCAAAGCCGGGTTGGTTCGGCAATTCGTAACAGTTCCACTCAAAGTAGGTGTTACCCGGGTGATCTGGACTCCCAAAGTAAAACTGTAAGTCGAGTTCGGATACACGATTCCTGTCCCTGCACTAGCCCCTCCACTGCCAGCCGCACTCGAATTTACACCTAAAGCGATTCCTCCGCATTCTTGCACCACACCTTTCCGATCATTTGTAGCACCCGCAAAGAATTCGATGATATTGTTTTCTTGTCCGTTGAGAAGAACTCCTGCGATTCCTTGGGCTTCATAGGGATCGTTGGCTTCTAAGGCTCCCAAGCAAGGGAGACCTGCTCGGTCTTTGGTGACACAGGAGGAGAAGAGGAGAAAAGCAGAAAGAAACGTCAGTTTGATTCTTATTCTTATGCCCAATGGGAGGCCTTCCTTTAATTTATAAAAATTTAGCTAAAACAATATTATTATTTGATGTTGTCCCAACTAAATAAATGTTTCCCGACGAGTCCTGAGTGACACTTACATTTCTCCCGAGTATATTCTGAACCGTTACTGTGTTTAAAGAAAGTTTTCCGTTTGATGCAAATGTGGTATCTAAAGTACCATTCGCATTGATACGCATTATTGCTGGTCTTTTCCCTCCAGAAATCGTAGCGTAGCCAGCAAGAAGAATTTTTCCATTCGATTGTAAAAATACAGAAGTAGAGATATCTTCTCCCGTTCCAAAATCTTCAATAAACTTTCCTCCATTTCCGAAAGTAGCATCTAACACACCATCTCCACTCATCTTCACGAGAGAAAATTTAGAGTTGGCGTTTGAATCTGGTGCTCCTCCTGCAATCGCGGCGTTAAAAACATTGCCAGAAGAATCAACGGCAAAGCCTCGAACTGAGTCAAAAGCCGTGGTCATTTCTACAGATAAAAATCCATTTGTACCGAATGCGTTATCGACAGAACCATTTGAATTGAAACGGACAAAGCATAAATCGTATGTACCTGAATTGTTCACGACCTCTCCACCCGCAATGATCTTCCCATTGGACAAAGGAATTGATTCCCGGAAATCATCGCTAACAGCTGCTGGGGTACTGGGGCATTTCCCTCCCAAATTCAATGCTCGTTTCCCAGTTTTCGGATCTCCGTCGGCACCTGTTGAGTCCACACCAAAAGAAGTGTCTAGAGTGCCATCTGTGTTCAAACGAGCAAGGGATGCATCGTTCCTGTTGGCACCATTTGAGCCTGTCCAATTAAATTGTACCGTTCCAGTTATTACAAGTTTGCCGTTTGAGTCAATGTTTAAGCTGTAACCAAATGCATTTAGAAACGGTCCATTCAAAGTAGTATCGACTAAGTAATCTCCAATAGAGGCTAAACCATTTGTCCCAAAACCAGTGTCTAAAGCCTCTCCATCTGCATTTAAACGTATTACAAACTCTCTACTGGCATTCGTAACAGAAGCGACAATCTTGTTGTCTGATTGAATCTTCATACCGAAGAGGATGTCCTCCGAAGTATTTCCTCTAACATCTATAATTCTTTTCCCATTCTTATTGTTAGCCAAGCCAAAAGTTCTATCCAAGGATCCATCCGAATTGAATCGCATAAAGACAATGTCTCGGTTAGCCCCTGTACCGGTATAACCGGCAACAATGATTTTACCTGTGGATTGAATACCAATCGCAACTCCAGCATCTTCTGAAGCACTTATATTGCTATTGGTTGTATTTCCGCCCCCAACATCGATAGAGATGACACCATCGGCTAGCTTAGTGATTCCATCCGTTCCAACCGAGGATGTACCAAAATTAGGATCGGCATTGCCAACTCCTGCGGCAGGCGTAGCAGTAGAGGAAGAAGCCGCTGTTCCAGTTGATGCCCCGCCCGTTGTCGCGGTAGTCGAACTGGTCCCAGTTGTCGAACTTGTCCCAGTTGTCGAACTTGTCCCAGTTGTAGCCGTTGTTCCTGTTTCAGTAGAAGCACTTGCCGCCGCCGTTGCACCACCTCCCGTAACAGCCAAGGCAGGAGCCGTACAAGGAACCCCTGGGCCTTGGGAATTGGGAAGCAAAGTATTTAAAATCACAAAAGGCAGAGGGGAAGAACCACCAGAATCTTGTCCTGTAGTAGATTCCCAAATATTGGGCTCTTTTTCTTCGTTTAATCCAACACAGGCGGCACCTGGGGTAAGCGCATCACAAGAAAATAAAACCAAAATAGAAACTACAAAAGTACTTAGAACCAATACTGTCCAAGATTTCTTTGGTTCATTCGATTTTAAAACACTCATAAAAAATTTAGTTAGTGGGTTCATTGTATTCTTTTTTCTCCTCTGATTCATTTGGCGCTTGTTTTGGTTGCTCAACGGGTTTGACTGGAGGCGTAATCTCTTCTTTTATTTCAGGCTGGATCACTTCTTTTTTGGTTTCATCGACAGCATTCAATCTGCGAGCCAATAAGACTGCGAATTCCTTGTGAACAAGGGGACTTGCCTCTTTTTGGAGTTGTTCTTGGATATCTGTATCAAAGCGAGTCATGTAAAATCCACCTAGCAAAGAACTGGCTCCTAGAGTGACAAACCAATCCAAGGGCACAAGCCAGGAACGGTTCCAATCGGAATGGCGTGCTTTTTTAGCCACCTCTATTGTCTCGTCGATTGGCAAGGAGCCTGGCAGTTCAATCCGCAGTCGATAGGTGTTTTGCAGAGAATACTCATAGCCCAAATATCCAGGCAAAAAAGCATAGACACCAGGAAAACTAATCCAAAAATTCTTGGCACTCCCTAGCATCATTGTCTCTTTCGTTATATGGATACGGATAGCTTCGGGATCTGCCGACTCTGCGGTTTTTACAACTTTTACATTGGAGAAAAATCCAGTGGTTTCCATCTGTTCTTTTAAAATGGTAAGGGCTTCTTCGGATTCTGAATCCGAGTAGAGAAAAACCTTTTTTTCAGTTTTAGAAGGGATTGGGTCAGTAGCGGCAGTCGCGGTCTCTAAACGAAAAGCGTGAGTACACGAAAACGAAGTTACGATTAGAATTGCGAGTATCGCCTTATGAAATTGAATTCTTGAGTACATTCCAAGTGTATAGGTCTCGTACTCGAAATTTTCTTCAACTAGAGATTTAAGAAAAGTATTACAAATTTAGATTTTTATACTTTTCTGGATGTTGCGAAAATTTGTTCTTTTTTGCATTTTTATTAGGGAGATTTTGTAAAGATTTTTGCTACCTAGAATTCAATCTAGGACAGCTTCCACATAATCACAATGAGGATAACGACTGCAATATGAGATTACATTTCCTTTTTTGCCCGTTTTTTTACGAATCTCTCCCGTTTGGCATACGGGGCATTTGGGAACGAAAACTGTTCTTTTTTGTTGATTTACTTGAGGTTTCTCTTGTTTTTGAGCCAGGGCTTTTTGCAATGCAAAATAAAATGTAGTCAAAACAGATTGCTTTTCCTTTCTTTGGTTAGCAATCGAATCTAGATCCTCTTCCATTTCTTTTGTAAAGGAAGAGCCCAAAAGATCGGGGATCTGCAAACTAACAAAGCTGTTTACTTTCTCTCCAAGGGAGTTTACAACTATGTTTTTCTTTTCTATTCTAATATACTTTCGCTTCACCAAAGTTTGGAGAACAGTGGCATAGGTAGAAGGTCTTCCAATACCAGAAACTTCCATCTTTTGAACCAAAGCACCCTCCGTATAGCGGATAGGAGGCTTTGTCTTTTTTTCCTCTAATTCCCACCTCGCCACTGATACTTCTTCACCTATCTTTATTTTTGCAAAGGGGTCTTCATTTGATTTTTCTGTTTTTCCCAGGGCAGTATACC
>JAIXRB010000155.1 GCA_027485405.1 Leptospiraceae bacterium | reverse complement strand
CTCTCATAAAGTATTTACTAAAATTGAAAGTCTCTACTTAGAAGGTATGGATCTACAAAAAGTTCTTTGGGACTTTGTTGAATTTCTCAATGCCTTACTTTTGTTAAAAGATCAACTAGCAGATAGGGAAAGCATACGAATTCCACAAGAAGACCTGCTGAAAATGAAGTCTGAATTTAGAGAAGTTCGGAAAGAATCCATAGTTTTAATCGCAGATAGAATCTTTACAATTCATGAAAGATTGAACCAAATGAAACTGCGCAGTTCCTTTGAAATCAAAGTCTACTTAGAAATCCAATTTAGAAAACTGATATTAGAAATCGAAAAACCAAGTGTTGCCGCATTGGTTACTAAACTTTCCGAATTTTCTAAACTTTTGCAGGGAGATTTGCCCTTTCTTCCAGAAAAAAGAGCCGAATCACCTACTGTCCAAATCGCTGAGAAGCCAGTCCAAACAAAGGAAGATTCAAAATCCGAAGCACAGCAAATCATGGAAACAGAAAAGCTCTTGAAAGAAAAGTTCTCAGGGGTCGAAGTAGACCCAGCCCAATTTAAAAACCTCTAAAATCAACAGCATGTCTATCTTTGAAAACCTGAAAAATATGAAAGATGTCTTTTCCCAAATGGGAAACATCCAAGAAAAGCAAGCGGAACTACAAAAGCGCATAGCACAAATTCGAGTGTCAGCCTCTGCAGGGGCAGGTATGGTAGAAGTGACTAGCACCGCTGAAGGTGTTATAACTGATATTAAAATCAATCATCAATTGATCGGAACCAACGATGGAAAAATGCTGGAAACACTAATCATTTCCGCCGTAAACGAAGTTCTCCGCAAAGCAAAAGAAACCATTTCACATGAAATGAAATCTGTGTTTGGTTTCAATCCTGGAGATATGGAACGCATATTAAAGCAATCAGGTGGAATGCCTGGAGACTCTGGCTCTGTCTGATTCCAAATTCCAAAACTTAGTTTCAACCTTCTCTAGCCTTCCGGGAATTGGGAAAAAATCCGCGACTCGAATCGGTTTTCATTTGTTGCGCATGGATCCAGTTCAGTTTGAAAACTGGATTGAAACCATTCAAGATGCAAAAGAGAGTTTAGGGTTTTGTCAAGAATGCGGAGGCCTTTCCGAAGAACCAGTTTGTTCCATTTGTCTTTCTCACAAAAGAGATCCAAACATGCTCTGTGTCGTAGAACAGCCAGAAGACATTTTCTTCATTGAAAGCACCAAAGAGTTTTCTGGAAAATACCATGTCTTGAACGGCTCCATTTCCCCTTTAGATGGAATTGGTCCAGATCAATTGCGAATCAAAGAACTGTTTTCTCGATTGGACAGTAGCCCCATCAAAGAAGTGCTGATTGCCACAAATCCAACTCTAGAAGGGGATGCTACGGCGTCTTATCTGACTGATACTATAAAAACCAAAGGTGTTTCGGTAACTAGAATTGCACATGGAATCACAATTGGCGGAAGCATTGAGTATTCAGATCAATACACTCTTGGAAGAGCGATTCGAGCACGCTTGACTCTGTAGTCCTTTTTAAAACCTATGTTCAAATGTAACGAACGCTTCTCGTAAGATCCTTCCAAAACGAGAATCCAATAAAGCAAACAAGCCGTCTCCTGCAATGAAGTATCCAGACCGAAACAGAATCTGAAAATCAGAAGTCACATTGTATCTTATATTGAAATTGTATTCTTGTCCCATATAAGTGCTAGTTTGGTAACCGTTGAAGCTAGAAAACTCTCGATTGATTCTAATTTCTGGTGATTTTGTGGCCCAAAGTTGAAAGTATCCCAAGGTAAATTGGTAAGGGCCAAAGGCGATGATGTTGGCATTGGTTCCATATTGATTCAAACCTGAAAAGCTAGCTCCGTTGAACAGGGCATAACCTCCAGTAAAGTCAACGGCAATGTTTGAAAGGCTGAAGCCTGGTGCTAGGGTTCTATATCCGTTGCCTTTTAAGTTGGCTTCGTCTCCGTTTGAATCGTAGCCAGGTCTTCCTGTTGTCCCAACTCCGATAAGGTTAAAATTGAGAGACTCTGAATACCTATATGTAAATTGCAAATCATACATCCCTCCCTTAACAAAATGTCTACGATCTCTATTGAATACCACTTGATCGTTGGTGTTTTTGATTTGTGATAATCGTTTCACCGTTCCTGTGTTTAAAATTCCATGCACAATGAAGGAAAAGGAACGAAAATTGAATTCATTGTGCAATCCATGCCAAAAGAGGCGGGCAATCTCGTTGTCAGTTCGATCGTTATCATCCAGGTAATACGAATAAAGTTCATTTCGTACGTTCCGAAAGTATTCCATTTTGAACTTGTTGTAAAAAATATTGGAATTTTGATAATTTCGATCCGCAAATCCATTTTTATCTACATCTAAGAAACTTTGGTCTTTGGCTCGCAGGACACCGCCTTCCCAAGTGATGCGAAGAAATTGAAAGTTTTTTACAACTGAAACTCCAGTTCCAGTAGAAAAAAGCACTCGTCCCTGGACTGAGGAAAATAACTGTTGCCCTACTTTAATAAACAATCCTGATTCCGGAATTCTAAAATTCACATAAAGAAAGTTAGTTTGTACATTTACAGCACTGGTTCGCCCTCTTTCACCGCCCGATCCAGGTCCGATGATACCTGGATCAAAACCGTCAGGCCCAGTAGCTCGCAGACCCTTACCACCAAAGGGGATGTCACCGACTTGCATGCCCCAGACGCCTTCTACATACTTTCCCGTGGAAAACGACATATTGTATAAGAATCGAGCATCGTAACTGGAAATGTCTTCTTT
>JAIXRB010000004.1 GCA_027485405.1 Leptospiraceae bacterium | reverse complement strand
GACTTCGAAGCAAGGTGTCTTGCTTCTCGTCCTGCGAAAGGTTGCCGGGGTAGTCATTATTGTTGAAGAAAGAGCAAGCTTTAGAGGCTTGCTTTTTTTGTTTTTGGACGTCTGGGATGGTAGGCAACGTCCTGGCGACTCGCAAGCTTTGCTTGCGGTCGCTTTCTCGGACTTCGAAGCAAGGTGTCTTGCTTCTCCGTCCTGCGAAAGGTTGCCGGGGTCGTCATGGAAGAGATTCCGCAAGAATGATTGACTTTTTTAAGTTATAATAAATGTTATAACCATGGAAAATTTTTCAGTCAAGAAAACAACAATTCGGGCTATTGGAAATTCTGCAGGAGCTACTATCCCTAAAGTTCTTTTAGAAAAATACAATTTCCATGAAGGCGATACGGTGTTTCTAGTTGAAACGGAGAATGGAATTCTGCTATCTCCTTATGATCCTGAATTTGAATCTTCAATGGAGTTTTACCAAGAAGCCTCTAAGAAATATAGAAATGCACTCAAAGAACTGGCTAAATGACAATCGAACCGAAATGGTTAAATAAGAAGGTAGCGGAAGCAATACATTTAGATCAAATCAAACAACATGGTGGCTCGTTTGGTATTAGAGATGAAGGACTGTTAGAATCTGCTCTAGATAGACCAAAGAATTCCTGGCACTATCAACCTAATTCATCTATCTTCGAACTAGCTTCTTTGCTTGGAATCGGTATTGCAAAAAATCATCCTTTTATAGACGGGAACAAGAGAACTTCATTTCTTCTAATGTATGTTTTTCTTGCCATGAATGGATTTAAGATAGACACTTCCGAGAATGAGGTAGTCCGAGTCATGATAAAAGTCGCGGATGGTTCTATCAATGAAACTGAATTGGCAAATTGGCTTGAGAAGAATTCAATTCCGAACTAAAATGCTATAATTGGACTTATACGGAGATTTCAGATGGAATATAGAGATAGAGTAATTGCTGATCCTCAAATAATGCTTGGAAAACCAATTATAAAAGGTACGAGAATTACAATAGAACTGATCTTGCAAAAGTTAGCTCAAAAGTTAGAAATTGAGGAAATATTATCATCTTATCCAAATCTCAATAAAGAAGATATTTATGCCGCCTTAGCATATTCAGCTCATGTCATTGGACAGGAAGAGATGCTTAATCAAAGCTCACCGAAGCGCTCTCCGCAATTTCATTGAGAATAAGGATGAAATATTTATTAAAACCAGCATTCATAAATTGGTACAGGAAAATTAGTAGAGAAGTAATATTTTGGTCAGAATATTCGCAAAACAAATAGGATAATCCTATACTCTGTCTTTTTTACAGCTCATTTATGTCTTTAAAACTAAAGTATCTATCAATTTCGGTTCTCTTTGATTTACTTTACCTAGGTAGCCTAACTTTTCTTTATTGCATTCAATTAAACATTCAAAATCCGATGTCGCTTATCGAATTTTTCCAGTATGATTTGGTAAACATAGAAGGCATCTTTTTTCTTTTTCTGAAAAAGCAGAATATAGTCCTCTCGCTAAAGCGGGGATAAACATATCAGAAAAAATTTTTAATTGAATCGATCGGAATTAACGTATGATATATGAATTTTGCGAAAAAAGTTGGACACTACCATTTGTAAGGATATAGCTTCTTAATTTGCGAAAAATTCTGGACGTTATCTCGCGAAAGGAAAGAATGATATTAAATTGGAAAAGTATTGCCTAGACTGTTATCATTCCAACGAAAAAACGAATCCTTGAATTTGGAATCAACTGAGTTTGCTTCTCCAAAAGGGGAAAACGTAGCAAATTAAAGTTACTAATCAAACCCTCGGATGAGCTCTTTTGGTAATTTTTCATAACCACTCACATCTACTTCAATGCCTCTGTCCTTCAATAAATTTAGGATGGCAATGGCAAATTGGTCGTAGTAAGAATCAGGTGGGGTTCCAAATATTTTAGAGGAATTTGCTCTACTGTTCTTTTTGAAATTGATTTTAGAGAATTCAAGAGCTTCTTTATGGGCTTCTGGATTTTTATTTTCGTCTGCCAATAGTTTTAAGAGTAAGACATATCCTTCAAAATCACGAAAGTCCTTTTTCTTTTCCATGATTTCTCTATACTCCTGTATTTGTTGGAGTAACTTTAATTTATCGCCTAAAATTGCGTATTTATATATTAATCCCAATCGGAAAAGTTCATCTTTTTTGAGTAATTTGGTGAACTCTTCTTCTCTATTGTAATTTTCGGCAAAGTAAACAGCCGATTTACGATCAAAAGAATTGATAGAGTAGGGAAGAATATTCCTATTCAATATTCTTACTCTATCGATAACTTCCTTTTTTTTTTCCGTATATAACATTTCATAAACTTGCTTTGCTGCTTGTAAGGCACGGAGAAGACCGTCTTTGTATTTTTTTAGATCTCCATAAACATCGTATTCAGTAATACAGACCTCAAGTTCCCCACTATAAATAAAATCTAAAACTACATGTTTTAAATTTTCAGGGTCATTTAGTTTTGCATATCTCTCAGGCAATTCTGACCGGCAGGTTTCGAGCTAGACGGGCTCTTCTTTTGCTTTGTTGGCTTTTTTAAGGGACATTGATAATTCGACTCCCCTTTTCATTATACAAATGAATTCGTTTTTCTAATTTGCCTTTGTCCATAGCATACTCTAGAGCCTTTCGAGCTTCTTCGAGTTTCGGATCCTTCTTCATTTCTGTCATCACACCTTTTAGCCATTCATCTTTCAGTTGTTTGGAATTATATCCTTTGCCTAAAGTGTATTTTCCAGTTGCTGTATACTTGTCTTCTTGGACTATAACCTTTTCAATTGTTTTACCATCTTTCCCATATTTTACAAATAGATTATCGATTCCTGAGCTCGCCAACCTAAGTGATGAGCAAATTAAAGTCCTAAAAAAGACCCTGGCCAAAGATCACGGTATTTCCACAGACCCTCTTGCTGATGGAACTTCCCGAGAAAGCGTATTCTCCGAAATCACAGGTGGAGTGACGGATGTCCTCAACATGGCGGCTGGGAACTACCAGGGTGCCACGCAAGATGGATTTGTAGATGCCGATGGTAAATTCCACCAAAGAACTTGCTTTGTTGCCGGGACGCTCGTCCACACAATCGATGGGCTAAAAAACATTGAGGACATCACAATAGGGGACGTTGTTAGTTCAAAATCTGACATAACAGGCGAAGTCGCATTCAAAAAAGTTAAAAGTACTTTCATCCGTCAAACTGAAGCTATTTATAAAGTTTCTTTTGCTGACGGAACAATTCTTGAGACGACATGGAACCACCCGTTTAGAAGACAAAAAGTTTCGCAGAAGGGCGATCAGTTCACAATAGAAAACTCTGAATGGACGGAAGCGAAGGATTTAGTTCCGGGTGATGTAACGTATTCTGCAAACGGGAATCTGTTAGTCGTTGATTCCGTTACGGTCGATCACAGAGAAGAGACGGTTTATAACTTTGAAGTCGAAGACTTCCATACTTACTTTGTGGGAGAAGCTGGAGTATGGGTTCATAATGAGAATTACGGAATTGGTCAAAACACTTTACAACCTAATAACTCTGATGCATTTAGATCGGAAGGTTTTCTTCGAGACACCGCAGACAAAGTAAAAAATTGGTATAAAGGCTATGGGTTTGTAACTAAAGATGTTTTAGCTGTAAAAAAAATCGTTTATCAAAGTGAAGCTGATATTAAGTCTTGGAATGACTCTGGAATTTTATCAAAAGAAGATATTGATAGCATTGGAAGTAAATTTGGTTCTCGTAAGTTATATAACAAGGATACTAAGAAATATGAAGATAATTTTCACTTCGGAGTTGATATTCGGAAGAATGAAGATGATGCTATAACGACTCGTAAGCCGGGGAAAGTAATTTTTATTGACAACAATGAAGATTCTTTTTACGGTAAGAGAATTCAAATAGATCATGGAAGTGGAACGCAGCATTCTCATATGAAAGAAATCCTAGTGAAGAAAGATCAGATAGTAGGTGAAAATCAAGAAGTTGGCAAGGTAGGCCAGACGGGGACCTCAGCACTCGGTGTTCATGATCATTTTATGGTTTTTAAGAATGGAAAGCCAATCGATCCACTGGGAGCAGAATGGAAGCGATAATCGATTTTTTTAAATTTATTTTGTTAGGGCTAATATTTTTTTTGGCAGCTTGTGATTATAGGAATTCAAATAGGGAATATTTAGGAAATTGGATTAGCAATGATTGGATGCCTTCAGACCCAATGCATTCAGATATTGTATATTTTAGAATAGAAGATTTAGACGGAAAAGTCAATGCGAGGTTTGGAATTGCATCATGGATAACTCCTTTTACTGATATTCTAATATCTTGCAATACTCAGAATCTTTGTATGGCCACAGATAAATTAAAGCAAAGGGCTTTGTTTAGCTTCGAATTAAGGAACGATAGCATTGTTTTAATAAATCCGCCTGAAATTCCAGAGCCCGAATCGCAGAATAATTCTTTCTTTAAAAAAATAAAGTTTGTTTCGCCTAATACTATTTTCAAAAAGAACGAAAATTTAAATATACCATTTGAAAAATAGTCTGGTATTGTCTAATTTTTTTCGCAAAAATCGTATGACAAACATTAATTCCGAAAGATTGGATTGAATTTACTCTTTTATCACAATCGACCTATTCCTATCTTGATCTTTTCCAATGAATGTAGTAAATCGAGTTCTCGTACATTGCCCAAGAACGATTGCTTCTGGAATTTTACTGTAAAGCAAATTCCGCTAAAATATGGGGAGTCCCACCTGATTCCTGCTATGACCAATTTGCCATGTCAATCCTTCCGTTTGTTTTGAACAACCCACATGGGTTACAGAATTATTCATCTATTCTATGCAAGAGCTTTTGGTATTTCAAGACTTTACTTGTGTATAAATCTAGAATTCCAATGATCGCTGACGCAAAATAGACCCTTCAAAACCTATCGAAAGTGATTAAATGCCCGTTATTGCTCCTCAATAGATTTTCTAGGAGGCAAAGCTTTAGAAGCAAGTCTTTGAATTAGTTTTTATCTTCTCAACATTCTGAATGAGGGAAAAAAAAGTGAGTTAGGCGTTTTCGTAAGAAAAAATGAAATCTATTCTGGAAATTCCAGCTTGCGAACAAATGGAACGTAAAGTAGATCCTTTAATTTTGGAGTGATTCGGTAAAGTTAATGGAGTTTTCGTCCCATCTGGATTTGTTCGAGACATTGCAATATGTTCTCTTTCTCT
>JAIXRB010000006.1 GCA_027485405.1 Leptospiraceae bacterium | reverse complement strand
TCATTTGCAAAACGACTGATCCGCCATACGAATGACCAGCCAATTGGACGCTCCCTGTTAGGCCTAATTTCTCCCGAAAACTCTCCAAAGCTTCGGTAAGCAGTTGAGCCTGTAGTTCTAAGCTAGGTGGATCTAAACCTCGCATAGACTTTCCAAAACCAGGGCGATCAAAAACAACTAAGCAGTATTTCTTTCCTAAAGCTACACTTTGTAGATATTTATTAAAATCTAATGAGGAACCAGGTGAACCATGAATGAAAACCAAATTTGTTTTACTTTTAGTTTCGCACTGACAATAAGTAACATTGACCTTAGCTCCAGAGAGGGTGTTTTCTATTAAGATTTCTTGAATCGGAAAAGGGCTATCCTTTCCTGAATTTGTAGATCCATTATTTGAACATTTGATTAATGATACAAATTGAGCAAAAAGGAATAGATATTTAAGATAATTTCCCATATTTTTCCCAAAAAACCGAATTGGGGATGAAAGAATCAGAAGACTCTCTCAGATCTTTTTTAATTCCTAAAACATAGTACATATCCATATCACCTTTGTTCTTTGCTGATACCTTACCCCGATAAGAGCAATCAAAAAAATCAGTGACTAGATCGTACGTACTCTGGGAAATATTGACCTGCCCTACAATTCCCGAGCTTTCTAATCGGCTAGCAGTATTTACACTATCTCCCCAAATATCATAGACAAACTTTTGTGATCCAACTACCCCGGCAACCGCTGGTCCAGAATGAATTCCCAGTCTCAATTCCCAGATATGTTCATTTTTCATTAGCTTTGAATCTTCTAAATTTCCCATAAATTCTTGCATTTCTAATCCGCAAAGCACCGCATCGATAGCATGAGTAGAATTGGATTTTGGAATCCCACCAGCCGCCATATAAGCATCGCCAATAGTTTTGATCTTCTCCATTTTGTGTTTTGCGACAAGTTCATCAAACTTTCTGAAGCAAGCGTCTAAGCTCTCCACCAAGTCCTCAGGGCTCATCGTTTCTGCTAACTTTGTGAACCCGGCCATATCTGTGAATAAAATGCTAATGCTTTCATGTCGGACAGGAATCACTCTTTCTGTTCTTTTTAGTTCTTCGGCTATAGATTCAGGAAGAATACTGAGAAGTAAATCATCGGACTTTTTTCGTTCAATGTTCAAATTCTTTCTAAGAATGAGAATTATCCAACTAGTGAAAATTTGAACAAACACGAAATTCACAGCTAGATCGATATAGCGGTCCATCCTTGTTTCTTGCCCGCTTAACCAATCTTCATGAAAATACTCTAAAACTAATAAACCAAAAGAAGCTTCAATATAAATTAAGTATACAAACCACAATGACTGATTTTGGATCATTACAATAGCTATGACGAGAGCTGGGATAAAATAGTAATGATTGCCTCCTAATGTCCCTGAGTTGAAAAACCAAAGTGAGCTAAGGTAGAGCAAAATTGTGATATTAAACGGCCAATACAGAGCCTGGTAAAAATTCTTAAATCGAGATAAGTAGTACATTCCAAGCAATACAGTACCGGAAATGAAATTTGCCAAAAAAACGATTACTGCATTTCCTAAATACACAACGCTAAGTGTTGCAAATAAGTTGAGACTACCATTGATTAGGGAGATAGTATTAAAAATTCGATGTTCCAAAGAAGTTACTTTGGGATCCCCGATAAGGTAGTTTAAACATTTGCTGAAATAGACTGAGGCTCGCACAAATTCAGCTTTTATCCAAAGTAAGACAAAGTCGAGTGTTTCTTTTTAGGAAACCAATCAGAAATAGAAATGCCTGTTTCCAAACTGCTTTCTTTTCCCTATTATTGACAAAAATCTACCCTCTCAAATACTAACCGTCTAAATGATTCGATTTATCCATACATCCGACCTTCACTTGAAGCTGAGCGAAAAAGACTATTGCCTTTCTGTTTTACGAGAGGTAGCGGAAAAAGGAAATCAGAAAAACTGTCACTTTATGCTAATTTGTGGAGATATTTTTGATCGATTTACGGACATTGATCCTTTGAAAAGAGAAGCCATCGAGATTTTGGATTCGTTTCATGGGGAGATCTTTGCTATCCAAGGCAACCACGAAGAATTGAGCTGTCCTCCCTCTACTGATCCTTATTCGGCAAATATCGGTAAAATGAAAATTGCAAGCAACCAACAGAAAAAAGTTTTTCCTTATATAAACAAAGAGTCTGGACTTAGTGTTGAAATCGAGGCTATCCCTTTTCATAAACAATTCCCGTACGAACAAATCCAAAAGACAAAGCCCGACTCTGCCAAGTTACGTATCGCCATGGCTCATGGGAGCGAACCCAGCTTAGTTGAGTACTTGGGCCCTTCCAAAGAAGAAACAAATTCTATCCTCGAATTTCATCCATTTAAAGAGGCTGGTTTTCATTACTTAGCTTTAGGACATATTCATTCTAGCAGTGAAAAACGAAATGGAGACTTTTTATACTCCTACTCAGGCTCTCCTCGAATCGTTCGTTCTGGGGAGTTTGGGGCTAAAACTATAAACTATCTCGAGTGGTCTCCTACCACCGGCTTGCAATTGGAAAAGTTAGAAATCGAGGCGGCAGGCCAATACCGAGAGATACCTGTCTCATTGTCTCTAACGGGAGAGGCTTCCCTAAGCCAAACCGAACGAGCGAAAATCGGAAGAAAGGATTCAGTTCGACTCGTATTAAAAGGAGTTTGCGAAAACGAAAATTCTGTTCTTGAATCTTTTGAGGCACTAAAATCCACAATCCAATGCCGAGAAATCGAAATTGAAAGAGGTAAGGTAACCATCATCGCCCAACTAGTCTCAAATCCAATGGCTCGTTTGTTTCTGGAAAAAGTCGAAGCCAAACGAATTGCCTTACCGAACGAAGAAATTGATTGGAATGAAGTCATCCAAGTCGGACTCTCCGCTTTAGGTGGCAAGAAGTGATTCAAAGTCTTAAAATTGGCAAACTCGGCAAATTCACCAACAAAGTTTTTAATTTTCAACAAACTACTGTGTTTGTCGGGAACAACGAATCGGGAAAAACTACTATATTAGATGCTTTAGCCTGGGCATTGGGAATTCAGAAATTACCCGGAACAGAAGTAGGAAAAAAAATTATAACGGACCGCTATGGAAAAATTGAGGAGCTGGAAGTATCCGTAGAAACAAGTGATGTTCGCTTCACAAACGAAAGTATCAAATCCTTCCTTTCTTCTGCAACTTTTTCCGAAGGCGAACTATCGGGAATTGATTCTGGAAAATATATGAAAGATTCAAACTGGGGCAATTATGTTAAAGAATCACTTTTAGACCAAAGCATAAATTTAAAAAGTGTGATCTCTGACCTCGGAAAAATACTATCAACAAGTCTGGCCACTAAGGAAGCGAAGAATCGAAAAGCGCTTAACGATAATTTACAAACCACAAAAGAAGAGTTAACCAAACTTCAAAAAGAGTATGAAACTTCGCTCTCTACTTTAGGGTTAAAAAAGGAGAACCAGTCAATGCTTGAGGATTTACAGAGTAAGCTTGCAGGCTTAGACAACGAATTAGCCTCCGCTAAGGAACAATTAGAGTCGCTCAATGGTCAAAAGAAAAGACTTGCCTTAACCAAAGAATTACAGATAGAAGTTGAGTGGAAAGCAAAGGCCGAGACCTTAGAAGAATTGTCTCTGTATTCTAAAGATGAATCAAAGGATTGGAATATTCTAAAATCCAAGGAACAGGAATTAAAAACTCTCATTGAACAAATAAAAAAAGAGATCCAAGAGCTAAATTCCAAAATCCAAAGTAAACAAAATTGGATTGCCTCGGCTAGCGCTGAGGATACCACTCTAAGAAAATCCAGTTTCGCCGAGAAGTGGTTGGCTCTATGGGACGATGCCTACCGAAACAATCAATTTCATACCGAACGGCGTATTGAGAGCTCCAAACCAATCTACAAAAAACTGAGTTATGGATTTTTCCTCTTTGGTTTGGCGGCCTTGGGCTTTTCGGGTCTTTTATTTTCTCAAAATTCGAACAGCATTTTACTTCTCGTTAGTCTAGGCTTTGGGGCTTTTGTCGTTTTTCTTGGGATTTATTTTTTCTTAAAAAAAGACATACAAATATCCTTGGAACTTAGCTCGGAAAAAGAAAACGAATTTCTAAACCAGATCAAAAGCGATTACTACTTAACTTTTTCCAATACTGAAATCCAGAGCTTTCAATCTAACAGAGATCTCAAGTCATTTCTACAGAAATTAATAGAAGGCAAAAACCAATCAACAGTATTGATTACCGAATCCAAGAAAGAACTAGCTTCTCTCGAAACAGCTTTATCAGGGAAAAAAACGGAATTGGAAAACTTGGAAAAGAATCTTCGAAATATCGGACTGGACTTGTCACACTGGCTAGCGACCAAAAAAGTTGGGGACTGGGAAGAATACAAAACAAAACGGGCATTGTTTGAATCTACCAAATCTCAGATAGACCAGATTCTTAGTTCATTAGGGTATTCGAACGAGCAAGAGAAAGCAAAGAAGCACTTTATTGCTTTGAAAGAACAGTTGAACTCACTGCCTGAAGCAACGGAATCACTAGAGAGCATCCAAATAAATATAGCTAAATTAGAAAAAGCACAGCGTGACCTTTCAACAGAAAGAGAAAACTCTCTAATAAAAATTGCAAATTTAAGAGAAGCAATCGCAAATGCTGATGGAAGGTTAATAAACCGCGACCAATTGGAAAACAAGCTTCAGTCTCAACTTAACGAACTAAAACGATTGCAAGACGATAAAGTTATGCAAGATCGAAATCTCGAAGCAACTGAAATTGCAAAAAACATTTTGGAAGAAATGAACCAGGACTCTTCCTTACAATACAACCAAATAGTCCAGGAATTAAAAGAAGAATGGAGTTTCTTTTTCGGAGATAAAGAAATCATTCTGAAAGAATTTTCGAAAGAATTCATTCAACTCGAAGACTTAGAAGGGGAAGAGCGAAAATTAGAGCACCTGTCACATGGTACTAAAGGGTTATTTTACTTTATCTTTAAGGTTTTACTTCATCTAAAACACGAATCTCCTTTTAAATGTTTGTTTTTGGATGATGCTTTACATTTTTTTGATAAAGAAAGAATGGAGAAAATTTTATTGTATTTAAAAGACAAACAGACCACAAATGGCTTGCAATTAGTCTTTCTCACAAAACCTAATATGTGTTTAGAACTAATTAAAAAAACTTTTCCAGATGCTTTGGAGCATAGTCTAAGTTGAGTTCATGCCCATTCGTTATGTTTCCAGTCTAGATCTCCCCTCTCTCGCCAAAGAGTTACAGGGCAATATTGAAAAAAACCAATCTGAGTTTCCCTTACGAGAAGAACTGATTTTATTGCCTAACCAAAATCTTAAAAAATGGATCCAGATCCATTTAACGGATGAATCAAAAGAAAAGATATCCGTAAACCTTCGCTATTCGTTTTTAGATGCTTTTCTAAAAGAGTTAAGTTATTTGTCAAAGGGCTATGTTAAAATAGGAAACAATGAATTTTTTATCCCGCCAAACTCTAAAAAACCATTGTCCACCGAAGAGTTTTTACCTCTAATTTTTAATAAACTATTCGAACTTCCAAAAGAAAATCCAAAGCATTGGCTCTCTACCTATTTGAGCCAAATTCCCAAGACCTACTCCTTATCAAAAACACTGGCAGGGCTTTTTCGGGACTATGAATTGAACCGAATGGGTTGGATTCAATCTTGGGCTAAAGAAAAAAAGAAATCTTTTTTAAACGAAGAAATAGGTTTTGGGTTCAGCTCCTTCAAGGACCAGCAAACAGATGATTACTTTCAATTTGAAAAAGAACTGTACCAATCTTTGTTTTTTTCGGACAAAGAGCCCAGTCTCTCGCTTTATTCTTTCTATTCCCAAACACTTTTACAAAAAGAGTGGAAAGCCCCCAAGAGCTTGGGTGGCATCCACCTTTTTTGTCTAGCCAACCTGTCCCAAACTCACTTAAAGATTCTCTCCTCGCTTTCCAAAGCTGGGTTAAATCTTTCCATCTATCATTTTTTTCATGGGAATATGGACTCAATTCATGAGTCAGGGGTTCAGAGGTGGGCTCGACCTCATATTAATTATGCGAAAGAAATTCTTAGCATTTCGAGCGAAAAACCAAAAGTTCTGAATCCAATAAACGAAGCGCCGATGCCAACGGGAATCAAACGACTGCGGGAACTTTTGAACGGAGTCACCAATGACACAGAAGTTGCAAAAGGTGATCATTCCGTTCGATTTTGGAACGCGCCTTCGAACTACCGCGAAATGGAAGCCGTAGCAAATGATATACTCTACAAAATTCAAAAAGATGGCTGTCGCTATTCTGATTTTGTGATTTTACTACCCAATCCGGAAGAATACCTATCCCCCATCCAATGGGTCTTTGATGGGGGAATACTAACAGCTCTTCGTGAGGACAATTCTCTTTATAGACAAAAGATTCCCTATTCCCTTACCGATCTTGGATTTAAAGATTCTTCTGTAGTGTTTCAATTGGTTTCGAGTCTTTTGGATTCTTTGGACTCGAATGGGTTTTCGCTGAAGACTTTTATCTCTCTTTTACGAAACCCTTTGCTCACTGGAAAGGAACTGGACTTTGAAAAGTTACAAAGCTTAGAATCGCTTTTAAATACTCTTGGCGTTTTGAGCGAGTCTGGTTTGGAAATAAATACGAACGCGAATAAGGCAGAGCTAGATCGTTTCCAAATCTCTTATGGAATCAGAAGACTTGTTCTCTCTTTGGTTCTAGAAGAATCTTCTGGAGCAAAATGGGACACCCAGACCATTCCAAACATTGCTGAAGAGGATGCTAAGACTCTCATTTTTGCCTGGGAAAATTTAACACAGCTGCGAATTAGATTAAACAGTCTTTTAGAACTTAAAGTCTTTAACGCGACATTCAATGACAATTTCTCCATGTACATCAGAGAATTTTTCTCAATGTCGACACTTGGAATGATGGAGAAAATGGCTCTCAACATCTTCTTAAAAAAGGTGGCAAATTTCCAGGATTTAAAACTGACAAACTCCGAGGAAGTCCTGGCGCTATTGCGCGAAATTCTAGCTGATTGTTTTGAAGATTTTTCTCCAGCAAAAGGTTATTATTTAACAGAAGGAGTCACGATTTCCATGCTCCAACCTTTTCGTCCTTTGCCCTTCAAGCACCTTTACATCTTGGGACTTGGGGAGGGAAAATTTCCAGGAAGGTCAAACAAATCTTCTTTTAACCTTCGTTCTATGTACCCTGAAAGTTGGGACTTAGATTCTCGAATTGTAAAAGAATCAATCCTTTGGGAGAACCTCCATTCCACAGGCGAATCTGTTACTTTAAGTTATGTGGGCAAGAACACAAAAGAAGATAAAACCTTAGAACCTTCTTCGTCCTATCTCTTACTTTTGCGAGGTTATTATAATGACATTTCAGATAGTGAATCCTATCGAAAAAAGATTATAGAAATCCCACTGGTCAGCTACAGTTCCAAATACAATTTAGATGATGAGTCAAAGTCTGTAGGACTGGTATCGTTCGATACCGCCGTTTCTCATGTAAATGGAAATGCTAAAAAGGGAAAATCCCGATTAAAAGCTGAGTTCGTACCTCCTTTGCCTGCGAACACCGCTAAAGAATTAGCAAAGAATATGCAAAGGACTTACAGAGAGTATGAGCTGATTTCGTTCTGGAAAGATCCCTTTGAGACCTTTCTAAAAAAGGGAATTGGTCTCAGTTTGCTGGAAGAAGAGGAAGAAACAGAAGATTCCATTCGCTTTAGTTTGAATGCCCTGCTTAATTCCGCCATTGAAAAGCAAGTATTGGAGCGTATTTATCCTTTATTAGTAGATGACAAAGTACACTCTATTGAAGACCAAAAAATCAAAGATTTCGTAGAGGAAGCAAGCTTAGTTGAAAAACAAAAATCTTTGTTTCCGCAAAACATCTTCGCAGAGTTGCAAAACCAAATTTTACTCGATAAAATCATTTCCTACAAAGACTCCCTACTGCTATGGAAGGCTGACTTCGGTTGGAACTCCAGCTCAGTCTACCACCCCCTAGTTCAATTTGGGCAAACTGGGATTCGCCCTGAGTTATGCGCATTGGATCTTGGCTCATTGCATATTGAGAAAGAGATTGAGGTATTAGGCGAGTTCCCTTATATCATAGAACAAAATGATCGATTTTTTATGCTTTTCCCCAATTCGGCTGATTTAAACGTCGGAAATGGGTTAGATGAACACCAAGGATATAGTGATTTTTTTGGAAAAATGGCAAGACCTTTCTTTGCTAGTTTGTATTTCAAAAGCCAGGGCAAAGATTTAACCGTTCTTTTTTTAAAGAAAAAAGCCGAGTCATTGTCCAAGGATAAAGGTGCTCCATTATTCACGCATCTGAACTTTGGATTCAGTCAATCCCAGGCTAAAACATTTCTTTCAGAGCTTTTAAATTGCTTAAGAAGCCCTGACCAAACTTTTGTCTCGCGAAAAGGTTTTGAATCATTTTTAAATTCTAAAGAATTTGAGAGCGCAAACGAAAACTGGCAAAACAATTGGATTGAATTTAGAGATAAAAATCTAACAGCTATTTTTAACAAGGCAGGAGAACTCACTCAATTAAATTCTTATAATTTGGAAGAGAGTTTAGAGGAATCTTCTATCCAAAACGAAATTATTTTCTTGGAAAAATTCTATCTTCCTCTTTATGAATTACTTCCTAAACCAAAGAAAGGGAGTACAAAGAAAAAATGAAACAATTCATCGAAGCTTCAGCTGGCACAGGTAAAACTTTCCAAATTATGGAGATTCTGGCTGGTTTGGTCAGAGCCAGCGCTAAGAATTCTTTAGAGACCAACAGTTTTCAGAATGTCCTCTCTAAAACCATCATCCTTACCTTTACTGAAAAAGCGGCCGGGGAACTGATGGATCGTTTGCGCAAAAAGATCGAAGGACTTTACTTTGGTTCCTTTAAAAATCCAAATGAGAAACCATTTAGTTCCCTTTACGCTCGCTATTTGGAAGAGTGGGAAGAAGTCACTACAACCACCATACATGGATTTTGTTTTCAAGTGCTTTCTGAATTCCCTGTAGAAACCGATTCTTTGCCTGGGACCAAAATTTCTGATTTGGCAGAGTTTGTAGAAGCTGAATTGCACAGTTTGATGAAATCGGAGTGGAATGGGGAATACGATGCCGAATTGGTCAATCTTTTAAAGAAATCTGATTTTTTTAAGAAGGATAATGGCAAAGATAAAGTGCTTGCGGCGGTCAAATTTCTGCTCAAACCCAAGTATTCGAATTGGGAGCCGCCTGAGATTTCTACCCCCGAAGAGACCCAGTTTTTACAGGCTACGAGCCTTGTTCTCCGAGACCGCATTTTAGCAAAACTAAACGAATCTCAGTTTCTAACCTACGATGAGATGATTCGTAAAGTAGCTGTTGGACTCGAAAAAAGCGAAAAACTAAAATCCGCCTTACTCAAAAGATACGATATTTGCTTATTAGATGAATTTCAAGACACGGACAATTTACAATATAAAATTTTCAGAACACTCTTTTCTGGTGAGGGTAAGTCTTTTTATTGCATTGGAGACCCAAAACAATCCATCTATAGTTTTCGGGGAGGTGATCTGGGAGTTTATTTCCAAGCCAAAGGTGAGATCGAAAATGCGAAAGATTTTCAACAAAAGAATCCACTTTCAATAAACTTCCGCTCCGTTCCAAAACTGATTGAAGGCTATAATTTTCTTTTTAAATCAACAGGGGACGAAAGCATTTTCCCTATCAACGAACCAGGGACAGGTGGAATTGAATACAAAACTGTAGATTTTCCCAAGGATAAAGATTCTAAAATTCGTTTATTAGCCACTGACAAGGAAGCACCCATCCATATTGTTACTTTGAGCGATACACCAAAACTTGGAGTCGACTTGGCAGTTTCGATTTGGAATCAGTTTATTTGCAAAGAAATCAAAAAGATTATAGGTGAAGGCCTTTCTTACGAATTTAAAGAAAAGGATTCCGATCTATTTATCAAAAAAACAATAAATTACAGAGACATAGCCATTTTAGTCCAAGGGAAAAGAGATGGGACTCATCTAGAGGAAGAACTTCGGAAGGCAGGAATTCCTTGCTCGTACTACAAAAGAGCCGGAATTTACAATTCTGAAGAAGCTAGCCAACTATCGGCCATTTTAAGTTCAATTATTAATTCTGAAAATCCAAAAGATTTTAAAAAATTGCTTTATACTGAGCTATTTGGAATACCAGCAAACGAGTTAATAGACTACGAAGAATTTTCCATTGAGTCCAAGGAAAAAATCCTGATTGACCAGTGGAGGCGACTGATCCGAGAAAATAATATCCCGGAACTATTTCGAAGGATAGAAGAAGATTCCAGAATTTTTTTCACGGAAAAAAAGCCCGACCTACTATGGGAAAGAAGGCGAACAAACTACCGCCAAATTTTACAAAAATTACTGGAATTTTGGAATGTAAACCAAGCGAGTTATTCGGAGATATTGGCTGAACTTTCCAGGCTCAGAAACCAAAAGAAGAGCGAAGAAGAATTGCCTTTATTTGACAAAGAAACTGAGAAAGATGCCGTGCAGATCTTAACCATGCATGTTTCCAAAGGACTTGAATGGCCCGTTGTTTTCTACCACCACCTAAGATCGTATAGCAATAAACATCCAGTTTACGAGTTTATAGACGATTCTTCTTCTCGATCTTGGAATATCAGTTTGTGGGGAGAAAGTACAATAGCCAAATCTCGACATAAAGAAGGTTCTAAGCGGGAAGCCCAAAGACTTTTCTACGTGGCATTGACAAGACCAATGGTTCGGCTCTATTTACCAGATTGGAAGGTTCCTTACCATTCCTCTTACTTTAAGTTTATCTTAAACAACCCAATCCAACAGGCTCGGCAAAGTGGCAAATCAGATCTCTTTGCCATCCGCAGTGTTGAGAATAACAGTCCGACTACATTTCCCATGAAGACAAATGGATCTAGCACAACTGTTTCCCCATCTGAACTACCAACGGAGACTTTAACTTGGGAGAATCCCGATATCATTCCAGAAAATTACTTAATATCAAGCTATTCAAAACTCTCTAAAAAGATTTCAGCAAACTTCGAAACCATTGCAACTAGGAATATAGAGGATACAGAAAGCAGTGAACCAGATCTAAAGTCCGAACCAAATCCGGAATCTGAAATAGATACCGCCTATCCAGAACTAATTTCTTCAGCTTCCATGGGAGAGTATTTCCATTCCATTTTGGAACTTATTCCTTTTGTCCATTTTGACCAACCGATTGATAAACTTTTAAAAGATTCATTTACACTCACTGTGTTGGAGCACCAAAGGATCGACAAACACCTCAAGATTTCGGAGGATAAAAGAGAGTCTTTTTATCTTCAGAGTTTGATTCTTTTACAAAATAGTATTCGAGCCCTGGTTCCTTTGGCCGACGGAAAAAAGATTGCACTTAAAGATATATCTAAGGACAGCCTGGCTTCCGAATCAGAGTTCTTTTTAAAATTCGCTGAAACTCCAGAAGGAACCAAAGGAGCCCTTCTTACAGGGAAAGTGGATTTGATTTTTGAGGCAAATGGACTATATTATATTGTGGATTACAAATCTAACCAAAGAAAGACTTCTGAATATGAGAGCTCAGAAGCCCTCACCCCAGTCGTCGAAGAGTCCTACTTACTGCAAAAAGAAATCTATTCAGTAGCTTTGTTTGAATATCTAAAAGCTCGCATCGGGGAAAAGAATGCCTTAGAAAAATTTGGTGGTGTCCTGTATTTATTCTTACGCGGAATGAGGTCAGGAGAATCCAAAGGGATTTATTTTGACAATTCCATTTACCGCCAAAAGAATCTGGATTTAAAAAAACAAATCTTTGCTGATTTGAAGGAATTCGTGTACAATTTACTCAAAAGAAAGTTCCATCAAACTAAACATATTCGCAAAATCGATGGTAAGCGATACAAAACCTTTGGGAAATTAGAACCAAAATGAATCAAACCCTTGCACAAGCCATTCTTAGAGAAGCATTTGAACCCCAAGAGATCCAAAAACAGAGAGAATTAATCCTGCCCGTAATCGAAGAATTACTTACGGCAGAAAGCAATGGAAACCTTTGTATCCCCTATAAAAAAGAATACGCTCCTATTCTTAGTTTGAAGAGACACCCTTTCTTTTTGCAAAAAGGAAAAGACCAAGACTTTGTTTTTTTCCAAAAAACACATTCTTTAAAAGAGAGATTCAAAGCAAGCCTCTTGAATAGGATTGAAAACTCAAAAACTAACAAGCATGTCAATGAACTGGAAATTCAAAAAGCCATAAACGACCTTGGAGATGTTTTGATTTTACCGTTTACTTTTAATCCAAAGCAGTTAGAAGCTGTACAAAACTGCTGTCTCAATTCATTTCAAATCATCACTGGTGGGCCCGGCACTGGAAAAACAACTGTTATCTTTTACTTGCTTGCTGTTTTAGAAAAACTAGGGATTCTTCCCAATCCAGAAGACATAGCCCTGCTCGCCCCCACTGGAAGAGCCGCCCAAAGGATGACCGAGTCGATTCAATCTGCCTTTTCTAAATTCTATAAATCTGCAACCTTTGCCGAATCATTGAGAGGAACCACTTTGCAAGGATTGCTCAAAATCCATCCTCAAACAGGATTTTCTATTTACGGAAAGGAACGATTTTTAACCAAACAATTATTTATTGTGGATGAAGTTTCCATGGTAGATCTGTCCCTAATGGAATTGTTTTTTAGAGCCTTACCGCCTGATGCTAAAGTGATCTTTTTAGGGGATGTAAACCAACTCCCTTCGGTTAGCAAAGGAGAAATTTTAAGAGATATGATCGATTTTTTAGTTTTAAACAAAAAAAAGAATCTTATCACAACTCTAATTAAATCCAATCGCCAATCTACTGAGTCGGTTCTTTTTAATGCCGCCAAGGATGTGATAGAAGGCAGAGATCCTATAATAGAATCAGTTAAGCACTGGAAGGTTTTCCAAGAATTAAAACCAAAACCAGATACGATTTGGTTTACTCCTGAAGAAAAATTGGATCCAGAAGTGATTGTTCATAAACTTTGGGAATTAGTTTTCTTTCCTCAAATCAAAAGTTTAGTTGACTCTCTCGAGAATGACAAGCTAACGGAGGAGAACTTATTTAACGCTTTTGATTCTGAAATTAACTCAGTACGTGTTTTGAGTCTGTTTAAACAAGGACCTTTTGGGACAGATAGTTTAAATTCTAAAACAGTAGAAATCGCTGAATCCTTATTCGAAAAAGAGAAATGGCCTTATAAATTCCATTCCCTTTCGAACAAACCTTATTTTGAAGGGATGCCATTACTGATTTTAGAAAATGATAATAACCGCAAACTCTTCAATGGCGACACTGGAATCGTCTTAAAAAAGAATAATTCCCAAAACACAGAACTAGAAGAATTGCGCGCTTATTTTAAAATCGACAACACTCTCAAAGACTTTGCTTTAGACACACTCCCCCCTCATTCTCCAGCTTTTTTCTTAACAGTTCACAAAAGCCAAGGCTCAGAGTACAAAAGAGTCTTTTTTTACCTTCCAAGTTTAAGCCAAGGCAAAAGCAAAGATTCAGAAGAATCTAATCGCCTTATGAATCGACGAATCTTCTATACGGGAATGACCCGGGCAAAAGAAGGTCTGGTCCTTTTTGGTGACAAAGAGATCTGGAAATTGGGTATCAATGATCCGGTATTGAATGAGGCTAGGCTCACTGGATTTTAAAGTTGCCCCTATTTTTACTTATCTTCCTAATCCCTATTTCAGTTTTTTCAGGTTTGTTCGCTCAACAGGCATTTGCCCCCTACCAAAGAAGTCTTTGGATTCAACCTACAGCAATCAAATCCGAATACAACAATCCCTTCCTTCCTAGCCCCTACCAAATTAATATCTTTCAAATCACGACTCAGTATGGAATCACAGATAGACTAACTTTTGATCTGACGGCTGGGTTCGGGAAGATCTTTAAAATTTCAGACTACTACCCTCTTGCTGGAATTGAACAAAGCAATCCAACCACCACCAAGCAGGGTTTTATTGACTCTCGGTTCGGCCTCAGATACAAGATTTTAGATGAGTTTGATTCAAAGATTGCCTGGCTCCCCACAATTTCGCTTCGGTTGGGAGGAATTAAAAAGGGAGACTACGACCGAAGACCGCAATCCTTGGGTGATGGGGCAAGTGGAATCGAGGCTAATTTGTATTTTGCTAAGGATTTTCAGTTTTGGAACCTAGGTACATTTGGTGAAATGGGCTACCGAAATCGCGAAAAACCAGTACCACCTGACAGAATATATGCTTTATTTTTGTATAAAAACTTTT
>JAIXRB010000069.1 GCA_027485405.1 Leptospiraceae bacterium | reverse complement strand
TGAAAGAATTTTTTGAACTCCACCGAGAGGTCAGAAAACAAATTGTATCCAAGAGCTCTCGAACACCAATCCCCTGCTTGGCGCTTCCGGCTAGGACTGGATTTAACTTTCCTTCCTGAAATCCTCGTATCAATCCTTCATTTACAATTTTTTCTGATTCAAGGGTCGATTTGCTTGCCCAAAGGGCTAGTAATTGATCTTCCGACCAACTTAAAATATCTTCCTTTGTTGATTCATTAAACAGGTTTGGATTATGAATGTAAGAAGCTATAGAATCCTTTCCTGATGTATGAAACAAACAAGGAGGGGTAGATTCCAAGATTTGTTCTAAAGAAACCAGAGTTTCTAGATACTCATTCTCACCGATATCCATTTTATTCAAAAAGAAAAGAATCGGAATATTCCTTTTTTTCAACTCTTCGATCACCAGACGAGCCTGAGATTGAACAGCAGAATTAGCATCTAAGATGACTAAGGCGAAGTCGATTAACGAATAAGTACCACGGACTTGCTCTCTAAAATCGATATGCCCAGGCGTATCAATCACCTGAAGAATCGAATCTCCGAACCCAGACTTCCAATCGAAGCTGTAGACGGTGTTCTGGATAGAAATCCCATGTGCAATTTCTTCAGGTAAAAAATCAGATTCGGTAGTCCCATCCTCGATTGACCCAAGAGCGGATAAAAGACCAGCTTCGAATAAAATACGCTCTGTTAGAGTAGTCTTTCCAGAGTTAATATGGGCAAAAATACCGAATGTTGTGTAGCGCATAAAAAAAAAGCCGAGTGAACCTCGGCTTTCTCTTCAAATAGAATTGGATAGAAATTCTACCATCGATAGTGGGAGAATGCTTTGTTTGCCTCAGCCATTTTTCGGATGTCTTCTTTTTTCTTGATTGCAGATCCAGTTCCTTTTTGAGCTTCCATAAGTTCTGCAGCCAATTTGAGTTTCATAGATTTCTCATTTCGGTCTCGACTATAACGAATGAGCCATCGAATTCCTAGAGCTAATCTTCTTTCTGGCCTAACTTCAATTGGAACTTGATAGGTAACACCACCCACTCGACGCGACTTTACTTCTACTTGCGGTTTTGCGTTCTCAAGTGCTTCTTGGAAAATCTGATACGGATCCTGACCAGTTTTTTTTCCAACAACTTCAAGAGCGTCATAAAAAACAGACTGAGCTACGCTTTTCTTTCCATCTACCATAAGGCAGTTGATAAACTTAGTTATAACTTTATCGTTGTATTTCGGATCACCAATGATGTGACGCGGATCGACTTTTCCTCTTCTTCTGGACATATAATTCCTCTAAATTTCCTTACGCCTTAGGACGTTTTGCGCCGTATTTGGAGCGGCCTTTTCGTCTTTTGTCTACACCGAGTGTATCCAAAGTTCCTCGAATGATGTGATAACGAACCCCTGGTAAATCTTTTACCCTACCACCACGAATCAAAACTACGTTGTGTTCTTGCAAGTTGTGACCTTCACCTGGAATATAAGCAGTGACTTCAATCCCTGTGCTGAGTCTTACTCGAGCTACTTTACGTAAAGCTGAGTTTGGTTTTTTAGGTGTAAACGTCATAACACGAGTGCAAACCCCACGTCTTTGCGGACAGGCTTTTAGAGCAGGTGATTTAGTGCGTTTCTTTTGCGCTTCCCTGCCGATTCGAATAAGTTGGTTGATAGTGGGCATTCTTAAATCTCTCTGCTTCCCTGGTGGTTCGTTTTTCCAATTTTTCTAAGCCGTCCGGTTTGTAAACCAAAACCGCTTCTCAAGTTCTTTTCAGTCTTCATCTGAATCGTCCGCTTCTTCGACTAGATCATCGTCGTCATCATCGTCATCGGCTTCGTCAGATTCTTCTTCTAGAAGTTCTTCATCTTCTTCTGACAATTTGCGCAAGGTAGCTGTTGCCGCCTGGTGCATTTCCGGCAATTCAGGATAATCGGCTTCGTCTTCCGTCTCTAGATCCCAGTCTAGGTCTCCAGGAAGGTCTTTGAAAACTTCAATGTCACGGTATTTTTTCATACCTGTTCCTGCCGGAATCATATGACCAATGATCACGTTTTCTTTTAGTCCGACGAGGTTATCTGTTTTTCCTTTGATTGCCGCATCCGTTAAAACTTTGGTTGTTTCTTGGAATGAAGCGGCAGAAAAGAAAGACTCGGTATTCAAAGATGCTTTGGTTAGTCCGAGTAAAACAGGTTGGGATCTAGCTGTGCTACCACCTTCTGCTTCAACTCGAGCATTTTCCTCATCAAACAAGAATTTATCAACTTGCTGTTGGTTTACAAAAGAAGTATCGCCACTGTCTGAAATAAGAATCTTTCTCAACATTTGGCGAACAACAACTTCAATATGCTTATCGTTGATATGCACACCTTGCAAACGATACACTTCTTGCACTTCTGAAACCATGTACTCGTGGAGAGCGTTTGGTCCTTTGATGTCCAAAATATCATGTGGATCAAAATTACCCTCATCCAACTGATCTCCACGCTTCACGAAATCCCCGTGACGAACCCGAAGTTGTTTTCCAATTGGAATTGTTACTTTTTCTTTTTCTAACTCGGCACCTTCAGGGATAATGTAGAGAACTCGTTTTTCTTTCACGATTTCTCCCCTATCCTCAATTCTGCCCTCAATTTTAGCTAAAGAGCATGCATCCTTAGGTCTTCTAGCCTCAAAAAGCTCATCAACCCGAGGCAAACCACCAGTGATATCTCTCGTTTTTTCAGCGATAGACGGAATTTTAAAGAGAATGTCGCCTTCTTTTACTTTGTCTCCGTTTTGGTATTGAAGCAAAGCATCGACAGGAACTGAATACTCTTCTCTTCCATTGCTAGTTTGAACGATCATTTTTGGAACCAAACGATCCCGTTTTTGCTCAATCACTTTTAAGATGATATTTGAAGTCTTAGGATCCACGTCTCTTCTAACGTTTTTTCCGACTTCTAGGTCTTCCCATTGAACAATACCCGCGCTCTCAGTGACCGCGATCTCGTTATATGGGTCAAATTCTGCGAGAGGCTTGTTTTCAGGTACAGATTCGTTGTCCGAAACCTTTAACATTGTCCCAATTTTTACAGGAATAACAATGTCTTCTCCCAAAATTCGGATTACTGTTCCGTTTTCATAGAATGCAACAGTACCAGATTGTTCTGCAGTCACCATTTGCTCGCCATTTTCAGTTAAATGAGTTCCGAAAACTTCACCCTTTTCAAGCCTCTGACCGTCTACAACCCTAACATTGGAAAGGTCTGCAATTTTTAATTCTTGCACTAGTTTTTGGATTACAATAGTTCCACGACGAGAGAAGACTCGAACACCATTCGTATTTGTAACCAAACGACCATTTACTGATTTTACAAATGATCTGTAAGGTAGCTTATGCTCTTTTTCTTGGATCGTTGCAGATGCCGCACCGCCAATGTGGAAAGTTCTCATAGTCAACTGGGTTCCCGGCTGACCAATCGATTGTGCCGCGATGGTTCCCACGGCCTCTCCGATCTCAGCTGGAACAAGTCTTGCCATGTCCATTCCGTAACATTTTGTACAAATTCCATGTCGTGATTTGCAAGTGAGAGGTGATCTAACCTTGATTTTCTCGTAACCTAGGTTTTCAATTTTTTGGCCAATGGATCTAGTGATCAGGGTGTTTCGTGGGAAAACCACTTTTTCAGTGACTGGATCAACCAAGTCTTCTGCTGTATAGCGACCAAATACTCGATCCGCTAGAGAAACTATAATGTTTTCTCCTTCTTTTACGATTCCGAGTGTGATGCAATCTTCAGTAAAGCAATCATCTTCGGATACAATGACGTCTTGTGAGATGTCCACAAGTCTTCGAGTTAAGTAACCAGCATCGGCTGTTTTTAAAGCAGTGTCCGCAAGTCCTTTTCTCGCTCCGTGAGTCGAGATGAAGAACTCTAAAACCCCAAGACCTTCCCGGAAATTAGAACGGATAGCTAGTTCTATGATTT
>JAIXRB010000031.1 GCA_027485405.1 Leptospiraceae bacterium | reverse complement strand
TCGAATTAAATTCCTTACCCAAGCAAACTTGGTTCTTGATCTCCCTTCAGAAAATTTATTTGACATTGGTATTCAAAGACAGATTTTGCGGTCTATTGCCTTTTGAAATCTTTTTTTACCTGGGTAGGGTGTATTGAGCTAACCTTAATTTCTCTTTTCCTTAAAAAATGACACTCGAACCTGATTTGTTATTTCTTTAGGTGATAAAAATCCAAAAATCGAATAGGAGAGTTTGAAGAACTATCTAGTTAACTTCCATTTGAAATTCTCCTGAATTTAAGGAAAAAGTTTACGGGAATAGTAGACATATGAGTGTTCCAGACAGAATTACTTGGAAAAGAGAGCTTTTTTTAAGAGGAATCCATTTTTATAGAAAAGCATAGCACGCATTTGAAAGATTAAGAGCTACTTAGGGAACTTTCAGTCTTCCGAGTATCCAGAAGGAACTACTCTGGTTACTGGACATAAACCTATAAACCTAATTGCTCAAAAGAATTTAGTGTAAGTGCCAGAAATTCAGGATTAAAGCGAGCTTCAGGATTTTTTAGAGAGAACTTGAAATAAGGCTCTTTTTTAGTTGAGACTTTTGAAGATTTAGAGTATTTTTAAGAAAACAAAGAAAGGCGAGGTGCTTTATGAAATCAGTAGATCAGTGGTTAGACGAATACGGTCAATCCCACCAAAATCCAACCAATAAAACAATCCATTGGATCTGCGTACCTTTGATTACTTTTAGCCTTCTGGGTATGCTTTGGGACATTCCCTTTCCTTTGCTTTTTTCTGGTTTCCCTTATCTAAATCTAGCTACCATTTTCATGTTAATTGCTCTTCTATTTTATATTCGTCTCTCGTTGGTTCTTTCACTTGGGATGGCAATTCTCTCGGTTGCCATGGTCTTTGGACTTTTGCAGATCCAAGCTCTTGGAATCTTGCCCCTGTGGCAAATCAGCTTGCTGATCTTTGTCCTTGCTTGGATTGGTCAGTTCATTGGTCACAAAGTCGAAGGGCAAAAACCCAGCTTTTTCAAAGATGTTCAATTCCTTCTGATTGGACCAATTTGGCTTCTATCCTTTGTTTTCAAAAAAATAAATTTAAAATACTGACTTTAGTTTAATTGATTGTTCGGTCTTTAGTTTTTTTTTTCGTGCTCTTCGTATTACGTGAGCAGGTTTGGGCTTTGCCAAACTTTATTCTGAACGATCAGTACGGCAAATCTTATAAAAACACTGACTTTGTAGGCAAACCCAGCTTATTTCTGACCTGTTTTGCTAACGACATCGATTTGTGCCGAAAAATCGGAAGAAAGATCTATTGGAAATTACAAAACCTGCTTTGGAGCGATAGTGATCAAGTTCACTTTCAGCTTGTTCTTTTGATTCCTGATGAGAATGTTTTGGTCAATCAGTACATCCAAGAGTCTAAGAACAAAGGCTATGAGAGCGTATTGATCGATAGAAAAGGTTACTTTTCTGATCACGTTAAGAAAGGCATGGCACATTTAGATATTCACAACAAACAAGGAAAGGCGGTCCATTTTTTAGATTATTCTTCAATCGATGAAGAAGGAATCCAAGAAATTCATAAACTCTTGAAGCCTTTGTTATAATGATCTATATTTTCTCAAAAAGGAAAACAATCCTTCGCAATCTGTTCGCTTTTTGCATTCTGACTATATTTGGAAACTGTTTGAAAGAGAGCCCAGAACAATACCGCTTTTGGAAAACCTATGACAATCTTCAGAATTCTATACAGAATTCAGCACCAAACCCCATCGTATTGCGTGCTTTGTATGGCAATTTTCAGGAAGACAATGAGGACCTACTTCGGAAAACTCCGGAAGGCAATTTTGAAATAAACATTGGGGCGAAAAGCTTATCACCTAGCACCTGGGAAGTGGATTGGAATCCTGAACCAAATGTAAGTTTTCCTTATGAATCAAAAACTACCTATAGTCCCATTGTTTGGGGCGAGAAGCCTCTTTATCAGGTCCAAAGAAAGGTCAAATCGAATTGGAGTGGATTCTTTCCTTCAAATTTTTTCCAATGGCTTTCTGACTTTCATAAAGTGATTGTTGATGAAAACTCGTTTGATAGACTAAAAAAGAGTTCTAACAATTTACAGTTTCTTTGCGATACTTTCCTTTGTGATCGAAAGACTATAGACAACCATACTGTATTTTCTGTTACTTTCACAGAAAATACAAAGAAGAAGTTTCCAGGCTTTTTCAAGAGATCTGGTGGAGCCTTAGAAAAAGCAAAGTTGGACATCAGCATTGTCAACACTTTAAATCCGAAAGAAAATATTAGAATCTTTAACATAGATAAAACTCTTTCGTATCAGTTTCCATCAGAACCGATGAAAAGCTTTTTTCTGGATCCAGCTAATATAGAAATTACATCAAATATTGAAATCAACTCTTTTGGAATTCGAGTATTCATTGAAAAACTCGTCTATCGTATATCACTTTCTAAGAAGGACGGCTTGGAAACTCTAAAAGGGCGCTTTGTTTCTGTTCAATCACAGGAAATCACAGGTAGATTTCTCTACTTCATTCCAACAGGAATTGTAGATTTTTTCATTCCAGGCAATTTGAATCAGTATCTGAAAGATGCTTTGACTCTATTGGTCTACGGCACACAGGGGAATGGGGGCAACCACTTTCAGGCAACCTACCAAAAAACGAAAACAGGACAGATCAATCACATTCAATCCTATTCGGAAATCCAGAGGAAACGATTTTCTTTGTTTGGTGCAAGTAATTCAGATGATGAAAAAGGCAATTTCCTATTCTTTTCCGCTTGGGAAGAAGCTATGATGAAGGATCTACAACCCCATAACTAGAAAATTTTTTAGCATTTGATAGCCTTCTTCGGAAGCAAACGACTCGGGATGGAATTGAACTCCCTCAATCTTTAAAGATTTGTGTCGAAGTCCCATTATCTCACCAGCTCCACTGCCAGACACAACTTTAGCAGTGACCACTAAATCTTTTGGCAATGTGGATTCCTTTGCAATCAATGAGTGATAACGCATAACATCTATATTTGCAGGAAGGGAAGTAAAGATTCCCTTTCCATCATGGTTGATTGTTGAGATTTTTCCATGCATAGGCTGTCCGGCTCTCACTACTTCTCCTCCGAAGACAGTTGCCATACCTTGCATTCCCAGACAGATTCCTAAGATAGATATTTCTTTTCCTAGATTTTTAAGAATCTCACTTGAGACTCCAAAATACGATGGATCTGCGGGATGCCCAGGCCCTGGCGAAATAATAATGCGCTGGTAATTTAGAGATTTGATTTCTGCCAAAGTTATCTCATTGTTTCTTTTCACATCAATCTGAAAAACAGGATTGATGTCTTCCAGTATCTCCCCTAGCATCTGGTAGAGGTTAAACGTAAAGGAATCATAATTGTCTAAGAGAAGAACTTTCACGAATGGACATCCAACGCTTTTTTAACAGAAGCCATTTTGTTTACGATTTCTTCATACTCCCCTTGTGGAGTGGAATCGAGGACGATTCCTCCTGAAGCTCGAACAAATCCCTTTTCTCCAGAAAGGAAAAAACTGCGAATGGGAATTGTAAAAGTACAATCGCCGTTTAGCCCAAAGACGCCCACAGCCCCTCCATAGGGCCCTCTTGGCACTCCTTCGATTCGATCGATAATCTTCATGGATTCGATCTTTGGAGCTCCAGAAAGGGTTCCAGCAGGGAAAGATGCGGCAAGACCGGAGAACATGTCTTCCTTAGATTTTAAAATCCCGACCACCTCACTGGATATATGCTGGACATGACTAAATCTTTTTATATCGAATCTTCGACGCACTTTTACAGTTCCAAACTTTGCCACTCTTCCGATATCATTTCTATGTAAATCTATCAACATATTGTGTTCAGCTATTTCTTTCGGATCAGACAACAATTGCTTTGCGAGCATTGTGTCTTCTTCGGGGGTCTTTCCTCGTCGTATGGTTCCAGCCAGTGGAAAAGATTCCATTTCTTTTTGACGCAATCGAAATAGAAGCTCAGGACTTGCTCCTAGAATTTTCCTTTCTCCGAATTTAACAAAAAACATATGCGGGGAAGGATTGATTTCCCTAAGAGTTTTATAGATCGCTAAGGAATTTCCAGTAACCAAATAGTCTTCTTGAAATCCGATTTGGCATTGAAATGTGTTTCCTGCTTTTACTTCTTCTAAGGCTTCAGAAACCATCAAGCTGTGCTTTTCTTTGGAAGCTGATTGGGAAACAAACTGTACTTTTGCTGAAAGGTTTGAAGAGGAATTTGGCTCCGAGGCGAAGATAACTGATCTAAGCAAATCAAAACGATTCTCGTTGTGATAGAAATACAAGGTTTCACCAGTGAATTTATCAAAGACCAAACCATCCAAATACAAACCAAATTCCATTGCTGGAAAATCGGGATGCGTTTTCAAGTTTAAGCTCGGCTCAAAGAATCGCATGGCATCGTAACCGATGTATCCAACTAAGCCTCCCGTATAACCAATACTCAGTGAATTGTAATCTAAAACATCGCGCAAAGCGAAATAAGGATTGGATACTGTATAGGATTCGCCATTGATTTCTAGGTTGTTGTCTTTCCCGATAAAAAGCGCTTCCGGAGAAAAACCGATGACTGAGTAGCGAGAATCGTAGTGGTTGTCACCCGCAGACTCTAAAAGAAAACAGGATGCAAATTGCTTTTCCAGAGGCAAAATGCATTCCCAAAACTCTAGATCCTTTGGTAGGAGAAAAGGCAGAAAGTTTGCTTTTCTAGGGATTTTGAATTTGGGCAGGGTCATGGTCTCTCGTCAGTGTACGAAAAGGTTTTCTATGATAAAATAAAAAAGGCAGGGATTCCCTGCCTTTCCTAGTTCAAATCAGGTTTGTTTCTTATTTGAAATTTTGGTTCGCAAATTCCCAGTTTACCAGATTCCAGAAAGTTTCCACATACTTAGGTCGTGCGTTTCTGAAATCAATATAGTAGGCATGTTCCCAAACATCGATGGTGATCAGAGCTTGCTGACCTTCTTTGACTGGGCTACCAGCATTGCTAGTGTTTACGATTTCGACAGCGTCACCCTTTTTGATGAGCCAAGTCCAACCAGATCCAAAATTGGAAACTGCCGACTGAGAAAACTTTTCTTTGAAAGCATCGAAAGATCCAAAGGATTTGTTGATAGCGTCTGCCACAGCTCCAGTTGCTGGCCCGCCGCCTTTAGGGGAAAGGGAATGCCAATAGAATGTGTGATTCCAAACCTGAGCCGCATTGTTAAAGATTCCCGCTGATGATTTTTTGATGATGTCCTCTAGAGTTGAAGACTCAAATTCGGTTCCTTTGATCAAATTGTTTAAGTTTGTTACGTAAGCTTGGTGGTGTTTGCCATAGTGAAACTCCAGAGTTTCTGCAGAAATATGTGGTGCTAACGCGTCTTTTGCGTAAGGCAGTTCGGGAAGTTTGTGCTCCATGAAAAGGGATCTCCTAAATTTTTCTTTTTAATTATTAGACTCTTAATTTCTGCTCACTGTGGAGCGAACATTTTTTAGAAGATTTAAAATCTCTTCATGCAAAATTCCATTCGAAGCGATCAGCTCAGGTAGACCGGTCCAATAGTGTTTTCCTTGCAAATCGGTCATTTTTCCACCCGCTTCCGCTAGGATTACTGAGGTTGCGCAAATGTCCCAGTGCTTTACATTCTTCTCCCAGATGGCATCCATTAGTCCTTCCGCTATCCAACAAGCATCTAAAATGAAAGAACCAGTGCGACGAAAGGAGCGAGCATACGTTAAGAATGCCGACAGGTCTGCCATGATTTCTTGGAGCATCTGAGCTCTTTTAGTTGGAAGGTTTGGAGAAAACATAGCACGACTTAATTCTTGAACACGAGAAGTATAAATAGGTTCTCCATTTCGAGTGGCACCTTCACCCAGAATGGCCGAATAAATGGACTCGGAAGAAGGAACTATGACAACGCCACCCACTGGAGTCTCTCGGTGTTCTAGCCCAAAGGAAATAGCGTACAAAGGAATGCCTCGCACGAAATTCATAGATCCGTCAACTGGATCTATCACCCAGCGAAAATCGGAGGAAGTTTCGATTGGGTCCCTGTCCTCACAAATGATAGAATCCTTTGGAAAGACAGTAGTAAGTAGGTTGACAAACTCTTCGCCTAATCTTTGATCAGCTGTGTTGATCAACTGTTTTTCTTCGAGGTCAGAATTCAAAGCTGTGGATCGCAATTCTTTTTGAAGTGCCTTCGCAGAGGCGGCTATTCTGCCTGCATTTAACTTAATGAAATCAATTCGTTTTCTGACCTCATCGACAGGAAAGTTTAAAGTAGGAGATGTTACACCCATAGATTTTCCTTATAGTTTGGGCTTTGGCAAATCCGTAAAGTTGATTTTCCATAGGATGTTTCCAGATTTAGAAACAGTTCTCTCTGTTTGGTGACGAGAAAGGTAATCTTGGAAGGAAACAATCGACTTTTGCGGAACTCCAGAATCTCCGGGCTCCAGAATTTGGTAAAAGTTCTTCAATTCAGAGACTGTTTTTGAAAGATTTGGCACAAGAAAGCGCAAGCTAAGAGCAAGGTAATCAATTCCAATGGGGTGGTAAATGTTCCCTGGAGCCCAATTGCTAGGGGACATTCCCAATTCCTCTCGGATTTTAGATTCCATTTCAGAAAAATCCATTTCATCAAAGATTTCAGAAAAGCGACGGACAGGGCGATTCGGTTCTCTTTCCGATTTCCAATTGAATATCCCTCCCTTAAATCGAAGAGGTTGAAAGTCGGAAACGGAACCCTGCATCTCTGGCAATGGTTCTATTGGAATGACTTTAACTTGAAAATAGATTCGATCTGTTTCTATAGCAGGCGTTCTGTTTTGGGTAGCAGGTTCTCTAACTTCAGGCGGAGTAGATCCACCTAAGTATTGAAAATCTGAACTAAATATATAGAGAAATTGTTTGTTCTGTAAGAGAATTGGTCTTAAAAAGAAAAGTTTACCAATATCTTTTTTTGGTCTAGGTTCGGCTAAGAGACTAGTGCCATTGATGGCTTCCGGCAAAAAGTGAAACAGAGTCTTTACAAACTGCACTTTCGCAGAAAATTCTGGTTCGATAGTTGAGCTAGCTGGTAACACAAAACTTTCAGAAAAGCGAATGTATGGAGTGTGTAAGTTATCAACATAAATAGTACCAGGCTGATTTTTTCCGTTTAAATTAGCCAGTGCTTGGTTTATATCGTCAAATGTTCGCATAATTATTTAGTTGTCTTTTATCTTTTTCTTTATTTGAAAACCAAAAGCAGGAATCCGCTTAAAACCTATCCATTTTGGCTTTGGACTATGGTTTAAGATCACTTCGTAGTCGTACATTTTTCCACTTCGGCTAAATTTTTCTATATTGGAACCTAAGAAATCAAAGGGAATTTGGTTTTCTCGAAGAACTTTTCTATAAAAGAGAACCATACTCAATGGCGATAGAGAAGCGCCTAAATAATAAACCTTGCCTTTGCCCCATTTATGTTCTGTTATAGCGACCTTACCTGAATAGAATTTTTTTCGATCCATATAGTATGCTATAGGTGTAGCTGTTTTAGGTTCTATAATTTCACAGAATTTTTCTCCCTTTAAGGGTAAAAATCCCATTCTAATTCCAACTTTTACTCCTGGACCTACAGCTTCGAATTGATGTACTTCGATCCCAGCCATTTTTCTAAACTGTCCAGGCACTGGATCAGGATCCATCCAATGATTTTGAGCTTTGATTCCAGCTCTGTAACCTAGAATTAGAATGCCCCCTTGAAGAACATACTGATTTAGTTTTTCTACAATTTTTTTATCGTACATAGTGTACAGAGGAAGAGAGATCAATCGATACTGACTCCAATCCTTTTCAAAATTTACAGAATGCACATGAGTGGGGACATTGAGTACGTTGGTTCCTGCAAACCATGTAGCAATTTCTACATCGTAACCAACTTGAGCGAACGGAACTGGGTTTAGTTTCAATCCATCACTTAGTGGTTGGTGCTTATAATTTCTTGCATTTTCTATATCGTGCAGAACAAGAGCTTTTGCTTCAAATGGTGAGTCTTTTAGATCTTGTGACATTTTCTGAATGGAATCAATAGTAGATTTTAGCTCGAAATATTTAGATGTTAGATGCTTTCCATGATCCAAAATGCCATAACATAGCTGTTCTTGCCCAAATCTTGCGGTTCTAAATCGGAAAAAGAAAACTTGATCGGCACCATTCAACACTGCTTGGATCAGCCAGAGTCCGATTTGACCTGGAGGGGGAAGATAACCGAGAGTGTCGTGTCCTTGCACTCCAGAAATTTGCTCCATGATGGTGAAAGATTTGTCTTTTAGCCCTCTCGAGTATTGAAGAGTTGCGGATACCAAAGGATGTGGAAAAGGTTCGGGCTGGTTACCCCATACGGGATAGTTGTCATAAGAAACGAAATCTAACATTTCAAACAGTCGGTTCATATCGGTAACCGGCAGAAAAGGTGATGGGTAAAGATTGACTGTTAATTTTTGGTTTTTAGTGAATTTGCGTAAGAGATTTGTTTGAAGTTCAATATAGGCAATCAATTCATCCGATTGAAAACGAAAATAGTCTTGGATCAAAGCCGGATTGAAATTGCTGGCGTAGGTGGTTTTAGGAATAGGAATTTGTTCCCACTTATCAAAAAGCACTCCCCAAAATATGTTTCCCCAGCTTTCGTTTAGATTTTGTAATGTGGAGTATTTTTGTTTTAACCACTTCTGAAAGTTCTTTTCTGCTAAGTCAGAATAGTCCTGATCAGAACCTTCGTGCCCAGGCTCGTTATCAATCTGCCATGCAGTGACAACGGACTGAGCTCCGTAATGCTTAGCCATGGCTGTTACGATTCGTTCGGTAGCTTTTCGGAAAGCAGGTGAGGAAAAAGAAGCTTGTCTACGGGTTCCGATGATTCTTCGAATTCCGGTTTTAGATGTTTGGATAATTTCAGGATACTTTTCGAAAAGCCAAGGAGGGAAGGTAGCGGTTGGGGTTCCAAGGATTGCGGTCATTCCCGCTTTTTCCACTTGCTCTAGAACCGAATCAAACAGAGTAAAGTCGAACTTTCCCTCCTTTGGTTCCAGCACAGCCCAAGCAAACTCTGCTAACCTCACTGAAGTTAGCCCCATGTCCTTCATGATCTTTAGGTCTTCTGCCCAATCCTGAGAAGTCCATTGTTCCGGGTAGTAAGCGGCTCCAAAAATCATTTCGTTCCCTTTTTAGGATTGCACCTTTAGTCTAATCCGATAGGCTAAGGCAGAAACCACTCTGATCAATCAAATAATGAATGACCGCATTTTTTTAGGAATTGTTCCTAACTTCAACTTTCGATTTGCCATTGCTGACATAACATCCCCAGCTATTGAAGCTTCCAAAATCCACGAATTAGAACCTGAGATGTCTGTATTTCTTTCCAAAACAATGCTTGGGGCACTTTTCTTAGCAGAATTAACCAAAGACAAACAGAGAGTTAGTATTCAATGGAAAGACGATAGTAAAAAAAGTGTTTTGGCTTACAGTGACCGATTTGGACGAATGAAAGCTGTCGCCTATCCTGGCGAACTAAATTACGACGACATAAGAAACCAATTCATTTTAGGTTTGGGGATTTTAAAAGTCATTAGGTGGGAAGAAGATTCAAACTTCTACCAGTCCTTCACTAATTTAATTGAAGATACTTTTGAAGCCAACTTTATCAAGTACATTGAAGAATCAGAACAGATCAGAACTTTTGTTTTCATGGATGTGCAATTGCAAGATCCATTGAAGCGAGTAAAAGGAATTATGTTCCAAGCTTTGCCGGAAGCGACGGAGAGTCACATAGCAAGTCTCGAGCAAAAACTACAAAGATCTCTGCAAACCGAAAGATTCTGGAACTTAGAACATACTGAAATGCTCAAAGAATTAACAATGCTGTTAGAAGACGACCTTCAAATACTAAGTGAAGAAAAAACAGTTTTGCAATGTGATTGTTCCCGCCATAAAGTTATGGATATTATTGTTAGCTTAGGCTCTAAAGAAGCTAGCTCCATACTGGATTCCGAGGGAAAAATTGAAATCACATGTGAATTTTGTAAAGTAGCCTACCAATTTGATCATTCAGACATTGAAAAAATATTCTAAAAATGGAATTAATAAATGAAGTGTTAGGAGAAGACGAACTTTTTTCTTTTAGCATTTTTTTCTTGGATTTACTTAAATCAAAACTTACAAATAAAAAGCACATTATCGTTTTAATGACTGGAGGAATGGGTGCAGGCAAAACTACTTTTTTGCGCAACACGCTCTCACTTATTTCAAAAGAACAATATGTGAATTCACCGACTTACACGGTAGAGAATTTGTATGATACAGAGCTTGGCGAAACCCATCATTTTGACTTCTATAGACTTAAAACAAAAGAAGAAATCTATGATCTGGGATTGGAAGAAATTTGGGAAAGTCCAGGCATTAGTTTGATTGAGTGGTGGGAAAAGGGAAAAGATTTTTTGGTCGAGAGATCTGATTTAGAATTAGAAATTCAATTCGTTCCCGAGTTTAAAGAGAAACGTAAGTACATTCTGCGAAATAGGAATAGGAAGGAATGAAAATCTTATTCTTTGATGCTTCCCAAGACTGGATTGAAGTTTCAACTTGCTCGATTTCAGACTCCTTTGAACATGAATTACATTATCGAATTGCGTTCAAGAGCGTTAAGGAATCTTCCTTTCGCCTAGTAAAGGAAATCGAAACTGCTTTAGAAAAGTCTTCTTGGGAAAAACCCGATTTGATCGTGGTTTGTGATGGTCCAGGCTCTTTCACTGGAGTCAGAATCACTATTACAACTGCTAGAAGTTTGGGGCAATTTTGGAACATACCTTTGTTGCCGATTCATTCTGTGAGTCTTTATAGTTTAAGTCTCTTTAGGACTTTGGGAAAATCAACTTTGATCGCTTTAGATGGCAAACAAGGGAAATATTTCTTTGGAGGACTTCCCTTCGAATCTTTTTCTAGTATCCAAGATTTAGAACCTCAAAACATAATGAGGATACTAGAAAGAGCGGACTTTTCTAAAACTAACTTTGCAGTATCTGGAAACGCTTTGCCTTTTTCTCAGCCAGAACTCCTAATTTTGAACGAAAATCTTCCCAATTTTTTTGAAGCTTTGCAAACGGATTATTTTCGTTCACTTTTGACAAAAGAACAATTTTCAAATTATGCAGAAGTTCTGCCTTTTTATCTAAGAGGAACTTACGTAGATTAACCGAATGGACCCTATTAAATTACAAATTAAAATAACCAAACTATTGGATTCTTTAGCTGGTAGTACATTAACCAAACAAGAAATTCTGGGAAAAATAGCTCCTAGCTTTTCTACAAAAACAGATAAGAAGGAAAAGTCTAAAAAAAATAGATTCAAGCCTAAAGACAATAACATGGAGTGGGTGCTCACTTCACTTCTAAAGTCATTAGAATCAGAAGGTTTGGTTCATCTAGAACATAAAAAAGTTCGAATCGCGAATCCATTTCGATTGTATGGAAGAATCTCTGTTTCTCGAAAAGGAGATGGATTTGTTTCCCTACCTTCAAAAAGCGAGGTTTTCATTCCGTTTCATCATGTAAATTCTGCTATATCAGGAGACAAGGTCGAAGTCCTGCCCGTTTGCTTGGGAAGAAAGGATCGATTTGAAGGAAACGTCACAACCATTGTCAAAAGAGGAAGAACTCTGTATCGGGTAAAGATCACAGAGGACACTGGCAAACTGCTGATCGGAAACATGCTCGATATGTTGGGCGACGGAAAAGAAGGCTATGTAGTTAAAAAAACTCTTTTGAAAGATACCTTAGATCGAATTCGGATTGGCGACGTCATTATTGCTAAGTTAAAGGATGATTCTGTTCCTGAGAATCATCTCTACGAAATGACATTCGTTCAATTAGAATCAGAAATAAATGAAGACCCTGATTTGAATCGTGTTTTGATGAAGTATGATCTTTCGATTCAACACCCAGATGATATACCAGTAGATTTTCCAGAAACAATTGATCAAAAAACGGTCAAAGACTGGGACAAACGAGTTGATCTCAGAGAACTTTACTCCGTAACCATTGATGGAGAAACAGCGAAAGATTTTGACGATGCAATTAGTTTTGAAAAACAAAATGGAAAAATCCGTTTTTGGGTGCATATAGCGGACGTTTCTCACTATGTTGTCACCGATTCACCGCTAGACAAGGAAGCATATCGAAGAGGTACTTCGGTATACTTGTCCAATCGAGTTGTCCCCATGCTTCCTCCAATTCTATCTGAAAACCTTTGTAGCTTAATCGCAAATACACCAAGACTAGCCTTTACAGTGGAGATGGAAGCATCTCTGACTGGAGAGATTTTTAGTGCTAAATTTTACAAAAGCATCATTCAAGTAAATCAAAGATACACCTATGAGATGGCAGAAACTGAAATAAACGAAGCCAATCCTGAAAATTGGATTTTTCAGATCTCTCAGTTTACAACCGCTTTGCGTAAGGCTAGGATGAAGTCCGGTAGAGTAGATTTGAATTTAAAGGAAGTAGCTATTTCTTTAGATAAAAAAAATCAGCCAACGGGAATCATAACAAAGCCAAGATTGCAAAGTCATATCCTCATTGAAGAATTGATGTTGTCGGCAAACCTTAAGGTTGATGAATATCTACGAAAGAAGAAAATTCCCAATTTGCATAGGATCCATGAAGCCATGGATGAAGAGAAATTAGAAACTTTGAATCAATTCTTGCAAATGTATGGAGTCAACACTACTATAGCTGATACTAGTTATCCCGAAATTATGAATGCAGTTCAATCTATCAATGACGAGAAGATTGAAAGACTTTTTAGTTATATTTTGCTTCGAAGTTTTATGCAAGCTTACTATGGAGAAGAATCCAAAGGACATTGGGGTTTGGGTTTCAAGGACTATTGTCATTTCACATCGCCTATTCGTCGCTATCCTGATTTAATAGTACATAGAATTCTAGAAAGCTATTTGTTTCAGGAAGAAGGCTGTTATTCTCTCGAAGAGCTTAAATTCATTGGTACGCACTGCTCCGAAGAAGAAAGAAGAGCGGCTGATGCCGAGAGAGATATTCAAAAGTTAAGGTCCTTTCGATACTTAGAGTCTACAGGTAGAAATAAATTCGACGGCTTTATCGTGGGAATTCGCCCTGGTCAAATCTATATTGAGCTACAAGAATCCAATCTGGAAGGAATCTTAGAAAAAACAGAATTTACCAATGAATTTGAGCTATTGATTCGAAATGATTTTAGTTTTTATTCCCAAAAATATACGAAGGATTTCTTTATTGGAGACAAAGTAGAAGTGGAAATCCAGAGAATTGATTATGAAGAAATTAAGCTCTATCTAACCTTGAAAGGATTCGAAAGCAAAGGTAAGAAATAACCCTTAGTCATTATGCATCTTAGAAAAATGAAATCCATTCAGAATTCCTTTATTCTGTTAGCTTTACTTGGAAATACTTTTTTTTGTAATCCAAACTTTTATGGTGCTAATTCAAATTCTGAACCCAAGCAAAGACATACACTACTGGGCCCTACTTCTCAATTTCTTTTTTCTGAATACAATACGAATTTAGAAGACATTCTTTCACCAAATTTCCAAAATAAATTTCGCCAAACAAAATCTTCCTATGCCAATTTTGGCATTAAAGACAAAGAACTTTGGTTAAAAGTGGATTTTGATCTTAAAGATAAAAGAGAAATGATATTTGAAGTAGCTTCTCCTTTGCTGAAAAAGATAAGATACTTCCAGGTTTGCCAAGGAAAATTAGAAGTTTCCTTTATTTCTGGAATGGATCAGCGCAATTTTGAACTTCCAATTCATCCAAATTATCAGTTTTTAGTTAAACCAAACTCGAACGTCTGCACCTTCTATCTTTCTATTCAATCAAATGATTCGATTACGGTGCCCATGTATCTTTGGGAAAGGGATAGACTACAAGCCTATGATATCTTTCGGAATTTACTGTTTGGCGTTTTCTTCGGATTGATGATTTCGCTTTCATTGTACAATTTTTTGCTCTATTTGTCGATTAAGAGTAGAGCTTATCTTTGGTATGTTTTATATACTTTGAGTTTTTTAGTTTTCTTTGTTGGTATTTATGGTTTTATTCCCTTTCTTTTTGGAGCTCTTTTCGAAAACTCAATATCTTATATAATCATGGTAGCAAGTATAATTACTTCGATTTTTGCACTTTTGTTTGCTAACCAATTTCTGCAAATTAAGACTATAGAACCTAGATTATCGAAGCTGATTTACATGTTGGTGATTTCAGGTTTGCTTTTATTTATTCCATTGAGTTTCATTTCTGTTAGTGCGGGAATTATTTTAAGTAATCTTTTTCCAGCTGTTTCCGTTCTTTTCGTGATTGTTTCTATCATTGTAAGCTTACGATCGGGTTACAAGCCAGCAATATTCTTTGGAATAGCTTGGGGTACTCTATTGGTTTCTGTTGGTGTTTTTATTTCTGAGAACTTAGGTTTGATTCATGGAAATGCCTTCACACACTACTGCCAAGTAATCGGAGCTAGTTTAGAAGCCGTCTTGCTTTCCTTAGCATTAGGATATAGATTCAATGATTTAAGGGCAAAAGAAGCAGAAGCCCGAGAATTAGCTCTGAATAAAGAAAGAGAAGCATTGGAAGTAGAAAGAGCATATGCCAGGTCCATGCAAAGATTTGTCCCAGAGCAATTCTTAAAAAGTTTGGATAGAGAAAGCATTCTACATGTGCAAAAAGGAGACGCCAAATCAGTTAAAATGGCAGTTCTCTTTACTGATATTCGAGGATTCACCGCATTATCAGAAAAAGTTGGTACTGAAGCCACCTTTCAATTTTTGAATACTTATTTAGAGAAAATGGAACCTATCATAGTTTCTCATGGCGGATTTATCGATAAATTCATTGGAGATGCTATCATGGCGTTGTTTACCGATGCGGAAAATGCAGTCTTAGCGGCCAAGGAAATGGCAAATAGCTCTCAAACTTTGCTACTACCGGATCAAACAGTATTGCGGACAGGTTTTGGAATTCATTATGGGGAAGTAATCTTAGGAACCGTAGGCTCAGAAAACCGCTTAGATACGACTGTCATTGGTGATACTGTCAATTTAGCTAGCCGTATCGAATCTATGACTAAAGAGTTTTCAGCTCGGATTCTGGTTTCCTCGGAAATTGTTGTTCAATTATCCAAAAACAAGTGGGAATGGCAGGAATTGCCCCTGGTGCAGATCAGGGGAAAAGGGAAGCCGATTTCTTTGTTTCAATTGAACGGCTATTAGAAATTTCTTGCTTCTACTCCACATCCTTTCGTCGCCAAACTTCTCTAAAGAAGAGTGTGCCTTTTTCACTTTTCAATTTTTTGATTTCACTCACAACTTGGTCTTCCGAAATTTTGTATCTTTGCATAACATTTCGATCTAAACTAACCTGTGAATGTGTGACCCATTTAATCACTGAATCTTCGGCTCGGTATTTTTCTGGAATCAGAGTGCCGAGCTGATCAAAGAAAGAAGCATGGCTTAGTTTGGAAACTCCAGATAACTCAGGCATGACAGCCGCACCATGATCTGCGGTGATGACCAAAACAAAATCGTCCTGAAAGTTCTCTTTTAGAAATTGAAAAATGCGCTCTATGCTTTGGTCTGTTGCTCTTTGAACCGCCCTGGCTTCTTCGGATTCCCAACCAAATTGGTGACCAATGGCATCCGTTGCCTTTAAGGTTAGATAAGCCAGATCGGGATCATAGTCCAAATGGAGACCTTTATCAAGTATTTCAGATTGAATAGTTTTTATGAATGCTTCTTCGTCTAGTTTCACCTGAAGGGTACTAGCTTGAAATTCAGAAAGATTGGAATAAAAATCTTTTTCGTCTTTAAAAACAAAGTCCCTGTTCCATTCGTTTTTATTTCTCTGATAAAACGCATAGAAGCTTTCTTTTTTGAGAACCTCAGGCAACTGATAGAAAGTAGGTTCTGTTCCCCAGCCACCACTTTTTTTGTCTGCCCAATAGACGAAGTGACCTTTCCCACCATGGCCTGCCATTCCAATGGCCGCTCTCGGAGCATAGCATTGGCTGATGACAATCGATTTAAAATCGTTTGCTTTAGATAGACGATCAGCCAAGCTTAGGGATTTTAAATCTTGGAGATTCCAAACGCCATTTACGGGTTCATAGATCGGTTTTCTACCTACTTTTCCATTCTTCCAAAAGTAAACTTCATTCGAAAGAACCTGTGTTTCATTGGGATACGCACCCGTCCCAATCGCCGAATGTCCAACCGCTGTATGAGCTTCCAAATGTGTAACTCTAGCCTTCGAAAAAACTGCCGACTTTGTTTGTAAACTTTGAATAAAGGGAAAAGAAGTGGGAATTTGGTCTAAAACCATTCTACCACCTTGGTCTATCACAATGGTAACAACGATTTTTGGGTGTTTTGGTTTAGCTTTGCCTATTTTCTGAAAAAGGGAATGGCGAGTTTCGCTCAAATGCAAAAGAGAAGAAAGTATAGGAACAATTTGTTCTTGGTCGATTGGATCTGAATAGATCCCAGGACGAAAGAAGGGTTCTCCATAGAACAGCAACGGAATCTTTGTATCGTACGCATAATTTGTATAATGCGAGGTATATTGCACATCCAGAGCAAGTTCTTTGCCATCTGTACTCTCATTTATTTTTTTCCAAATAGCTTTATTTTCAATTCCTTGCTGAACAAGAATTTCTTTCAGTTTCTTTGGATCGTAGTGAGCTGTATGCTGTCTATCTTTTTCAAAGGCATCAAAGATCCCATGTTCATATGGAACTAAAATGAGATCTGTGTCCGGTTGTAACGAAAGTCTCGCCGCTTCTTTGTAGTCCGCCTGCCAAGTGCAATTTGTAAAAATCAGGATTTGGAGAATCAAGAAGAAGTTAATAGTTCGAAAAGCTGGTTTGATCAATAAAAACATGTTAGTGTTAAATTTAGGATTGGATCAAGGCTTGCAATTGATCAATCCCTTTGCCTTCTCTTAGAATTTGAATAGGATCAGAAATGCAATCTAGTATAGTAGAAAGTTCGATAGACTGAATTCCTCCGTCGATGATCCCTTCGACTAATTTTCCGTAGGTCTCTTCTAAGTCATCCATCTCGATATAAAAATCGTCTGTGACTGAAGCAGAAGTTGCCGTAAGTGGTGAATCGTGGATTTCGATTAGATCCAAAAGGATCTTTTGGTTTGGGATCCGAATTCCAATCTGTTTTTCCTTTTGGTGCAGAAAGGATGGTTTGGGCAAAAGTTTATTTGCCTTTAAAATAAAGGTATAAGGCCCTGGTGTTAGTTTTTTCATTATTTTGAAAACAGTGTTGGGCATAGTTTCAACTATACTGGAAGCCATTTCGATTGAATTACAAAGCAAAGACAATGGTTGATTTTTGGGGATTTTCTTGATTGTATACAGCCTCTCGACCCCTATTTTTGAGTGAGAGTCGGCAATGATAGAATAGACAGTGTCTGTCGGACAAATGTAGACCTCTCCTTCCTTAAGGGAATCAGAGATCTTTTTTAGTTTTCTACGGTCTGGATTTTTTTCGTGAAACTCTAAAACCATAGATCACTGGGCCGTCATCCCCCCATCTACAACCATTGAAGTTCCTGTAACATAACTAGAAGCATCTGAAGCTAAGAATATTGCAGCTCCCAGTAATTCCTGAGACTGCCCCAATCGTCCCATCGGGATGTCGCCTTTGACCTGCTCAAGTACTGATTCTTTTTCCTTAATCATATCTGTCATGTCCGTATCAATCAGACCTGGGCAAATCGCATTGACTCTGTAATTTGAATTGCACCATTCAATTGCCAAGGCTTTCGTTAAACTGATCACTGCTCCTTTGGTTCCAGAATAAACCGAAGCGAATTTGGATCCAACCATTCCGAGCACCGAAGCCACATTGATTATGTTGCCGCCTTGTTTCTTTTGGTGTTTGTAGTAGGCTTGGCAGGTTCGAAAAACTCCTGTATAGTTTGTCTGGATGATGTTTTGCAACTCGTCTTCTTTGAATCCTGAAGCAGGTGTGTTAGTTGCTATGCCCGCATTGTTGATCAAGCAGTCGAGCCTTTGGTGCTTTTCTCGGATCTTTCCAATAACTTCAAATGCGCCGTTCTCTAATCGAACATCGAGAACAAGAGGAACGATCTTTTCTTTTTCCATCCAAGCTACAGATTCTGGTTTTGAACCCGTTCCGTAAACGATTGCCCCTGCATCTCGAAAGCCAATTGCTAGGCTCTTTCCGATTCCTCTGCTTGCGCCAGTAATAAGAATGGTTTTGTTTTCTACATTGAAAAGTTTCATTTTACCTCATGGTTCGAAGGAAAACATTCGCTAGCTTCCCTTCGCGTACCTTCAAAAAGTTTTTTGTAATCGATGGTGTTGTCATCTGTAACCAGATCACGCCTTATGTAATGGATGCCCTTTTCGTAATAGTCTGCGATAGGGTTGCAGTCTTCTATGTCTTGAACTTGCCTATTTTTGCAATCGACAGTTAAAAACGAGAGAGCTAGAATCGAAAAAACCATGAATCTTAAATCCATGGTCTGAAACTAATCAACGAAGAGAAAATAGCAATCAATTGTTTGTACTACGAAGTAAATCACCTAGGCGCATCCAAATCCTAAGTGACCTAGGATTTCAATTCAATGCCGTTCCTGCCGAAATCGATGAATCTTCACAGCCTGGGGAGAATCCCCTAGCCTATCTTGAGCGAATTTGCAAAGCAAAGTCAATTTGGACGAATCCAAGTGATCTCGCTTTGGGGATCGATACCATTGTAGTTCTTGGAGATCAGATTTTACAGAAACCAGGATCTGATGGAGAGGCTATGGACATCTTGCGCCTGCTATCTGGAAGAGTGCACTCTGTTTTTTCCGGAGGTTGTTTTTATGAGAACGGTGCTTTTGATTTCTTTATAGAGAAAACGGATGTTCTCTTTTTTCCATGGAACGACATAGAAAGGGAAAGATATTTGAGAGAAGCAAGCCCGTTTGATAAAGCAGGTAGTTACGGAATTCAGGACCGTGCGAGCCCTGTAAAGGAATGGTATGGATCTTATTTAAATGTGGTGGGCTTTCCTATCCGCTCCTTCTTACAGAGAGCAGATAGTTGGAAACAATACTGGAACTAAGCGTAAAGACTTAGAAGGTCTCCCGGGCTATAGTTCATTTTCTTTTGAGGATTGTTTTGAAAAGCGTCTGCCTTAGCTTGAAAGTCTGCAGGAAGAGGCTTTTGCTCTTGCTGTTGGTACTGCACCTTTCCCACTTCTTCGACTGGCTTTGTGCTATAAGCAGGTGAAGCTTTATCGACTACAGCTGGTCCTTGCAAACCACTATCTACTTTGTCTACTTTTTCGACGGGCTTGGTATTGTAACCGGAGTACATATACAAAGAACTCCCATCGTAATTTCCAGAAACTCTTGCCACTGAACCTGATAATTCCATACTCTGATTATCGCCTCGCTTACGCTCCAGGTTTAGACTTTGAAAGAAAAAACGGAAACAAAAAAAACAGGCACCGAGCTTGGATCTCTCTATCAGTTACTCAAGATCAAGAAAATTCCACTTCCGTCTATCTTTGTTTATGTCTCTGAAGACTCCTTCGAGTTCGAAATCGCGATAGAACACTACAAAGAGGTTCTAGAAAAATCTGGAATTGTCGCAGAGATTCTGGTTTTTGTCTCCGAATCCGGCGATCATGGTAAGCTCTTTGCTGAAGTCTTTACTCCCGATATGTTTTTTCCAAATAAGCTGATCATTCTAAAAAACGGTTCTAGCTTTTTCAAACCCCTTTTAGATTCCAAAGCATCTTCCGAATTCAAAGACATAGCCAGTGCCTTCCAAAAAAATGTTCCATCTATCTCATCCGACATTCACTTCTTAATTCATTACGATCAAAAGGATTTGCCTGCCGCGTTTCATAAGCTGTTTCAGGGTGAGTTCAGTTTGTACAAGCCGAAAGCCATTTATTCCAAAGATATCAAACCAGCGCTCAATGAAGCTTTGGAACAAGAAGGAATCGAATTAGAGCCAGAAGCCGCTGACGAATTTGTACATAAAATTCCACCTCACACGGGTGCGTACATTAAGAACCTTAGAAAACTAAAGCTGTTTTTGAATAAAAAGAAATTTTCAAAATCAGATGTTGAAAATGTTCTCTTTGGTCAATCCTCCTTAAATATACAAAACTTGGTGGAACATTTGATTTTCTCACGAAAGGGAGAATTTTTTAAAGAATTTACAAAATTCGAATACGAGAATTCGGAAATCCTAAGTTTTTTAAGTCGATTACTTAACAAGTTAGACGAGATTCGAAAATTTCGAATTCTTCGTATCAACAATCGAGGAGAAGTCCCCATCCCAATTATGGTCGAATACTTACGATTTTATTCTTATTCCGAAGGTAGAAACTACCATATGAGAAACCAGTTGATCAAGGAGGCTTCTCTTTTTACTACAAAATCCTTGATCCAGATCTATGAAATCATTTTGAATCTGAACATTAAATTCAAATCAGGTTTAAGAGACGAAGAAGGTAGAATTTATTTTAACCAAAGAATTTTGGAAATCTTTCAAATCTTAAGTGAGCCCACGTCGAGCTGATATTCCTCTATTTTTCGATACAAATTACGAACAGAAATCCCAAGCAATTGAGCTGTTTTTTCTCTATTGCCATTCATGTACTTTAAATTGGCTAGAATAATGTCTTTTTCGTATTGCAACATCGTATAACCTGGAACTATGTTCAATCCACCATCATCGCTGGACCACACTGTATTTGGAATTTTTAGAATCTTAATCTTGGAGCCAGTTTGAAAAGAGAGACAAGCGGAAACAAAATCAAATAGTCCATGTAAGTTGTTAGAAAACACTCTATTCTGAATTCTTTCCAAAACTGCTGGTTCCCAAGTAGGTGGCTTTCGTTTCCATTTTTTACAGATTGCCTTTGAAAATTCCTGAACAAAAAATGGAATCTCTGTTTTACGTTGGTCTAGGGAAGGAATTTTAAAACGAATCAGATTGAACTCTTTGTAAAGCTCTTTGCCTGTTGCCGATTGATTCAAAAACTTGATATCTTGTTCATTCCACTCTAGAAACCAGATTTTCTGATCAGATTTATACTTTTTACTTTGCCAATCTTTTAAGATTTTCTTTAGATCTTCTTCGGATTTTTCATTGAACGAAGAAAAATGCAAACTAGGTCGCTTGCTTCCCAGGGAGCGCTTCAATTGCTCAATCCAGAATGTTTTTCCTGATCCGACTGATCCCTCTAACGTGATATAGCTGGCTTGTGTAGAAGTTTCAATTAGAGATTTATAAAGCTTAGATGTTAAAGAACTCTCGGTGATCCAGATGGGGTCTTTTTCAGAATCTTTTTGAGGCACTAATTGTTCCTAGAATGTATCCATGGAATCTTTGAATGCCATTGGTTTCTATAAACTTTTTGCCTTGCGATGGTAAAACTCCTAAAAGTTTAGGATAAGAAGAATTAGGTTTTAAAAGCTTTGTTCTGCCCGGGTGGTTTTGGATTCCGTAGCTAGACAGAGGATCTAAGGAAAATTCGGTCAAAATAAGGTATTCTTTTCCTTCTACAAAAGCCTCGTTGATAGGCAATCGTATCCAAAAGGATTCGCCCCTCATGGTGACTAAGACTGTCTTATACTCTGAACTATCGTTTCCCCTTTTCTCGAATTCCTGGGCAAAAAGACTTGTTAGGTCTGTCTCCATATCCCGTTTTTCTAGAACTCGGAAATCTACTAACTTTTCAAATGCTTCTGCCATTGTATAAGGATTCAAATCTGGGACATAGGATCGAACTAAGCCTGGATCCCATTTTTGATATCCATCCTCTTCAAATCGAAACGGAGGAAAGATTGAGTTCTTCGTAGAATAGATTCGGCCTTCTTTTAACAGAATGGCATAATTGCCATTTACCGTTCCAACGGTTTGGTAATCTGTGATCGAAAAAATCCGCGAACTGCTGGATTTCGCAATTCTTTGCAGACTTCGCATAACTGAAAGATCAACGTGGTTAGTTAGTATAATCGTATTTTGATAGCCCAGTTGACGAATTTGATTCAATGTTTGGATCAATGCAGTTTCTTTGTCCTTTACGGAACCAGAAAATAAGATATAATTCTTTCTTTCTGCCTTGGTTTGGGATTTGGCATTGGCAAGCAAAGATTTCAGTAAGTCAAGTATGGTTTCTCCAGAATTGTTACCTGACCACTGGAGATCTTCAAAATAGTTTTTGATTTCAGTGTGATCGATGGTTGCTGGAATGCGAATGGTTTTGTCTTTTCTAGCTGAATAGACTCCTAATAAAATGTTTGGGCTATCCACGAATCCCTGGATCACTTTTACAAGATCCTTTTTATAATACGCATAGGACCCGTTTATATCTATCAGAAAGTTCATTTCAACAGTATTCGTTGGTTTGTTTTGCTGAAGGCTTACATTTGGAGGCAAAAATCGAAAGGATTTTTCTATATGCTTAGCCAATGATAGTACAAAGTTAGATTTCAATTGAGAAGAGATCTTTGTCCTTCCTTTGGTTTTGCAATTGTAAATCTCTGTTTGGATCAAATTGGGATTTCCAAAATCCAAGCTGTCAAAAGCTACGAAATGTACTTCCCATTCCATACAGAGCAAGTTTAGATTAGAATCTGTTTTTGATTGATTTTTGTCCCAAGCCATCATCGACTTGGCACTTAGAATTTCAGCATAGTATTCAAGTTTTAAATAGTGCCTACTAAGGTGCGCTAGTTCTTCGCCTGCTTCTTCTTTTGTTCCCATAAAGCTGGGAACATCGCCCGTGACTTCAGTTGGTAGGTATGCAATCTCAGAAGCATATACTCTATTTTGGGTAAAAATGATGAAAAAGAGTGAAAAAAGGCTTAGGTGGTGGAGGATGCGAATCACGGTTTTTTTTGTTAGAAAGGATTGACAGCCCTTACTTTCATCTCTTAAAATATCGGTAAGGAGCCGTTTTTTTATGAAAAAAACCCTTTTCGTTTTAGTCGCAATTTCTGCGATTCTAGTTTCCTGCGGGCCAAGTGATTCCCGCCGAGATGCCACTACCGTTGGGAAGAATGGTTGGATTTTTGAAGGATGGGCATGCGCACCAGACACAGCCGCGGCAAAACGCGGAGAAAGCCCAGCTGAGTACTGCAAAGGAAAAGACAAGAAAGACCTAGATTATCTCTATATGAAGTTCAGCGCTCGTGCTTCTGAAAAAGCAATCAAGCAAAACTCTGTTGCTATGAAGCAATCCACTTGCCGAGAAGCCGCAAGACTCCAAGTCTCTGGGGATGCTCTTAGAAAAGTGATCGGTGAATACCTAGAGCAAGCATCCGGTGTTTCCGATGGTCAGTCTACTGGATCAGTAATCGTATCCGAGTCAAAAGGATCAATTTCTGGAACAGGAGTGTATGACTGTTGCTCACTCAATAACGACACTGGAATCTGTGTTGGCGACGGCGAAGTCGAAACTTGGGTTGAATGTCAGTGTGTAGGTTACATGAGATATGCTGGCGGACAAAAAGCTTTTGAAAGCAAAGCGAAAGCCGCTCAATAAAAGCTTAGCATCAAACTAAGACTTGCTCAAGAAACCCTGGCTATACGCTGGGGTTTTTTTTTGGACTTTAAAGGGGAATAATTTGAATCATTTAACTTCAATCTTAAATTACTTTTTATTTTATCTGGTGATTACATATTTAAGTCCCATTTCAATTTTTGCCCAGAGTTCTGATTGGAGCGAGGCCAAAAGAAAGAATGGGATTGTGGTTAAGCTTCGAGAATATGAAGGCTCCGATGTCAAGGAATTCCTAGGAACTGTAGAGATAGAATCTACCCAATCTCAAGTCTTTAGCTTGCTTTCTGATGTGGATTCCTGCAAATACCTATATTTCAATTGCAAAGAGCTACAAGTTCTTAGCCAAGGAATTAAGAAAAGCATTGTTTACATCCGCAATGGAGCACCCTGGCCAGTGTCTGACCGAGATGTCATTGTTGAGAGAATAGCCGATCAAAACGAAAAGACTAAAACTGTGACTATAAAGTTAAAGAAAATAGAGTATCCCACCAAACCGCCTCCATCTGGTGTAACAAGAATGGATCGATTTGAAGCCGTTTGGAAGATCGGCTCTTCAGACGGAAAAAAAATTAGAATCGAATACCAAGCTCACTTTGAACCAGGGGGTTCTATTCCTCAGTCTGTGATCAATTTAGCAATAACAGATACTCCGATGAATACAATGTTAAACTTGCAAAAGGCGATTGAAGAAGGAAAATTCAAAGATACAAGGGTTGAATGGATCAAAGATTAGAAAACGATTTGTTTACTTTTTTTTAAAGGATATAACGAGAGATGATTGCAATTTTTTCGGAACCAAAGCTTCTACCCAAATCGGTATTTCAAAGACTTTCATTGGCTATGGTCTCTCAAGAAGCAAAAACTATCGTTTGCCCGGAAACCTCTCCGTTTGTGAGTCAGACTGCTTTGGTTACAGGAGCCACAAATGGAATTGGCAAGGAAATAGCGAGAGGACTTTTAACCCGGGGAATTCGAACAATCTTATTAGGAAGATCAGAAGATAAATTAACAGAAGTAGAAAAAGAATTCATTTCAAATGGAATAAAGAAGGAATTGATTCTTCGATTTAAAGCTGATTTAAGTGATCTGGATTCGTTAAAGAACAGAGAAAAAGAAATCAATACCATACTTGGTGGAAATAAAATTTCTATTTTAGTCGAAAATGCTGGAGTCTGGCCTGTTAAATACGAAGAAACCAAACAAAACTTTGAAATAGCCTTTGGTACAAATGTTCTAGGTCATCAAGTTTTAAGAAACTTACTGACTAAAAATTTTCTCTCTAAAAATCCTAGAATCGTAATCACGACTGGAGATATTTACATTCTAAAAAAAAAAGCCACAAAGGACTTAACCTATTCAGGTTATTACGGAGGGATGAAAGCCTATTGCCAATCAAAACTAGGAAATATTTGGATTGCGAAAGAACTACAGAATCAAAACCCAAATTATACGGTCTGCATTGTGCATCCTGGAGTAGTTTCTTCTGGTTTAGTGGAATCTGGAAAAATTGGAAAGTATTTCAAATCAAAGATAATGTTAGATCCTAAACGTGGAGCACAAACTTCTCTTTATGTTGCGACTCAGCCAGATGTGAAAAAAGGCGGCTACTATCACAATTGTTTGGGATTGTGCGAATTTCCCGAAGGGGATCCAGCTAATAATATTAGTGAAGCAAAGGATTTTTGGAATCTAACAGAAGAGATAGCTCAAAAATATATAAGATAAATCTTTGATTTATATACCGCAGGTTTGATACGAAAATAGATCCTCATGTAAACGAGTTTTTAATTGATTGGATTCATTTATCTCAAGCAAATCTCTTTTTTGAATTTTTATGTTTGGAAACTTTGTAGAAAGAACACTTAGATACCGACTCAAATGCTTTCGAAAAAGTAAAACAGCATATTCACTTGGAGGATAAAAAAGAATCATATTATCCAAATGATTTATAACTGTTACTAACCATTTCTTAATTTCAAAACTATGATTCGAATTCTGAAAAACCCAAGGATTGCCAATCGCATTTCGACCAATCAATACAAGGTCCACACCATACTTTTTCTTTTTGTCTAAAGCATCTTCGTAGCTAGCTACATCTCCGTTTCCAAAGATAGGAACCTTCGCAAAGGACTTGATTTCGCCTATGATATCCCAATTGGCTGAACCAGAGTAGCCCATTTCTTTGGTTCTTCCGTGGACACTGATTCCTTGCACACCTGACTCTTGCAATACGTGAACAGTCTCTCGGTAATTCAAAAGATCTGCGTTCCAGCCGATTCGCATTTTAGCTGTGATAGGAACAGAAACGGACTTTCGCAAACCCTCAATCATGCGAGCCGCCATGGGAAGATTTTTCAATAGGCC
>JAIXRB010000220.1 GCA_027485405.1 Leptospiraceae bacterium | reverse complement strand
GGGCAAGCCTTTCCATTTCCAAACCATGCCCAGCCAGAGGAAAACTTGAAACGTAAAGAAAGCGGCACGATAAAAAGGAAGGGCAGATGTCTCTTCTTTCGGCTCCTTTGCTTTGGTTTGAAATTCCTCTTTGGGGAGAGTTGACTTGGGTTCTTGGAATTTTAGGACTTGGGCATTTTCCGAGAGGAAATAGTACTTTTTAGCTTCTTTTTCTAAAGCATAACTGTCGTTTTTGAGCATTCTCTCTTTCTCTTCCAATGCCAAATTCTCAATGGTCAGTCTTTCCAAAACAGAATCTAAAGCTCTCTCTTCTGCTTCCCAACTTGCCCGCTCGACGAACCCTGAGTCGGACAAGAAAACCAGATAGAACAAAAGGGACAGAGTCGCTAAAAGATAAGCCTCTACCCAAGGCTTAAACCTAGGCATGTAGATTGTAAAATGTTCTCCTTCCAGAATAAGTGGCTTGTTTCCCTAGTTCTTCTTCTATGCGTAGAAGCTCGTTGTATTTAGCAATTCGATCCGTTCGGCTGAGAGATCCTGTTTTGATCTGCCCTGAGTTTGTAGCAACTGCAATATGGGAAATTGTAGAATCCTCTGTTTCACCAGATCTGTGGCTAATAACAGCTGTATAATTCGCTTTCTTTGCCATTTCAATTGCCGAAAGGGTTTCCGTCAAACTGCCGATTTGATTTACTTTGATTAAAATAGAATTTCCGATTCCCTCTTGGATTCCTTTGGAAAGCTTTTCAATATTGGTGACGAAAAGGTCGTCTCCCACCAATTGAATTTTCTTTCCTAATTTTTCAGACAATAGTTTCCAACCATGCCAATCATTTTGATCCAAACCGTCTTCCATTGTGATGATAGGATAGTCTTTCACAAGGCTCGCATAATACTCGATCAATTCTTCCGATGATTTTTCTGGTTGGGCTTCGGCTTTTAAAACGTATTTCTTTTTGTCTTTATCGTAGAATTCCGAAGAAGCGCAATCCAAGCCCAGTAAGATGTCTGTTCCTGCTTTGTATCCTGCTTTCTCGACAGCTAAAATAATCACTTCTAAAGCTTCTTTATTGCTACTTAGATTTGGTGCAAATCCGCCTTCATCTCCGACTGCCGTGTTCAGACCCTTTGATTTCAATACGGTTTTCAAATTGTGAAAAACCTCAGCTCCCATTCGCAATCCTTCTCGGAAATTGGGGGCAGAAACAGGTAGGATCATAAACTCTTGGAAATCGATGTTGTTATCAGCATGAGCGCCTCCATTGATGATGTTCATCATGGGAACCGGCAATTCATGAGCAAAAGCTCCGCCTATGTATTTGTAAAGAGGCAGTTTTGTATGATTTGCCGCCGCCTTGGCAACAGCGAGTGATATACCTAAAATAGCATTGGCACCCAGCTTGCCTTTGTTGGGAGTTCCGTCTTCATCGATCATAGCTTGGTCTACTTTGATTTGCTCCAAGGCAGACAATCCAAGGACCGATTTTTTTAGCTTGGTATTGATGTTTTCAACCGCTTTTAAAACCCCTTTGCCCAAGTATCTTTTTTTGTCATTGTCTCGAAGTTCAACGGCTTCGTGCTCTCCTGTGGAAGCTCCGGAGGGGACACATGCCCTACCAAAGGAACCGTCTTCTAAAGTAACATCCACTTCCACGGTCGGATTCCCTCGGGAATCCATAATTTCTCTGCCCTTTACTTCAACGATTTGTGACTGATTTGCCATAACGGTTCCATCTAACTCCAAATTAAGATTTACTTACAGCATCCGGATTTTTTAGGGAGAAGACAATAAACTTTTTAGACAATCTCTATTCCGTTGAAAATATGACAGCAGGGGTCGATTGCATTGAACCAAAGACAAAGCCATACGCGGAACTTCTCAATCATTGCCCATGTGGACCACGGTAAGTCTACTTTGGCCGACCGCCTCTTAGAAATAGGTCTTGTAACTGACCAAAGAACGAAAAAAGACCAAATCTTGGATTCCATGGACATCGAAAGAGAACGAGGGATCACAATTAAGGCAAACAATGCATCTTTTGATTACCGTGCAAACGACGGAGAGCTCTACCATTTTAACTTAATCGATACTCCGGGCCATGTGGACTTTACCTACGAGGTATCACGTTCTTTGGCGGCTTGCGAAGGAGTGCTTCTCATCATCGATGCGAGCCAAGGGGTCGAGGCTCAAACTTTGGCTAACTTGTATCTCGCCATGGAGCTAGACCTTCGAATCATTCCGGTCATAAATAAAATCGATCTTCCCTCTGCAGACATTGAAAAGTGTAAAGTTATGATTGAAGAATCCTTGGGGCTTGATCCTGACGAGGCAATTCCCATCTCTGCAAAAACTGGACTAAACGTAAAAGACGTTCTAGAAGCTATCTCTAAATTAATCCCTCCACCAAAAGGGGACACCGAACTCCCATTAAAAGCTTTGATCTATGACTCCTTCTTTGATTCTTATATGGGTGTTGTCGCAAAAGTTAGATTGTTCAACGGTAGACTAAAGAAAGGCGACATGATCCATATGATGAATGTGGGACGCCAATTCTCAGCAACAGAAGTTGGAATCAATCGACTATCAATGGTTCAAGTTTCTGAACTCCAGGCAGGTGACGTAGGATACGTTGTGGCTGGAATGAAAAAGATGGGTGACGCTAGGACTGGCGACACGATCACTCTAGCAAACCGCATGACCGAAACTGCCGTCGTTGGATTCAAAGACGCGAAACCGATGGTCTTTGCTGGTCTTTTTCCCATCAATGGAGAAGACTTTGATGAACTGGTAGATGCTATCGAAAAGCTAAAATTAAACGATTCTGCGCTTACCTTCGAAAGAGAGAACTCGGCCGCTCTGGGGTTTGGATTTAGAGTAGGGTATCTTGGTCTCTTGCACATGGAAATCGTGCAAGAACGCTTAGAACGAGAATTCAACCTAGCTTTGATCACTACCGCTCCTTCCGTCAAATTCCGAATCAACACCACCAAAGAAGAAATTTACGAAATCGACAACCCTTCCAAGTGGCCCGATCCCATTTTAATTTCCAAATCCGAGGAACCTTTTGTAAAAGCAACTATCATCACACCCGACCATTATGTGGGAAACATTATGTCCTTGGTCATTGAAAAGAGAGGGGTTCACATGGATACAGTCTATCTTTCAAAGGACAAAGTACAACTCACTTATGAATTGCCCCTAGCAGAATTGATTTTCGAGTTTTATGATAAACTCAAATCATACACCAAAGGCTATGCTTCATTAGATTACGAAGAAGTGGGCTACCGGGATTCAAAGCTCGTGAAAATGGACATTTTGGTAAACTCTGAACCTGTGGATGCCTTATCGATGATTGTCCATAGATCTAAGGCAGAAGAAAGGGGCAGGGTTATCATCGACAAACTCAAAGAACTCATCCCAAGGCACCAATTTATGATTCCCCTCCAAGCCGCCATTGGTTCCAAAGTCGTGGCACGTGAAAACATCTCGGCACTCAGAAAAAACGTAATCGCCAAATGCTATGGAGGCGATATCTCTCGAAAAAAGAAGCTATTAGAAAAGCAGAAAGAGGGGAAAAAGAGAATGAAGCAAATTGGAAATGTTGAGATTCCGCAAGAAGCATTTCTTTCCATTCTCAAAACGGGAGATTGATCCAAAAAATTCCTTTTGCTAGCCAAACTATTTCTGTCTGGAGGGAGGATGTTCAATTTGGCTGGGTTGGTAGCAAGGCCAGGAAATTTGAAAACTGGAGACAACTCGCCTTAGAAACTAATCAGCCCATTTTCCTGTTCGGCTCTCTCCATTCAAATTTTCTAGCCAGCTTCAGTAATCTCTGTTCAAAATATAAAATTTCTAACTTTGTGTTTGCTCACTCCTCAGATCCTGCCTTCCAAAGCCTAAAAAGCCTAAGCTTGCAACAAACAGCGACAGAACTAAGTATCTTCCCTTCTTCAAAATTGGCAAAGATTGCATTGGATTCTCGATGGGAAAAGGAACCAAAATCAATTTCAATTCCCCAGTATGGATTTCATTCCAGATCTTTGGAAGGTATGCAATCGCTTTGGGTAGATTTGGAAAAAGCAAATCCCCAACTTGAGTCTACCACCTTACTTTTGGAAATTGGATCCGGTTTGACCTTCTTTTCTTTGCTCAACTTTTGTATCCAGAGATCCAAGCGATTTCCAAAGGTCATAGCAATTCTTGTTGGAGAATCCTTATCCGAATGGGAGTCCAATTGGACCAAACGAATTCAATCCCTTTTCTTTAACCAAGCTCCCGTTATGGAATCAATCCTGGAAAAATACCCAACGTGCTCTGAAACGGGAGTAGATTGGATTGATCTACCTAAATGGTTGAAAGGATTTGGAACCTTCAATAAAGAATACAAGCAAACCGCGGAAATCTTACAAACCAAGGTTCCGTTTCATTTGGATCTTCAATACTCTGGTAAGACCTTGGCTTGGCTGGAACAAGAGTGCAAGGCAGGTAAGAGAGAAACCGAAGAACTTCTATACATTTACCAGGGTGGATTGTGAACCCGTTAGTTTCTGTTATCATTCCTGTTTGGAATAGAGAAGATGTTGTGAAAAGAGCAATTCAATCCGTTTTTTCGCAAACCTACGAAAACTGGGAATTGATTCTCATCGATGATGGTTCTACCGACTCGACTTTCGCTAGTTTGATAGAAATGAAGCAAAACTTTGATAAATTGCCAAAAAAGGGATATGGCAAAATAGAAAGTGATGACTTGGAACAGATTCGCGTTAAAAGATTAGATAGAAATTCTGGTGTGAGTGTAGCGCGAAACTTTGGCATTTCCATGGCGAGAGGGGAATGGGTCGCCTTCTTGGATTCAGACGACGAATGGTTTCCCGACAAATTGAGAAAGCAGGTTTCCTTTCATTTGGAAAATCCCAAGTATCAACTTTCACAAACCAGAGAGAAATGGAATAAAAAGGGAAACTTTATTTCCGTTCCATTTGCTTTCCAAAAACGGAAGGAAGGAATTTGGGAACAATCTTTAGAGTTGTGCGCAGTGACACCTTCTAGTTGTTTTATTAAAAAAGAGTTCTTGGCGAACGGAAATCTGTTTGATGAAAAGCTTAAATGTTGCGAGGATTATGACCTGTGGTTTCGAATTCTTTGGGAAGGGTATGAAATCCCATGCTTGGATGAGGATCTTCTAATTCGATATGGGGGAAATGCAGATCAACTTTCGTCGCAATTCTCGGCTATCGAAAGGTTTCGAATGTACTCTCAATTAAAACTCTTAAAAAGCCAATTAAACGGAAATGGAAAAAGTGAAAAACTAGAAAGTCTTCTGGGGAGTGCGCGCAAAAGAATTCAAATTCTGATGGAAGGAAGAAAAAAGCGGGGTTTGGAATTAAGGTGGATGAAGGATTTGCAGGCTTTTTTACTTCAGTATCCTGTTCTCATTCCAAAGGACGATTGGGAAAACAATCTATTGAACGAAGATTTGTTTCCTTAAAAGAATTAGGGTTCTTCTAAGGAAACATTGCTTGGCTTTAGCTCGCGATGTACTCTCGATTCAATTTGGTGATAAAATTGACCGAAATCTCTTTCGGACAAGCCGCTTCACATTCATTTTGGTTAGTGCAAGCTCCAAATCCTTCTTTGTCCATTGCGGCTACCATCTTTCTCACTCGTTCTTTTCTTTCTACTTGGCCTTGAGGCAACAAAGCTAAGTGAGAGACCTTTGCAGAAACAAAGAGCATTGCCGATGCATTTTTACAAGCCGCAACACATGCTCCGCAACCAATGCAAGTTGCCGCATCCATAGCAAGATCAGCATCTTTTTTAGGGATAGGCATAGCATTTCCATCAGGCGCTCCACCCGTGTTAACCGAAATGTATCCACCAGCCTGGATGATACGATCAAAAGCTGATCTATCTACAACCAAATCCTTGATCACTGGGAAGGCTTTTGCTCTCCATGGTTCTACATAAACTGTATCTCCATCTTTGAACTTGCGCATATGTAACTGACAAGTTGTAGTTCCTTTTTCAGGACCATGAGGAACACCGTTGATTACCATATTGCAAGACCCACAGATCCCCTCTCGGCAATCATGATCAAAAGCAATGGGTTCTTCGCCTTTTTTGATAAGGTCTTCGTTGACAACGTCTAGCATTTCCAGAAAGGACATATGGTCGTTCACTTTGTCAGTGAAATAGTCTACCAACTTTCCTTTGTCATCTTTGCCTTTTTGTCTCCAGACTTTTAGGTTTAGTTTAAAGGTTTCCATTCTATTTATAGCTCCTTACTGCTAGGTAAACATTTTCATATTCAAGTTTTTCTCGAACTTCTGTTACTTTGCCAACTCCATCATATTTCCATGCGGAAACATGGCAGAATTTATCATCATTTCGTTTCGCTTCGCCTTCTTCCGTTTGGTATTCTTCTCGGAAGTGTCCTCCGCAAGACTCTTCTCTTGTTAAGGCATCTTTGCACATAAGTTCGCCAAACTCCAAGAAATCAGCTACTCTTCCAGCTTTCTCAATTTCTTGGTTCAACTCACCATTGGTTCCAGTTACTTTTAGATTCGACCAAAATTCTTCTCTAAGTTCCGGAATCTTTTTCAATGCTTCTTTTAGACCACTTTCGTTTCTTGCCATTCCACATTTATCCCACATAATTTTACCAAGTGCTCGATGGAAATCATCAGGTGTGCGTTTGCCGTTAATTGATAGAAGTTTGTTTATTCCGTCTTTTACTTTTGCTTCCGCTTCTTTAAATTCTGGTCTGTCCGTTGTGATGTTTTTGAAACCTTCCCTTGCAAAGTAATCCCCGATTGTATAAGGAATAACAAAATATCCATCAGCCAAACCTTGCATCAGTGCCGAAGCTCCAAGTCGGTTCGCTCCATGGTCAGAAAAGTTTGCTTCTCCTAATACATGTAATCCCGGAATGTTGGACATTAGATTGTAATCCACCCATAGTCCGCCCATAGTGTAGTGGACAGCAGGGAAGATCCTCATAGGAACCTGATAAGGGTTCTCTCCAGTGATTCTTTCATACATCTGAAACAAGTTATCGTAACGATCGGAGATAGTTTTCTCTCCTAGTCTTTTGATTGATTCAGAGAAATCTAAGTATACACCTAATCTCTTGTCTCCAACTAGCGGTCCTACACCACGGCCTTCGTCGCAAACTTCTTTTGCTGATCTGGAAGAGATGTCTCTGGGAGCTAGGTTACCGAAAGATGGGTATTTTCTTTCCAAGAAGTAATCTCGTTCTGATTCCGGAATTTGGTCTGGTGATCGTTGGTCTCCTTTACTTTTTGGAACCCAAACTCTCCCATCATTTCTTAAGGATTCGGACATCAAAGTTAGTTTGGATTGATAGTCTCCTGATTGCGGAATGCAAGTAGGGTGGATTTGCGTAAAACAAGGATTCGCAAATAGCGCACCCTTTCTATGAGCTCGATAAGTTGCTGTAACGTTGCAACCTTTTGCATTGGTAGAAAGGTAAAATGCTGTTCCATAGCCACCAGAAGCTAAAATCACTGCATCTGCCGCATGGGAAGAAATTACACCAGTTACGAGATCTCTGACAACGATACCCTTGGCATGACCATCGATGAGAACGAGATCTAACATTTCTGTTCGAGGATACATTTTTACAGCGCCAGAAGCGATTTGCTTTTCTAGTGCAGAATAGGCACCTAATAAAAGCTGTTGCCCTGTTTGGCCTTTGGCGTAAAAGGTTCTAGAAACTTGAGCTCCACCGAAGGATCTGTTTGTAAGCATTCCTCCGTATTCCCGAGCAAATGGAACACCTTGCGCGACACACTGATCGATGATATTAGTTGAAACTTGGGCTAGACGGTAAACGTTTGCCTCTCTGGACCGAAAGTCTCCACCTTTGACAGTATCATAAAAAAGTCGATAGACTGAGTCCCCATCGTTTTGATAGTTCTTTGCGGCATTGATTCCACCTTGAGCGGCAATCGAATGTGCTCTTCTAGGCGAGTCCTGAAAGCAAAAAGCTGAGACCTGATATCCCAGCTCTGAGAGAGTAGCCGCCGCTGAAGAACCAGCTAAACCAGTTCCAACAACGATTACTTTGTATTTTCTTTTATTTGCAGGGTTTACTAACTTAATATCGGTTTTGTGTTTATCCCACTTTTTCTCAAGAGGACCGGAAGGTATTTTTGAATCTAGATTCATCTGTAAAATTCTCCTATTATTTCACGAGACCGGCAAGGACGGCCAATGGTATAGAACTGTTTCCCAAAAACACTAAAAGCCCGAAAGCATAGGCTCCTTTGTTCAACGAGGAGTTGTGTTTGGGGCTTACGATACCCAAAGTTTGAAAAATGCTGGATGTTGCATGCGAAAGGTGCAGAGAAAGAAAGATCATGAAAAAGACATAGGCTCCAGCTATGGCAGGGATTTGAAATCCTTGCACCACCATGGCAAATACATCATGAACCACTTCACCATTTGCCAAAGTATAAGTTAAACTAGCATACTCGGGGTTAGTGACTCCTAATGTGAAGTGAGCCAAGTGGTAAATGATAAAGGTGAGTAAAAGAAGGCCACTGTAGATCATCGTTAAAGATGCTTTCGTTGCTTGGATTGTACCCGGTTTTCGATAGGCTTCTGGTCTTGCGGCAGAGTTTTGAGCTTTTAAGAGAATAGCTGTGACAACGTGACCAACAAACGCGACAAACAAACCAATTCTTGCTACCCATAGAAGTGGGCCTAAGTCTTTCAAAAACTTAGCATAGGTGTTGATTTTTTCCGCACCTTGGTAAATCTGCAGGTTCCCGACCATATGACCGACAACAAACCCTATCCAGATAAAGCCAGTCACAGCCATGATGATTTTCTTCCCGAGGGAAGAGCGAAAGAAGTCTAGACTCGGGGTCATAGAGAAGCTCCTTGTTTCCTTACGATAGGTTGATTTTTAAGAATGAGAACCAAGGGTTCCAATCCTCTTCCATTACCCATTCGGAAGATCGTATGTAAATTCATAATTGTTATTGTTTAGACAGAGGAAAAACAAAACTTTATCTTTCACGGTTCAAAAGTTTGTAAAGGGTAGATATAGAGAATGAAAATCAAAATCAATTTGTCTAGATTCTTCTCAACTCTACTGGTTTGTCTTTCTTGCTTACACTGTGCTTCTGGATCCGATCCGAAACCCTCTGGAACAGTGACTGATTTAAGTCCTTTGTTGCAATTGGACTATTCATTTAGAAAGATGGGGAAAGCACCCACCTTTCAATTCACGGCCGATCTTTTAACCCAAGAAGCAACAGTTCAATCGGCAAAACTATTGGTCTTAGTGGAAGGAACAGAAGGGCTGGTTTTGATTCCCGAGGGTAGAAAAACTCCTGAAATTGTTTGTGCGTTTAAAGACAATGGAAAAGGTCTTCTCCAATGTAAAGATAGCTTTGTATTGTTGGGTTTTGAACCTTATACTTTAGTTCCCATTTCTTTGGTTTT
>JAIXRB010000071.1 GCA_027485405.1 Leptospiraceae bacterium | reverse complement strand
TCCGTTTATGAACCAATGGGAAAAATCTACCCAACCCGAAATGCTCCAAAAAAAAAAAAAAAAGAAGGAAGTCTTCACTTAACATACCTTCAATGGGGAATTCCTTGGTCAAAAAAGACGATCATCAATGCAAGAACTGATTCCTTGTTCACATCGAAAATGTGGCAAAAGGTCTGGAAAGAAGGCAGATGCCTGGTTCCTGCAAACCATTTCTTCGAATGGAAAGGGGAGTCTCCAAAATCTAGGGAGAGATTCACAATCGCTCCTTGCCCAGACCAAGGACTCTGGAGCTTCGCAGGTCTGGTTTTCGAGGGAAGTTTTGTTATCATCACAGAAGCATCCAACTCTAAAATGATGCAAATCCACCATAGACAACCAGCAATCATAGAAAAAGCCAACCGAACGAAATGGATTTCTAAGAATGAAATCAATCCAGAATCTCTAATCCATGCCTTTGGTTCCGAGGAAATGACCCTTTCTGACAATTTCTTGTTTTCGTAGCAAAAAGGACAGATCGTTCACTTTTTTATCTAGGCATTAATTTTCATGAATTTTTTTGCTTTTTATTTTTTTTCTCCCATAGAAAACTGGATTCAATCGGGGGTTCCCCCGAAAAAGGAGAAGCGATGGATATTTTAAACTCATTCCTTTCGAGTTTCACAACCCCGATGTTCTTAGCATTTGCTTTGGGAATCTTTGCTACCCGAATCAAAAGTGATCTGAAATTCCCAGAAGGGATGTATATAGGTCTCACAGTGTATTTGCTTTTCGGGATTGGACTGAAAGGAGGCTACAAGCTCAGCAAAGCAACATTTGGTGAACTTTATCTTCCAATACTTGTGGCAGTGATTATGTGTATTGCGATTCCAATTTGGTCATACTACCTTCTTAAAAAAATAGGAAAGTTTGACGTTGCGAATTCCGCCGCGATTGCCGCTCACTATGGATCTGTTTCAGCTGTTACTTTCAGCGAATGCCTTGCTTTTATGGAATTGATGCAAGTTCCTTTCGAGGGATTTATGCCTTCGCTTATGGCAATCATGGAAGTGCCCGCAATCCTAATTGCTCTTTTCTTTGCCAAAACACAAGGAAATGGGGAAAAAGAGCCATGGGGCAAGGTGTTACACGAACTCTTTGCAGGCAAAGGCACAGTTCTACTAGTTGGTGGAATGGTGATAGGGGCAATTTCAGGCCAAAAGGGCTTCGAAGCATATGCACCATTGTTTGATGCTCCCTTTCGAGGAATTTTGGTTCTCTTCCTATTGGAAGTAGGATTAGTAACAGGAAGAAGACTGGAAGATCTAAAAAAACTCGGACCTTTCTTGCTTTTTTTCGCAATAGCTGTTCCGCTATTCAATGCTTTTATCGGAATTTATCTAGCCAAATGGGCTGGACTATCATTAGGCGGTGCTACTGTTTTTGGAACGCTTTGCGCCAGTGCTTCCTACATTGCCGCCCCGACAGCCGTTCGATTAGCGATTCCAAGTGCAAATCCCTCTTTTTACTTAACAGCATCTTTAGCTGTCACTTTCCCTTTCAATATTTCAATCGGCTTGCCACTCTATCTGGAAGCGGCAAAGTATGTGTATGGAGGAAACTAAATGAAATCACAACTGAAACCAGCAAAATTGATCACCATCATAGCGGATGAAGCAATCAAAGATAAACTCATTTCGGAATTAAAAACCGTTGGAATGAAGGGATACACTATGTCTCCTGCAACTGGAGAAGGTCTCCATTCTCAAAATTTTTCTTCTTGGGAAGGAATGAATGTCCGCATTGAGTCCTTGCTTTCCGAAGAAAAAGCATTGAAGCTTTTGGAAATTCTATCCCAAAAATACTTTGATAAATATGGAGTGATTGCCTTTCTCCAAGACGTTCAAGTTCTTAGAAAAGAAAAATTCGATTGAGAGAACCAGAAAGCCCCGAGATTCTCTTGGGGTTTTTTATTTTCAAAAAAGTTAAAGTTCCCAGTGGACATTCCTCTAAAACTTAGTAATCTTTCGAATTAAGAAGTATGCAAACCGATTCAGAATTGTTTCGTACCTTATCTCTCTACTCCAGAGAGCTCATTTGCCTTCATGAGCCATCGGGACACTATATTTTTGTAACCGAGGCTTCTAAGTCCATTCTGGGATACACCCCTGATGAGCTGATCGGACTTAACCCTTACAATTTTTTTCATCCCGATGACTTGACTCGCATCCAAGAAGAATCTCATAAACCTGTCTTAGAAGGCCAAGCACCTAACTCTATCGAGTATCGAATCCAGCGAAAAGATGGAGTCTATGTTTGGCTTCAGACTCTTACTACTCCTATTTTAAATCAAGAGGGTAGAGTTTATCAGCTTTTATCCTCTTCCAGAGATATAACAGAGCAGAAAAAACTTCAGCTTTCCTTACAATTCTCAGAAAAAAAATTCAGTGCGGCTTTTTTTCATTCTCCTGTGGGCATTGCCCTTGCTTCATTAGATGGAAAGTTTGCCGAAACAAACTCAGCGTTATTGTCATTTTTAGGTTATACGAAAGAAGAACTTTTAGAAATGTCGATCTTTGAAGTTTCACTTCCAGAAGACAAGCAGGATTTAATCAACCTCTTTTCAAGCCTAAAAATAGGGGAAATTGACTCTATTTTCAAAGAGAGTAGGTACGTTCATAAAAACGGTCAAGTTATATGGGGAGCCATGGCAACGAGTTTAATCAGAGCTGAGGACAATCATCCCATGTACTTTATGATCCAAATCAAAAACATTTCAGAAAGAAAAAGAGGAGAAGCAGATTTAAAGCATTCTAACGAAAAACTCACTTCTGCTTTGGAGTTTTTGACCAATCAAAACAAACAACTCGAAGAATTTAACCAAATAGTTTCACACAATCTACGTGCGCCCATAAGTAATCTTATAACAATACTTGAGTTAATGGAAGAATCAGCAGATCCTTTAGAGAAAGAAGAGTATTTTGTTCATCTAAAAAGTCTTATTGCAAATGCGTTTCAAACCCTAGAAGATTTGATAGAAGTAGTAAAAATCCGAAAAAATCAGGATATTGAAAAACAAGTCATCGATTTGGAAGAAGTCACAGAGAAAATGAAGAGCATGCTATATGGGCAAATCTCACGACAAAACGCCGAAATCGTCTCAGACTTCTCTGCCGCAAACAAACTGTTTTTTCCCAAAATCTATCTCGAAAGTATCTTACTGAATCTACTGAGCAATTGCCTAAAATACGCAAAACCAAATGAAGAGCCTTTCATCCAAATCCAAACTTTTCCTTCAGGCAAGGACATTATCCTTTCTATATCTGACAATGGCCTTGGTCTGGACTTAAATAAACATGGACAACATATATTCAAAATGCATAAAGTGTTTCATCGAAATAAAGGTGGAAAGGGAATCGGACTCTTTCTCGTAAAAAACCAGATCGAATCCCAAGGTGGAACCATCCAAGTGCGTTCCGTGGAAGGAGAAGGTGCTACTTTCATTTTGAAATTTAAGGATGGTTTGGTTCTATGAGTAGTTTTAAAATGTGCATAATCGATGACGACCAAATCTATCAATTCATGGCTCGTCGAATTTTAGGAACCGCTAAACTTACGAGTGAGTTACTTGTCTTTTCTGATGGAGAGGAGGCATGGAAATTTTTCAAAGAAAACTCGCACAATGTGAACCTTTTGCCTGACCTGGTTTTTTTGGACATCAATATGCCCTATATGGATGGATGGCAATTCTTAGAGCATTTTGAAGGGCTCGCCAAGAAACTATCGAAGAAAATAGACATTTTTCTGGTATCCTCCTCTTTAGATCCAGCTGATACCGACAGAGCATTTGCGAATCCGCTAGTTTCTGGCTACATTTCTAAACCGTTTAGCAAAGAGAAATTTTTACAGGCAATTCAACAAGTTTCCTCCTAATCACTTTCCTCCCAGTCTCCGATACTTCCTATACAACTATGGAACCTTTATTTGACTGGATCGTCCAAAACCCCTTCTCTACTCTCTTTTCTGGCATTTTCACCTTTCTAATTGGGGTTTTCATTCATGATGTAACTCAAAAGAAACAAACAATCAAACACAACTTCCCTGTGGTTGGTCATCTTCGATACTTTTTAGAAACCATTGGTCCTGAGCTCAGGCAGTATCTTATAGCGCACGACAAAGAAGAAAAACCTTTTGATAGAACGGAACGAAGCTGGATCTACGCAACTTCCAAAGGAGAAAACAGCAATTTTGGTTTTGGAACCACTGAAGTTCAATATGAACCAGGCTATCCGATCATCAAACACAAAGCTTTTCCTTTTCCTGAAAGCAAAGCTCATATCATCCAAGGCGATCCCACTTGCATACCTTCCCTCAAAGTCCTTGGCGCTTATAGAAAACGAAAGTATCCCTTCCGACCCTATTCCATTGTAAACATTTCAGCAATGTCCTTTGGATCTTTAGGTAAAAATGCAGTTATGGCTCTTAACAAAGGTGCAATGATGGCAGGATCATACCACAATACCGGAGAAGGTGGGATCAGCCCCTATCACCTACAAGGTGCAAACCTTATGTGGCAAATCGGTACTGGCTACTTTGGAACCAGAGATGTAACAGGAAGATTTAGCATCGATATTTTAAAAGAAAAAGTAAACAAGAACAAAAACATTCGGGCCATTGAGATCAAACTTTCCCAAGGAGCAAAGCCAGGAAAAGGGGGAATCTTACCCGGAAAAAAAGTGACCGCTGAAATTGCAAAAATCCGTCATACTGAAGAAGGAAAAGATTGTATTTCGCCAAACGCCCACAATGAATTTCATACTGTCTCAGAATTGCTAGATTTTATCGAGAGAATTGCTGAAGCTTCTGGGCTTCCTGTTGGCATCAAAAGTGCGATAGGAGAAATCGATTTTTGGGAAGAGTTAGCTGTCAAAATCAAAGAAACAGGTAAGGGTCCAGATTTTATCACTATCGATGGGGGAGAAGGAGGAACAGGTGCCGCTCCACTTACCTATGCCGATCATGTTAGCTTACCTTTCAAAATTGGTTTCCAAAGAATCTATACTCTCTTCCAAAGACACGGCATTTCAGAACAAATAGTATGGATTGGATCTGGAAAACTTGGATTCCCTGATCGAGCTGTTGTGGCAATTGCAATGGGCTGTGACCTAATCCATATTGCTAGAGAAGCTATGATATCCATTGGTTGTATCCAGGCACAAAAATGCCATACTGACCATTGCCCTGCGGGAGTTGCCACGCAAAACAAATGGTTGCAAGCCGGCTTAAACCCAGAAGTCAAAGCTAAACGAGCCGCTAAATTCCTCCAAGGCTTCAGAAAAGAACTACTTTCCCTTGCCCATTCCTGTGGATATGAACACCCTGGACAGTTTACCGGATTCGATGTAGAAATCAGCAAAGGGATGAATCAGTATCAACCGTTAGAAGCACTTTTAGGCTACAAAAGAGATCCGATCAATTTCACAAAGCTTTCTGATTATGCAGATTTTCCCAACCGAGATTAGGTGGGATTGGGGTGTCCATCTCGATCATTGAGCAAATAATCCAAGATCGGGAATGGAAGAACGAAAGAATCCTCTCTTGGATTCGATTTTTTGCATTCTTTGTTTTTACCTTTTTTGATTCTCTAGCGTACTTTGGCTTTTTGAGTTTTACAACCGTTCCGCCCAATGAAACCACGATGGCTTTGGATTTCATTGTCATTTTGTACACTCTCGAGGTTCTTATTATTTTAAAAAGGAACGTTTTTCTTCCGTATTTAAAATACTTTGTCATCCTACTAGACTATTTAACAGTATTTACTTTCTTTCTGTTAGATGCTTCCATTCCTTTGAACGGTAGCAACAGCATTTACGTAATTTTTCTTGCGACTGTTTACTTTTACTTGCTCAATCTTTTGCGCTATTCCGAAAAGAGCACAATTTTTGCAATTGTTGTAGCTTCCCTTTTTTTTGAGGGGAACCGATATCTATTTCAATCCAACACCACCGAGGATTTATATCCTATCCGAGTGGCTCTCTTTATTATTTTCTTTTTAGGCATTGCAATCACTAAGGCTCAAAAAGACATGATCCAAGAAGTAGGAACCAAGAAAATGATGGAGAGGTATTTATCCACTGAGTTAGTGGGTCAACTCGATAGGCGCGAGATAGAAGAGCTACGGGAAGGAAAAAGCAAAAACCTCTCCATTCTTTTTTGCGATATACGCGAGTTTACTTCTCTTACTGAAACGCTCGAACCCAAAACTGTAGTCCAATTCTTAAATCACTTTTTTACTGTAATGACGGAACAAATCGAATCGCAGAACGGAGTTATAGACAAATTCATTGGCGACGCGGTCTTTGCTTCTTTCGGATTGCAAAATCCTGAGCTTCAATCCAACCATGCGATTCTTGCCGCTATCCGCATGCAAAAGGCAGTTTCTAGTCTTTCCATTCCCATCCAGATTGGTATCGGCATCCATTCCGGCGAAGTAATCTTGGGAAGTATCGGCTCAGAGAGGCGATCTGATTACACCTCCATTGGAGACACAGTCAATTTAGCCTCCCGAATCGAAAGTCTAACAAAAACATACAATTGCAAAATCCTAGTATCAGAAAGCACCATTCTTGCCTTAGCCGGCAATCCCAGTACTTTTCCATTTTCTTACAGAGAGATCGACAGGGTTCGAGTGAAAGGAAAAAAGGAACCTGTCACCATTTTTGAGATTCTCTATACCTAAATGGAACTACAATACTGCTGACAAACCCAAAAAGTAAAAAATCCCATCGCCAGGCAATATCCCTGGCCCAGGATACCCACCAGCTCTTCGCGTAAAATACTTTTCGTTTGTTAGGTTGTTGATTCCGCCTCTTAAAGCGTACTTTTCCGTTATATTCCAAACAAAGGTCATATCTCTGACTGTATACTCTGGAATCAGTCCAATTTGTCCGTTTGCTGTCGGTAGTGTTGTATTGAGCGCATCTGAGTATGCCTTTCCTGTATAACTGATTTGGTACGATATGCTAAACAAATTTTTGAAATGATAGGTCAATCCATATCTATGGATCTGAGACGGCGCGTTTTCTACTAATCTTCCAACTCGATAGAAATTCTGCGCATTCGATATATCGGTTAAGACCCGCGGATCCTCCCAGCGGATGTAGCGAGCATTGATATTGGAGCTAGACGTATAAAAACTAACACTACCAAAGGGAGTAGATTCTTGGATCGCCGCAAGTGGATCTACTTCCACATATACTTCTGTTCCTCTATGAAGCGAATCTCCAACATTGGTCTGCAAATTATTTTGTCCGGGCAAAGTCCCAGGCAAAAGCCCTACCCTATTGTTGTATCTCAATTCAAAAACAGCAAGGTCGAATTGAAGCCACTGGGCGATTTTTCCTCTATAGCCTGCATCCGCATTATAACCTGTCTGGTCTTTGAGATTAGGATCAATGTCATTTATATTCCCAGAAGGAGCATACAACTCCTGATAAATTACGGGTCGAAAAGCCCTGGAATAATTTCCATAGAAGTTTGTACTTTTTGTCACTTGGTACTGAACACCAATTCCATAAAGAACTTGTCGCTTAACTAATTCTTGCGGTCTAACGATTCCTCCAAAAGGTTGAGTTCCTGTTGGCTGTCTTTCGTTGATTCGTCCGGAAGCGGTAGAGCGAAGCCATTCATATCTAGCACCAGGTGTGATCGATAACTTATCCGTTATTCTAAACAGATTTTCAAAGAATCCAGCATAATTCAAAGTAGAAAATTCTAAATCCACCACTCGACAATTTCTACTGCCATCAAAACAAACATTTGTAAAATTAGTTTCCCTTAGATCATAACCAGTTCCTGTTGTTCCATTCGGATTTCTCATACGGTCTGTATTGCCATTGAAATATCGAACACCAAACGAAAAAGTATGTGTTTTGTCTAAAAGCGAGTAATCAAAGATCTGTCTTGCTTCCATTCCATAGTTGCGATACCAATCCCGATCGACCTGGCGTGCCCCAAAAGTGAGAGTTCTGGCGTTTATCGAATCGGAAACATTTGGTGCCGAAACCAAACCGACCGAATTTCGTTCCCCATACAATCCAAAGATTTTTAAATTAAAGCGAGCACTGGAACTTTGGTTGTAATCCAGAACCAAAGCGGGGACATTCCAAGGAGCACTAAACCAGTTTCTAGTTCTACCAGATTGCCTTGGGTTTTCCCAGAATTGCATGTCGGTAAGTCCACCTGGTTGCTGGCTTTCGTACTGCGATTTACTGAGCTCAAGCGATACTTTCAGTTTTTCATTCACTTGGTAAGCCAAATTGATATGGCCCACTTGTGTGTTGTAACGCGCATTGTCCCGCCAACCATCAGCCGATCTTCCCTGAGCAAATACATAATAGGAAAAATTTCCCACTGAACCACTGACAGCAGTAAACGAATTGAGAGTATTGTAAGAGCCGGCAGTGTTTTTCGTTTCCACTTTGAAAGGTTGGTTGGTTTCTGCTTTCTTAGTTACATAGTTCACCATTCCACCAAACTGAGGTCCGTACTGCAAAGCTCCTGCTCCACGAACAATTTCGATTTTTTCCAAAGATTCCATAGGAGGATTGAAATAGACTTCGGGATAGCCAAACACATCAGAGGAGATATCATATCCATTCATTCTAGTATTGAATTCCCAGTTTCGATTGGGAGAAAGTCCCCTAGCCCCGATTCCAGGTTGTATCCCTGAGCCCTCATTTTCCCAAATTGAAATTCCGGGCACCTTTGCATAGACCTGACGAGTATTGTTCATCGCCAAATTTGCATTTGTTTTTTCCACTCGAATTACTTCATTTTTCTTACCTGAGTAGATATTGGTTCCTTCCACATCATTCAAAGTAGTGCGGTCAGATTCTTTTTTACCTTTGATTAAAATCCCTTTGGCTTCTTCTCCTCCATTGACTTCTGCAGTCGGTTTACCAGTGGTATTTTCATTCGTCTTTTGCGGATTTGGTTGTGCACCCAAAGAAAAGAGAAAAAGGAAGGGGAGAATTCCTCCCCAGAATCGGAAAGGAGAAAAGCAGTGATATTGAGATTCATTCTCATATTTTTGCCGCATAGAGCTAGGTTCTGACAGAGAAGGCCTTTGTCAACTTTTTCTAGGCTAAATTTTGTCCTAGAATTCGGTTGCCGCGTTCATAAAATAGTGTTCATTCTGTACAGAGAATCAGGCTTGATCTATGAAGCTTTCTGTTCGTCGCTTTTTCCCAACTCTTCTCGTTTTACCGATCTTCCTTAGTCTCAGTTTTTGCCAAGGCGAGACTTCTAAATCTGAACTGGATGAGTGGCTCGCAAAAGTTCCCAATCCAAGACAAAGCTCTAAGTCTTGGGTCAGCGATCCTAGCCAGATCTTAGGAACTACGGACTCTATCAATCAGCTGATTTCCGATCTAGAGAGTTCAACGTCGGCAGAGATAGCCGTCATTGTTCTTCCATCCATTGGGAAGGTAGTACCTAAAGATTTTGCTGTTGCCTTGTTCAATCATTGGGGGATCGGAAAGAAAGGAAAGGACAACGGGATTTTAGTTCTTCATATCTTAGACCAACGTCGCATTGAAATTGAAACAGGATATGGCATGGAAGGTGATTTGCCTGATGCAACTGTTAAACGAATCATCGATCAGTATGCCATTCCTGCTTTCAAAGCTGATGATTTTTCAAAGGGTCATCTGGACTTAATCCAAGCTTTGATTAACAAAATACAAGACCCTTCTCTTCCTGTAGAAAAGCTTCTAGTTGAGCCATCAGAGGCTATTGTTACATCTTTTGAGGAATTACAAAGTTCAGATTCGCCAGCTGACATAGAGAGCTCCGAATCTGTGCCACGTGAATTTACCATGGATTATCAAGGTAAAAATTATTCTCAGCTAACAGAATCTGAGAAGATGAATTTACAACTAGCGATTAGAAGAAGCGAAGCAGACCGTTCCTTTTCTTTGACAGTGACAGAAAAGAAACTAGCAGAGGATTACTACAAAGAATTGAATTCTAAAGAAATTAGAAATTGGTTAGTACTTCATATAGTCATTGCAGTGCTTCTAATGGCAGGATTGTCAGGAGCATGGATTTGGTTTCAATCTCAGATCAAATCCAAAAAAAACCCATATGATCAGTACAAAATATTCTTATCAAAATTCGGTTTTTTCTATTATGGGGCATTTCTAATTCCCGTTTTCGCAATTACCTTGATAGTAAACGGATTCTTTCCAGATAGCATTCCACCATTTTATATCTTTCCACCTTTCATTTTAGGTTTTGCCTTCGTAGTTTGGACCGAGAATTCAAGTTCAACCTATCGAAGAACTGCTGTACTTTCCAGAAGACTGAAAGTGTTTCGAGATGCACCTAGGGCTTGTAAAACTTGTAAATCAACAATGCAAAAACTGTCAGAGCGTGATGATGATGCCTATTTAGAAAAAGGCCAGGTCATGGAAGAATACTTAAACTCAATAGATTATGATGTTTTTGTTTGTCCAAACAAACATTCGTTGATTTTAAAGTATGCAAACATTGATCCAGACTATATAGACAATGGCACTTCATTTTTGAAGATAGACAAATGCCCAAAATGTAAATTCATGACCAACCAAGTTCAACAGAGCGAAATCGTAAAGGAAGCCGATTACAACTCTTCTGGTTCGGTTAAGGTAGATAGAGTCTGCAAGCATTGTGGTCACAAAGGTACAGAGTATGAAACCATTCCAAGACTCGAAAGGAGCTCAAGTAGCAGTTCTGGTGGAAGTAGCTCGTCTAGTGGTAGTTTTGGAGGAGGATCTTCGGGTGGGGGCGGTTCAGGAAGTAGCTATTAGTAGCAAAAAAAAGGGAAGGTGCAATACCTTCCCTTTATTCCAAACTTGTCTAGTGAGTTAAACTTTTATGGTTTTGGTCCGTGTGAACTGAAATCAAATTCTTTGGAGCCGCCAGACAGATATTTTTCGTAGTTCTTAACAAACTGACTAGCTAAATCTTTTGCAGTTTTATCGTAATCCGCATGATCAGCCCAAGCATTTCTTGGATGTAGAATGTGAGAATCTACTCCGCTAACTGCTTTTGGAAACTCTACTTGGAAAATTGGGTGTTTTTCGAACTCCGCTTTTTCGATGTTGCCGTTTAGGATTTCGTTGATGATTTGGCGAGTTGCAGGAAGGTTCATTCGCTTTCCAACCCCGTACTTTCCACCTACAAGACCAGTGTTGATAAGATAAGCCTTTACATTGTGCTTTCTCATCTTTTCGCCCAAGAGTTTAGCATAGTATGTTGGGTGGAGAGTCATAAAAGCCTGACCAAAACAAGCAGAGAATGTTGCTTGCGGTTCTTTAACACCTCGCTCTGTCCCAGCAACCTTTGCCGTATAACCAGAAAGGAAGTGATACATAGCTTGCTCAACTGTCAATCGTGACACTGGTGGCAAAACTCCATACGCATCATAAGTCAAAAAGATTACTATGTTGGGATGTCCTGCCTTGGAATCAGGTTGGATGTTTTGGATATGGTAGATTGGGTAAGAAACTCGAGTGTTTTCTGTCTTTGCCGAAGAAGTATAATCTACCTTCTTTGTTGCTGGATCAAACACTACGTTCTCAAGCAGTGCATCTCTTCGGATCGCCGCGTAAATGTCTGGCTCAGTGGAAGGGTCTAAGTTGATCGTTTTTGCGTAGCAACCACCTTCGATGTTGAAGATGCCTTTGTCGTCCCAACCGTGTTCGTCGTCACCAATCAGTCTTCGGTTAGGATCTGTAGATAGAGTTGTCTTTCCTGTTCCCGATAATCCAAAAAAAAGTGCCGAATCACCCTTTGCTCCAACGTTTGCCGAACAATGCATGGTTACTACACCTTTCAAAGGAAGGTAATAGTTCATGACAGAGAAGATTCCTTTTTTCATCTCACCGCCGTATTCCGTTCCGCCGATGATACAGATTTTTTTAGCTAGGTGAAAGATAACAAAAACTTCGGAATTCAAACCATGTTCTTTGAATTTATGGTTTTTGTATCCTGATCCGTTGATGATAGTAAACTCAGGGAGAAGCTTTTCTAATTCTGCTTTTTCTGGCCTTAGGAACATGTTTGTGCAAAAATGGTGTTGCCACGCTCTTTCAGAAACCACTCGGAGCGAGATTCTGGTGTCTGCATTGGTTCCAGCATGTCCATCGAAAACATAGAGTTTTTTGTTTTCTAGGTAGTTGACGACTTCGGTATACAATTCATCAAAGATGGCTTCGCTGACCTTGGTGTTGACAGGTCCCCACCAAATGTTGTCTCGAGAGCTGGGCTCATCCACGAAGTATTTGTCTTTGGGAGAACGTCCAGTAAAGATACCCGTGTCTACCATCATGGTACCGTTGTCGGAGACGATTCCTTCGTTGTTTTTTAGTTCGTGATCATAGATTTCATCAAAGGAAAGGTTATGAAAGACTTCTGATGGTTTGAGACCTAATTCTGCTAGGCCTTTTAGGTTTGTTGAGACAGGCATGGATGACTCCTGGATTTCTTTTGTGTTTCTCTAGGATACCAAGTTCTGAGACTGTGTCAATAGAATATGAAGATTCTCCATGCGACTGCCGAATATTTTCCCTATATCAAAATGGGAGGGCTATCGGACATGCTCTCTTCCTTGTCCAAAGAGCAGGCAAAAACTTGGGAGGTTCATGTCGCAATTCCCTATTTGGCAAACTTCAAAACGGAACCAACCTGGACAGGTCGAGACTTCCCTACCATTGAAGCATCCCCGTTTGCCAACTCAGATGCCTCCAAAATCCTTATGCAATCCCGATTTAGGGAAGCAGAGTTTCATGGTGCGCATTTGTACTTCTTTGATTCCCCCTTGTTTCGAGATCTACCGGGCATCTATCAAAACAGTGATGAACACTTTCGCTTTGCTGTTTATTCGTATGCCTGCTTCTATCTCAGTGTTCATTTACAAGTTGATATTTTTCACTGCCATGATTGGCATACAGCACTTGGTCCAGCTCTCCAAAAAGCATCACCCTGGGGCAAGCCTTCAGTTTTCACCATACACAACTTAGCTTATCAGGGTGATCACCCCGAGTGGATGACGGGCTTTTTAGAAGAAGAGCCTTTTTTTCTTTCCAGAAAGCCTTTGGAACATAACGGAAGAATTAACTACATGAAAGGTGGTATAGCTTCCGCCAGTCAGATTACAACCGTAAGTCCAGGCTATCGAGATGAAACTCTTTGGGAACCCAATGGATTTGGACTTTCCAGCTTACTTTCTATTCGTAGGGAGGACTATACAGGAATTTTGAACGGTTTGGATCCTGAAGAATGGAATCCCAAAATAGATAAAAACATTTTTTATCCTTATTCAATAGCCAATGCAGAAACAGAAAAACAAAAGAACAAAATTGAATTGTACAAAGAGATCGAAAGACCAAAAATAGATCCACTCAGACCTTTGGTTGGAATCATCGGTCGACTGACTTTCCAAAAAGGCTATTCTGATTTTTTAAAAGCGTTTTTGGATCGCCCGAACTTGGCTCACTTCTTTATTTTTTTAGGAGCGGGAGATCCTGATCTGGAAGGGGCACTTTTCCACCAAAGCCATCACAACCAGAATCGATTGTTTTTTTTCAAGGGTTACAACGAAACGTTTGCGAGAAAAATCGAAGCGGCTTCTGACTTTTTTCTAATGCCTTCTTTGTTTGAACCCTGTGGGCTAAACCAACTCTACAGCCATGCCTACGGCTCGATTCCAATTGTCAGCCGAGTTGGGGGACTGCGAGATTCCGTCGATGAGTCCATTTTTATGGAAAGACAGACTGGAATCGTTTTCGAACCCAAAGATCCAGGTTCTCTTGCCTATGCGCTAGAAAGAGCAGAGACCCTCTACAAAGACCAAGCCAAATTCAGAACCATCCGGGAACAAATCATGCGTTTGGATTGGAGCTGGAAACGAAGAATTCCAGAATACGCCAAAGTCTACCAGAAAGCCATAGATGGAGAATAAATCTTGACTACTGCTTGGAACTGTAGTTTCTTTTGAGTATAACCATGGAATCCTCTCCTTCAGCAAATCTCTACACCCAAGAACTTTCTTTACACGATGAAATGCCTCGGTTAACCGCCCAGGCAAACCTATTCAAGCTTTTGCTCGATCCCTACTTTGACTCAATCCATTTGGACACTTTTTCTGGCGAAGGCTTGGACGCAGGTGCGGGACCCGGAGTATTGACGGGTCTTTTGATGAAAAAAAACCCAAAGATGAAATGGCATTCCTGTGATGTATCCGAGCAAATGGTGCAGTATGGAAAGTTAAGCTACCCCAAGGCAGAGTGGAAAGTTGCCGATGTTCAAAACCTGGACTATCCCGATGCTAAGTTTGACCTAGTTTTTTCTTCTATGGTTCTCATCCACCTAGCAGATCCCATGAAAGCCATGAAAGAATTCTATCGCATATTAAAACCAGGTGGCAGATTGATCATAACATGTCCAAACGACAAAACTTTCGAAGGTCCTGAAGTGCTTATCGAAATGGTGGAAAAACACGCGACCATTCACCCAGCAGACCGTTATGTGATGGAAAAACTTCCGGGATTTGCAAAAGAATTAGGTCTCACTCTAGAAAGCCATGTCGACTTTATAGCAAACAACTCTGGAATAGATGATAAACCAAAACTCGAATACCCAACCATTCATTTGGGAATGATGACGGGGTGGTCTATGCTTTCTTTTATGGGACATCCAAAAGGCATGGAGGACGTTTACGCTCGTTGCCAAGCAGAGTACATGTCCAACCGAGTTCAATTCAAAACAAAAATACAGACTTATCTCTACAAAAAATAAACTGAGGCATCCCATGAACCAAAATGCGGTCAAAATCGTAGGCGAATACAATATCATTCCGGACAACCTGCCCGCTGACGGACAGTTAAAGCTTAACTTTCAACCAATCGACATGATGACATACTGGCGTAGGTGTGGACTGACAGCAAACTTTGTTGCTGGATTTTATGCCTATTGTTATGAAGAAAGCGAAGCAAAAGCCAATTCTCTATCTACAATCATCAATGAGCTCTTGGAGAATGCCGCTAAATTCTCAAAAGCCAAAGAGGGAAAAATCACTCTCGAACTAAAACACTATGGAAATCTTTTAAAGATTGATATAGAAAACATTACTTCAAAAACTCTTCGAGACTCTTTTGAAGAGCATGTAAACAAACTAGTCAAAGAGGACATAGAAGAGTTGTATTTTCAAACTTTGGAAACGAAAGCAGATGATGATCCAAGGTCGGGACTTGGGCTTTTGATGATGCTCAAAGACTATTCCGTCCGAATCGGTTATGGTTTTCAAGAAATTGATGCCGATACTCACATTATTAATGTCCGAACAATTATCAACGTGGAAGAAATCTAAGTAAATTATTATATGGAAATCAAAGACCTAGACTACGAAATCAAATTCAACGAATCCACTAAAACGGCTACTTTTACGGGATCTATCCGTTTGCAAAATTTACCGTCTTACGAACCTATCAAAGTGTTTTTAAGGGATGTTGCAAAACAATGTATCGGCTCTACTCTATGCTTGGATTTTTCCCAATTGGAGTTTGTGAACAGTTCGGGGATTACTACCTTTTCGATGTTCATCATTGATTCTAGAAAACTAGCAAGCTACCAAGTGAAAATCCGAGGTTCCGTTTCCATTTCTTGGCAACAAAAATCTCTATCAAACTTCAAAAAGCTTTGGGATCAGGTTGTATTAGACGTCGGTTAACAGAAAAATAGTGCAAGTTAGAATCCAAGGTTCTAACTTGCTTGGTCTTTTATAGTTTGCTTATGCTCTTCTGCTATCTCTCGATACTCTAACATTCGTGCCGACATTTCTGTAAATCGCTTAGCCAAAATCCCAAACAAATTCGTTAACAGTTTAATGGCAATGGCTGGCTGATGCAGTTCGAGTTTTTGAAACTCGTTGGGAGTGAGAACCAAAAGTTTTGCAGGTTCTCTCACTATGATACTGGCATTTCTTGTGGTTTTTGTAAGAAAACCAAGTTCTCCAAATATCTCACCTTTCTGCAAAATGGCAATGGTAGACTTCCCAGTTTTGGTCTCAACCTGCACTTCTGCGGAGCC
>JAIXRB010000007.1 GCA_027485405.1 Leptospiraceae bacterium | reverse complement strand
TGCCGCTGGATATTTGTCATACGAAGCTCCACGTTTCACTTTTGGGTTGGCAGTTGAAAGCCCAGGAAGTTTTCGATTTGATTCCTATCGAGGATCAGATCGCTTAAAAGAAAAATTACCGGAAAGAGCCTCAGTTGGTTTCAATTTCCATTGGTCGGAGCAAATTTTCATTTATTCCGAATTGAATCGAATCTTTTGGGAGCGTGCTTCCTTTTCTCAAAATGAAAGAGAAGAAGCCAAAAGTTTTGAGCAGGGATGGGGCCGAACTTTATTTGGTTCCTTGGGCTTTGGCTATCGGTTGCCCATAGGAATTCGAACCACAGCTGGTTTAACGAATGAAGCTTTCCCTTTAGATACAGGACGTTTTGTCCGGACAACAGGAGCGTCCGTAGGAATTTCTGGAGAACTGCTTCCATCTATCTTTGGAAAGGGGATTCACCTAGCCAGTTTTATACAGCGAACCGCAGTTTTTGGAAACCCTTCACCTTTGGGTGCTGAATTTCGTTTCGGTTTCCAGGTGCATTTGAGCTATGATTCGGGATTTTCCACTAGTTTGAGTATGTAGGCAATTTGTTTAAAATATAAGCAAACTCGCTCTGCCGCATGAGACATAATGCATTTAATCCTTATATGGGAGCGTTTTGATTAAAAATTGGGCAATATTTGGCAGGGTACAATTTTTGCACAGTTTCGTGTATGGTTGATTTCAAAGTTTCTAAGCGAATGTTGGTCAATTTCCGGGGTCAGAACAAGGTCGTGGGAGGCCTAACTGACAAAGACAAAGTTGCGATCCTTTTGTACATTTCAAAAGAATTTGCAAATACAGACAAAGAAGAGCAGCTCTTCGACAAAGTTATGCTCATCTGCAAAGAAATCTTTGAAGCAGATAACACAACTCTTCGACTTTGGGACGGAGAAGTTCTAGTCCCCGTTAAATTTTTAAAAGAAACAGAACCCCCTAGGAGAAATTTGAAGTCTGGGGAAGGGTATTCTGGATCCGTTTTTGAAGAAAAGAAAACAGTTCTTTTCGGAGATTTATCTCGTTCCCCTCAGTATTTGGATGAAGGGGAAAAAACTCGTTCGGTTATGTGCGTCCCCATCAAACAGAAAGATGAGATTTTAGGCACTTTGGCAGTCGAAAGCGACAGAGAGAACTTTTACTTAGAAGACGATTTAGAAATCTTAGAATCCTTAACTGCTCAACTGGCTTTGGCTTTGTCCGGAGTTCGTCTGATTGAAGGTCTTCTTACAGCAAGGGCTCGTGAGGCGGCTATTCTATCCCAATTAGAATGGGATTTGCGAATGGGGAGAAATGTTCAGAACCAGATTTTACCTCAAGACTTAAGTGCCTGGCATGGGCTATATTTTTCTTCGCATTATGAACCTATGGCGGAAGTCAGTGGGGATTTAGTAGATATTGTGCGGGGCGGAGCCTCTTTAACTGCCATGAATATCGATGTTTCAGGCCATGGAATCCCTGCGGCTCTTGTGACCATGGCGATTCATTATCAGTTCCGACGCAGTGTTTTATCAGGATTGGGGTTGACTGAAATAATGGAAGAGCTAGGGGAAAACTTAAGAGAACAGTTGCCCGAATCCACGTACTTTACAGCATTTTTAGTTCGAATATTTAGCGATTATACGTTTGGTTACGTAAATGCAGGGCATCAGAAGATGATTCACTTCCATGCTCAAACGGGAGTATTGGAACAGTATGACACGAAAGGCGTTCCTTTGGGAATTCTACCTGTTCGAAAAACAGACTATGAAGAAAAACAAGGAAAGCTTGAGCCGGGTGACTTTCTTTTACTGATTTCAGATGGATTCTGTGAACAAAGAAATGAAGAAAAAGAAGAAGCTGGTCAAGATAGAATCAAGCAATGGTTATCCGAAGAAAAAGATGCTCTACTAGCTGACCGTCCTGAATTTCTGGATGTGAAAGAATTGGGCAAGCGTTTTGTGCAAAGATTTAGAGAATTCCAGGGCCAGACTCCTAACGGAGACGATCTCTCTTTTCTATTTTTGTATTGTTCCAATAGCATTCCTCTCGCCCTTGAATTTTTAGAAAAAGCCAAGGAAGCAAGTAAAAATCAAAAATGGGAAGATGCTTATGCCCTTGCTTTGAAGGCTCATTCCATAGATTCCTCTTTAAAAGAGACGCTTATGTTCCTCGGAAAAATGTACTTCCGCGATGGAAAATATGATGAGAGCTTAAAATACTTTGAACAGTATCTTCGGTCATCAGGTGACTCTGCGGCTACTACACTTTACTTAGTTGGAAGAGCATACTACAAGGCTGGAAAAATTCCTGCCGCAAAACGTGCTTTAAAGAAGGCATTGTCTTTCGATCATTCTTTCGCCAAAGCGAGCATTTTACTTGCTCAGTGCTATCTGAAAGAAAACGAAAAGCCAAAAGCCCTTAAAGTCTTAAAACAAGGTGTTAAAAATACTCCTCATAGCCCAGAGCTAAAGGCAAGCCTTCACAAACTAGAAACCTTTTTGAAAAGAGCAAGTTAACTATGGTAAAACTCATATTTCTTTTTTTAGCCACAACTGGCTTATTGTTTGCAGACGAGATGCCTGTAGAAGCTCCGCCTGAAGTAACGCTCGATTCTTTAAAATCGGATATTGCAACATTGCGATCCGAGACAGATTGGGTCTGGACTTGCATCGCCGCTTTTCTGGTATTTTTTATGCAAGCAGGCTTTGCTTTTGTGGAAGCTGGGTTTACTCGTGCTAAAAACACAGTAAACATTTTGATGAAGAACTTTGCAGATATGTCATTCGGAGCAATGGCTTTTTGGTTAGTTGGTTTTTCTTTGATGTTTGGAGAAGCAGTCTTTAAAGACTTTGGTCTAGGGCAGTGGAGTCTTGCTGAAAACCTTCTCAACTCCGATAAAGGAGAAATGGAAGCTGGCAATTATACCTTTTTCATTTTCCAGATAGTTTTTGCGGCTACGGCGGCAACAATTGTTTCTGGAACAATGGCAGAAAGAACCAAGTTTCATACCTACTTGCTCTTTTCGATTGTTATCACAGCCGTTATTTATCCAATCTTCGGTTCATTTGCTTGGGCTGGCTTATTCGGAAAGAGTTCCGGTTTTTTAGAAAACCTCCAGATCGGAAGTTCTGAAGGTGTAGAAGGACGTAACTTTCTAGATTTTGCAGGTTCCACCGTTGTGCATAGTGTAGGTGCCTGGGCTGGGCTCGCTGGTGCTCTAATTGTTGGACCTCGTGTAGGAAAGTTCCAAGAAGATGGACGAATCTATCCACTTTTAGGGCATAATATGAGTATGGCGGCATTGGGAGTTTTCATTTTATGGTTTGGTTGGTTTGGGTTTAACCCTGGTTCTACGACTTCTGTTGGAGAAGGCAGTTTTGCCCGAATCGCTGTGATGACTCATATGGCGGCTTGTGCTGGGGCTATGGGATCCATGATAGTTACCTGGATCTTATTTAAAAAACCTGAGATTGGCTTGTCATTGAATGGAGCCTTAGCCGGTCTCGTTGCCATTACGGCACCCTGTGATAATGTCAGCATTTCGGGGGCGGTTGCCATTGGTTTTGTGGCAGGAGTTCTCGTTGTCTTTAGCGTATTGTTTTTTGATAAAATCAAAATTGATGACCCAGTGGGAGCAATTTCTGTCCATGGGGTCTGCGGTGCCTGGGGTACTCTTTCCGTTGGGCTTTTCAATTTGGATACTGGCTACTTGTATGGGGGTGGAACCTACCAGCTCATTGCTCAAGGAATCGGAATTGCCACAGCCTTTGTTTGGACCTTTACAACTAGTTTGCTAGTCTTCCTGATCTTGAAATACACAGTTGGAATTCGGGTTTCTATGGACGAGGAAATCATTGGATTGGACATTTTAGAACACGGCAATGAAGCGTATCCAGTTTCAAAATAGACTTGACTGAGCCTGCCAAGGAATCGAGGCTTAAGAGTGCCCTCTCGATTCCTTTCTATCCTTTTTCTATCTTGTCTTTTCTTACAAAATTGCTTTGAGTACGAAGAAACTATTTTTTTTCGTAAACCGAATTCAGGAACCCTTGAGATAAGTTATATAGTTCCTTTAAAAAAAGATTCCCAGGAATCCCTCATTCAATTCCTGCCTACTCAAGAACTTGATGTACAAAAAAGAATTAAAAAGAAAGTGAACTTAGGTTTTGTTCTCCGTGATTTTTCCTTTCGTGAGCTCGATAAATCAGAAATTCTGGACTCTCCTTTTAAAAGAAAAGGCAAAGTATCTTACAAGGTAGATTTTGAAGATGTGTCTACTTTAGAGACATTGTTACTTGGAAATTCATCTGTGAAAGTAAAACAAAAATCAGTATCGATCAAACGAGATTTCCCTGGTTTTGCTTCAAAAATCCTTGAATCTTCCAGTTCCGGTGAAAAGAAAATAGTCAGCGAGTCTCTGCGATTGTTGAAAGATGGAAAGCTTCAGTTTCGAGTCTATTTCCCTAAAGATTCCGAATGTAGTAGTAACAAAGGTTTTGTTGGATTGGGAATGCTTCAATATGGTTTCTCTGCGACAGAAACAATGGATGCGAACTCTATAGAAGGAAAAAACTGGGAAACTAAAATTCGGTTCTTTTAAAAAGATTCTGTTTTGGTATGATGAAGCAGACCAAGTTCATCGCATAGTTCAGAAAATTTCAAGAATCCTTTTTTCACAAGAGGATTGGTTTCAAAAATAAGTTCTTGGGTAAAATAAACTTCTAAGGTTTCTTTTGGAAACCTTGCTTCTTTTTCGATGATTCGTGTTAAGTTCTTCTTTCCGTAATCTAAAGCTTGTTTGAAGATAGAAGGGTTCAAATTTGCCTGTCTTGGATAAGCCCAGAATGCGAAAGCAAAGTAAAGCTCTGTCTTTTCAAACCACCATGAAGCTAAATCAATCGTTTCAAAGATTTTTGAATCTGTTTTTGAAAGAAGAGCATGGTCTCCGAAGAGCATATGGGAGCCTTTGCCAGAGCTAAGGAGCTCTTCAATCTCGGCGGCTGGCAAAGAAACAACTTTGGGAATGGTCTTATAAGTGAGATGAAACAAGCATTGCAAAAGAGCCACGCTGGTTCGCGAGCCACTGTCCGTATAGACCGTTTCGGGCGGAAATTTTTCAGTACTGTTTTTAAAAAACAGAATCGAGCGAACTTTTTTGCCAGCAAAGACTCCTACTTCTGAGAAAAAGTCCAACTGATCCGAATGCCTAAGCACTTCTATAGAAGAAACAAGTGCAAAGTCCACTTTCCTTGCCAATAGATCTTGGATCAACTGGCTAGGATGATCGTAAATTCCTTCAAAGCCTTGGTTTTCTTCAAAATAAAGAGTTAACGGGCGTGCGTTGACATGTTTTACAATGCCCACTCTCATAAACTAAAAATCCGCTTGTCTTGGAGAGTTTTCTCGGTTTTCTTGAAGAGAAGAAGGAACGCATGGACTTTAAAAGCAATTTGAATACAATTGGCGACCCCGAATTTGATTTTATCAAAGATCTGATTTACAAACAGTCTGGAATTGTCCTTGCTCCGCATAAAAAAATAATGGTTCAATCTCGCCTAAATGTTAGACTGAGAACCTTATCCCTTGGAAGCTTTGAAGAATATGTAGGAAGACTAAAAAAAGACAGTCTTTTTGCCAAAACGGAAATGCAGGAATTGATAAACCGTTTAACTACAAACAAAACGGATTTCTTCCGAGAGATGCATCACTTTGACTTTTTAAAAGCCAATTTTTTCCCTGAAATGGAAGCAAGCCTTGGTGCTCAAAAGGTGCTAAGAATTTGGTGCTCAGCTTCTTCAACCGGGGAAGAACCATATTCTATTGCCATTTCTGCTTACGATTATTTTGCAAACAAATCAGGTTGGACCATTAAAATCATGGCTTCAGACATTGATACCCAGGTTTTAAACACCGCCAAGCAGGGAATATACAAAGCGGACAGATTGGAACCTGTTTCAGATGCTTTGAAATCCAAACACTTCAATAAAGTAGTCACAGGAGACCAAACCACTTATGAGGCAAAGCCACATTTGAAAAGTATGATAGAGTTCAAACAGTTGAACTTGCTACAGCATCCTTTTCCTATTCGAGATAAACTAGATTTGATTTTTTGTAGAAACGTTGTAATCTACTTTGATAAACCTACGCAGAAAGCCATTTTTTCTCAATTCGAAGAAGTTCTAAAACCTTTCGGATACTTAATTCTAGGACACTCCGAAACCATGTTTGGCATTTCCGATCGATTTAAGTTTCTCGGTCACACTGTGTATCAAAAGAAAAGCTAATCGTTTTCCCAAATCAGTTTTAGTTCTTTCCACATTTCCAAAGGTTCGTAAATGACGATTCTTGTGTTCGCGAGGACGTCTAAAAAGCCTGCTTCGTTTTGAAATCGAGGAACAATATGTTGGTGAATATGCGGAATCGATCCTCCAGCAAATTTTCCTAGGTTGTAACCCAAGTTAAAACCTGGAGCGTTCCATTTCTTTTTTAAAATCAACATCGCTTTGGAAGTCAGATTGTGAATATCCAAAGCTTCTTCGCTAGATAAGTCTTCGTAAGAAACAATATGACGTTTGGGAAAAACAATCAAATGACCCGGATTGTATGGATAGAGATTGACACTAACAATACTTAATTCCGATTCAAAAATGGTTAGATTGGCTACTTTTGGGTCTTTGTCCCGAACCCCACAAAGAATGCATTCAACCTCGGGTCTATCTCCTTTGGCATAACCCAATTTAGAAGTTGAAAAAAGGTTTTTCCTAAGAGGGATATCCTGGTCCATCTTTCCCATCTCGAAGATAGTTTTCGGGATTGCAAGGATTTTGAGACAAATTACAACAGAAAGTAGTACTGTGGAAAAACACATTTCCGTTCTCCCCTCTGAAGTTTTAGCTCTTTTGCAACTAGGGGCCTCTAATTCAGATTCGATTTGGTTTTTAGATGGTACAGCAGGCGAAGGAGGGCATTCTCGGCTCATCCTAGAGGCGTTTCCCCAAGCTAACCTATTTATAGTCGATAGAGACCCTGAAATGCTCGAGCGGGCTTTAGCCAATTTACCGCCGGGTCGAAACATCGTGTCGCAAGTTAAGAATTTTTCGGAAATCAATTCCAACGATTTGAAAGAATTGGGAATTTCAGGTTTCCAAGGTATTCTTTTGGATCTCGGAGTTTCCCTGTATCATTTTCTTCATTCTGGTAGAGGGTTCACTTTAAAAATGGATGAGCCTCTGGATATGCGACTTGAGGCAAAAGTGGGAAACCAATCAGCAAAAGATCTATTGAACTACGAAACGGTTCTTTCTTTAAAAAAGATTTTCCAGGAATACGGTGAGGAGAAATGGGCACTTCGGATTGCTACAACCATTGTCCAAGAAAGACAAAAGAATAAATTTGAAACTACTCTCGATCTAGTGAAAGCAGTGGAGCGTAGCATTCCTCGAAAATTCTGGCCGAAAGAAGCTCATCCAGCAACTCGAGTTTTCCAAGCTCTTCGAATCGCAGTGAATCAAGAGCTAGTCCATGCCGAAAAGGCTTTGAAAAACCTCCCAGACTTGCTGGACCGAAATGGGGTAATGGCTGTGATCTCTTTTCATTCTTTGGAAGATCGAATTGTAAAATGGAAATTTAGGGAAAAGCAAGAGGAAGGGGGATTTCAGATTCTAACTAAAAAGCCCATTCTACCGACGGAAAACGAATCCTCTCGAAATCGTGCATCTCGCTCCGCTAAACTCCGTGGTTTGCAAAAATCTTCCGATACCTTTAAAAAGAATGAGTACGGAATCAAAAAGTAAGCCTATTTCTTGGTTCAGCATGGCAGAATTCTCCACAATTGTTCGAATGATTGTGGGTTTGATACCATTGTATCTGTTACTTTTTCTTTTGATCTGGCAAGGGGTTGAAAAAGCGAAAGCTAGACGTTCCGTAAGACAAAAATTAGTTCTAAAGAAAGAATTGATTCGAAAAAACGACGAATTAAAAATTGGAATTGTGTCCTACACTTCCGCGGAACGAATCGAAGCTCTTTACAGGAAAACGTATCAGTTTCTTCCGATCAGTGCTGTTGGTCGAATTGTAACAGTGGAACTACCTGCTTTACCTGAGAACCCATCTCGATGAAGATCAAAGCCATTTTATCCGAATTCTCCGAACTATCACTGGTATCAGGCAATCCTGATTTAGAAATCAATTATATACAAGCCGATTCTCGTAGAATAGAGAAGGGGGACATCTTCGTTTTAACAGAAGAGAACCCTGATTTGCAAAAAAAATATTTGGATGATGCAAATACTAGAGGTGCTCTTGCTCTCCTCACCAATCAAAAACTAAATGAAGATTTTGGGAATGCAATTCCTTTGGTTTTAAAATCTGAGAATTCTATCGGGGATTTGCATGGAAGGATTGCATCTTTTCTTTTGGGCAACCCCAGTAATAAATTAAAAATAATCGGAATTACAGGAACCAATGGAAAAACATCTGTTACACAGATTCTTGCCCATATTGCTAAATCATTCGGAAAAAAAGTAGGTATCATAGGCACTATACATATCAAAATAAATGAAGAGGTTATTGAATCAGAATACACAACACCCGATGCTTCTTCTTTGCAAAAGATTCTTCATAAAATGTTAGATGAAAACGTTGAATACGTCTTTATGGAAATGAGTTCTCATGGCTTAAAATTGGGAAGAGTTGCTGGGGTGCAGGTGGATGCAATAGGCTTTACCAATATCACTCAAGACCATCTGGATTTCCACAAAACAATGGAAGACTATCTTGAAAGTAAATGTCGTATTTTTCAATTATTAGAAGAATCTAGAAAAGAAAAAAAGTTTGGTATGATTCTATCGGATGCTCCAGGGTCAAATTTGGTTCTGGAAAAAGTTAAAAAAATGAATCTAACGTCACGGGTAGTTTTATGTGGCACGACTGGCGAATACCAAATATCTTCACCAATGCTAAGTTTAACTGGATCCAGCTTTAGACTTCACCGCAAATTCATTGGAATGCCTTTGCAAGAAGTGAGAAAGGCAAACACGAACTTGTTAGGAGGATTTGCCACTCAAAACGTTGGACTTGCTAGTTTTATTGCCTTTGAATTGGGATTTTCTTGGGTAGGAATCTTAGATGCTATCCAAAAAATACCAACCATTCGAGGGCGATTCGATGTAGTTCCTTTCCCGGAAACCGGTTCGATTGGACTCGTTGACTATGCGCACACGCCTGATGCTGTGGAAAACATTTTGAATTCTTGTCTTGAAATCAAACCACATCAATTGGTCTGTATTTTAGGTTGCGGTGGTGATCGTGATCGAACCAAAAGACCAATTATGGCAAGTATCGCTGAAAAGTTAGCTGATTACATTATCATTACTTCCGATAATCCAAGGACAGAGAGTCCAGCAAAGATTCTTTCCGAAATGGAGAAAGGCTTCTCTGCCAGCTTCACAAGATACGAAAAGATAGAAAATAGGCGTGAAGCCATTGAACGCGGTGTGGCCCTTTTGGAAAAGGGAGGAATTCTTGCCGTTCTAGGGAAGGGTCATGAAGACTACCAGATCATTGGCAAAGAAAAAACCCATTTTGATGACAAAGAAGAGCTTATGAGGGCTTTTGAAAATTTGAAGAACCGTCGAAAACAATAGTATGTTCCAATTGATTTATGAGCAATTAGGCTCCGATGCCAGTGTCATCCGAATTTTCCAGTATGTTACTTTTCGAGCCTTGATGGCAGGACTTACTTCTATGTTCATCACCTTTCTCTTTGGAAAAAGAATGATAGCTTTTCTTAGAGATTTAAAATTCAAAGAGACCATTCGAACAGATGGGCCAGAAAGCCATGCCGCTAAAACAGGCACTCCGACAATGGGAGGTTTACTGATGATCTTTTCTCTGACAATCTCTACCTTGCTTTGGGGGAATCTAAAAAACGAAAATGTAATCTTACTCTTAGTTTCGGCGATAGCTTTTTGTGCATTGGGTTTCACCGATGATTACATGAAAGCGGTTAAGAAAGTCAAAGGCGGAATGCGGGCACGAACTAAATTCATTATAACAATTATTATTGCCATAACAGTAATCAGTTTGTATTTTTTTAAAACTGGAAAGGCAAATAGCATTGAATCAAAAGGAATCCCTTTTGAGATAACAGATCTTTTCTTACCATTTGTAAAGGGTCCAGTCATTACTTTGGGTATACTTGCTATTCCCTTTGGGATTTTAGTTTTAATTGGGTCATCCCATGCAGTAAATCTAACAGATGGTTTGGATGGACTTGCAACAGGAACGGTAATCATTTCTTGTGCAACGCTCGCAATTCTTGCTTATGTTTCGGGCACACCAGTGGCCGCAAATTACTTGAACTTGCCTTACTTGCCAGGAGCTCATGAATACTCCGTTTTTCTTTCTGCCCTATCAGGAGCTCTTCTAGGTTTTCTCTGGTTCAATTGTCACCCTGCCCAAGTATTTATGGGGGATACTGGTTCTTTATTTTTAGGTTCAACTTTAGGTTTAACTGCAATTATACTAAAAAAAGAAATTTTATTGGTTATTCTTGGGGGTATCTTTGTTGCCGAGGCAGTAAGTGTGATTCTGCAAGTTGGATCATTTAAATTAACTGGGAAACGAATTTTCAAAATGGCTCCTTTGCATCACCATTTTGAGCTTTTGGGCTGGTCAGAAGAAAAAGTGGTGATTCGATTTTGGATTGTCGCAATTCTGCTTAGTATTATTTCTCTTTCTACATTGAAGATACAATAAGTTAGTTTATGCGAAGTACAAAGCAGGATCAAACCGCTTTTGACGAGCTTTGGCTTCTTTCCATTTTTTTATTGTTCGGATTAGGCTTGTCTGCTATGTTTAGCGCAAGTGTTTTTCCAGCGGAACGCGAGTTTAATGACTCTTTTCATTATCTAAAGAAACAACTTTTTTGGGGAGGGATGGGGTGCTTAGGGTTTCTGTTCTTTGCTAACTTAGATTATCGAATATTGATTCGTTTCTCTTTTCCATTAGCTTTGGTATCCGCAGTTCTCTTGATTTTAGTTTTTTTTCCAGGACTTGGGAAATCAGTTTCAACGAGCTATGGAAGGAACTTTCATAGATGGATTCAAATTGGGGGATTTCAAATACAGCCATCGGAGTTCAGCAAGATAGCAGTTCTTTTATTTCTTTCTCATTTTTACTCCCATTTCAACTTTCAGAATGCTTTCTGGACAAGGAAAAATCTTACATCGATCTCTTTGATTTTGCTCATTTTGGTTCTAATTGTTTTGGAACCAGCCTTTGGGACAACAATGGAGATTTCCATCGTTATTCTTTTCTATACGATATTGATTGGATTTCCCATTCATAAAATCATTCTTCTTGTAATTAGCGCGATTCCCTTGTTAGCTGTATTAATGACACAAGTTGGATATCGAAAGAAACGATTGGATATTTGGCTGGATCCTTACAAATACCGGTTTGATGAAGGACATCAAATTGTTACATCGTTTCGTGCCTTTTTAGATGGAGGAACTTTTGGAAATCCGATTGGATCGGGATTTTCTCACCGATATTTAGCATATTCTCATACGGACTTTGTAATGGCGGCCTTCGTTGAGGATTTTGGTTTTTTAGGATTTACAGCCTTTTTTGTTTTGATCCTTTTTCTATTGATTCGAAGTCTTCAAAATTTACTACGAGTCAAAGAAAAAGAAGGGTTTTTACTCGGCACAGGAATTGTCCTACTCATCGCCACACAAGTCTTAATAAATCTTTTTGTTGTTACTGGTTTAGTCCCTGTGACTGGGATTTCGTTGCCTTTTTTTAGTTATGGAGGATCATCTCTAGTAACAGTTTTCTTTCTTTTCGGAATCCTTGCCAATATAACAAGAAGGGAGAATTTGGCTGTATGAAACACAGGATTGCAATTCTAGCTGGGGGAACTGGGGGGCATATTTCACCCGGGATTGCTTTGGCGGAAATCTTAACGGATAGGTCTGATTTTTTCTCAGTTGAGTTTGTTTGTTTGCATTCCTTGAAGAGAAACTCAAACAACCCAGATTTGGAATCCAGTCCTTGTTTGGTTTTGTGGCATAACTCTCCACTTTGGAAATGGACACGTTTTCTTACTTTCCCAATTCTATTTTTTTTCGATTTTATTAGAACTTTTTTTCAGTTCAAAAAACACAAGATAAATGCTGTGATTGGAATGGGTGGTTATTCTACTATACCTGGCCTTGTCTATGCATTGATTTTTCGTAAATCGATCTATCTTTGTGAGCAGAATTGCATGCCTGGTAAGATAACACGAATCTTTGCAAGGTTTTCAAAAAAATTGGCGTACAGTTTTCCTAGTCAGATAGATTTAGGAAAGGATTCTAAGATTCTAGGCAACCCCATTCGCAAACGAGTATTACCCGAAAAAATCAATCTAAGGTTGAATGAAAATCTTACAGATAATCGAAAAACTCAAATCAATGTTCTGGTTTTGGGAGGATCGCAAGGCGCTCGTCAGCTTAACAATATGATCCTAAATGCATTGGAAAACTCCGAAATAGCTTCAAAGTTTCAATTTAGGCTTTTGACTGGCACTGCATTGTACGAAGAAACCAAAGAAAAGGCTTCAGAGAATACAGAGCTTATTTCATATACAAATGATATGAAACCAAATTACGAATGGGCAAATCTAGTGATAGCTAGATCCGGAGCTGGAGTCGTCGCAGAATGTTTGATTTTTGGACTCCCCATGATTTTGGTTCCTTATCCCTTTGCCGCTGACAATCACCAGAAAGCTAACGCAGACTTTCTAGAAAAGGAGGGTGCCGCCTCGGTGATTCATTCTACTTCAGAAGATCCCAGAGAACTTATTTCCATTCTTTTGAAGTGGAAAACAAACACGGAAGCCTTAAAAGAAATGGGGCACAATTCGCTTAGGCTTTCCAATATCAATTCTGCTTTCCAAACGATTCAGTATTTCTTGAAACAGGAATCTTAGCCTTTGGACTTAAAAAAGGAATTTTTTCTTTTGGGCATTGGTGGTTCCGGCATGTCTAGCCTTGCGCATATTTTGCTAGATGCAGGCTTAATTGTGAAAGGGTATGACCAAAAACTGGAAAACATTCCCAAAAAGCTCGTCGATCGAGACATTGAATTAACAAATGAATTACCAAAGGACTTGGATGCTGAAAAGCAAAATATTGTTTATAGTTCTGCTATCAAAGACAACCTAGCATGGAAAAATTATTCTGATTCTTCTCTTTTGTTAGAAGCATATCATAGATCAAAAGTCTTACATTCTCTGTTTTCCCAAAGAAAGACTATTTCCATTGCGGGTTCTCATGGAAAGACTTCTACATCGGCTATGGTGGCACAAGGACTCTTAGAATTTGGAAAAGATCCTAGCTTTATGGTTGGGGGCGAGGTGTTTTTCAACGATTCAGTAGGTGGCCGATTTGGAAATGGGGAATGGGCTGTCTATGAATCAGATGAATCAGATGGTACTTTTTTAAATCATTCTGCAGACATTCGAATTTTAACCAATATAGACAACGACCACCTAGACTACTATGGAAAACGGACAAACTTAAATGAGGCTTTTTTAAAATACTTGGGATTCGAAAGAAAAGGACATATCATTTTACAGGGGGATGATCCTGGAATTCAAGAAATACTCTTGTTTACCGATCTTAAGACCTCTGATTCTTTCCTTTTTGACAGTTTAACCATTTTGATTTCAAAAGACTCCGCAATTGTTTCTAAGCTTGTGACTCTTTTTCCCCGTGCTGATTTTGTGTTCTTTGAAATTAAAAACAATTCCATTTCTTTTCGAATGAACGAAGAGAAAAAAGATTGGGAGCTCAGTCTTCCTTTTGATGGAAGCCATTACCTAAAAAATGCTTTGTGTGCTTTTTGTGCATTTTTAAAAACAGGCCTCACCGAACGAGAGGCATTGCGCCAATTGGAGAACTATAAAGGAGTAAAAAGAAGACAAGAACTACTCGGATTTCATTCAAAGGGTTTTTCGGTTTACGATGATTATGGCCACCATCCTACTGAGATCATAGCAGTTGAAAAGGCTCTCATCTCGAAGTTGCAAGGTAAGGGTAGACTGGTAACTGTTTTTCAGCCACATAGATTTACAAGAACCCAATTGCTATTTGAAGAATTTGCCGAATCTCTTTTGATTAGTCATGAAGTATTTTTATTACCAATTTATTCAGCAGGAGAATCTCCTATCTTTGGTGTGACAACCCAACTGATTTTCGATTCCATTTTAAGAAAAAAACCAGAATGCAAAGTGAACCTATTAGACGTAACTCTAGAAGTTGGGGCAAAACAGATTGCCAGTTCTATGAATAAAGACGACATTTTACTCACGATTGGTGCTGGAAACGTGCGCGATTGGGGGGAAAAGATTCTATCTAAGTTTTAATCAATCTAATAGTCTTTTGTCCAAGTCTTTCAAACTTCCTTTAAAATTCAAATGACCCATTTTTCTTCCCGTTCTAACTTCTGCTTTATTGTATAAGTGCATTTGGTATCTTGAGTCTGTGCAAAGTTCTCTAACAATGGGGAGCAGTCGACTGAAATCTTCCCCAACTAAGTTTTTCATAATCGTGGGGGATGGTTCTGTCCAAGATTGCAGACTTTTATTCAAAACAGAAAACAACTGTAAATCGAATTGTGACAATGAATTGCAGTCTTGGCTAAAATGACCCGAATTGTGAGGTCTCGGTGCAAACTCATTGGCAATCAAAGAGTCTTTGGTAACAAAAAACTCCATTCCTAAAACACCAACATAACCGAGAGAATGTGACAAGGCTTCTGTTTGAGAGATTGCCATTTTTTGTAAACTAGTAGGAATTTCAGCAGGAAAAATGGACAGATCTAAGATATGATGTGAATGTCGATTTTCAATGGTTCCATATGTAAATGTCTTACCATTTTCAAACCGGGCTAGAATAACACTAACTTCTGTTTCAAAGGGAACAAATGATTCTACTATATAATCGTTATAGGCTGACTCAGCTTTCACTTTTTGGAGGAAATTGATCCATTCGAGCTGGTTCTTAATTTTTGTTTGTCCTTTGCCGTCATACCCAAAGCGAATTGTCTTAACAATCCAAGGAAAAGGAAAGGGGGAATAAGATTCTTCAATCGACTCTGTGATTTGAAAGAATTGCGCTGTCTGGAAACCTAAAGATTGAAAATGGCTTTTCTCCAAATATCGATTTTGTGCGATCTTTAAAGAGTTTGTGTTTGGAGAAACTTTAATGTTTAAGGCTTTTGCTCTCTCTTCGATAAAATCCAAAGTCTCTGGAGGAATGTTTTCAAATTCAAAAGTCAATAGATCAATTTCTTTCAAAAAAGACTCTAGCGCAGTTCGGTCGCTAAAGGATCCATTGCATACTTTAAATCCGTTTTGCTGCATTGGATTATTTTGATCAGGGGAATAGGAAACGACTTCGTATCCCAAGTGCCTGGCTCTTTCCGAAAACATCAAGCCCAGTTGTCCAGAGCCTAGGACTCCAATCTTTTTAGGAAAAGAACTCATTCTTTTAGATCGGAGTTTTTAGAAAGGGCTTCGTCTCTATTTCGGATTGCGTAAGCTGTTAGCTTTTTTGAAAGTGCTTCGTCTTGTAAAGATAGAATTCGCAATGCGAGTATTGCCGCATTGGCGGCTCCACTGGTTCCAATTGCTAAGGTACCAACGGGAACCCCTTTAGGCATTTGAACAATCGACAAAAGACTATCTAGACCTTGCAATGCTTTGGATTGTATAGGAACACCTAATACGGGTAAAGTAGTGAGTGAACTAACCATTCCAGGTAAGTGAGCGGCTCCACCGGCTCCAGCTATGATCACTTGAAATCCTTTCGAATGTGCAGTTTTCGAGAATTCAAACATAAGCTCAGGAGATCGATGAGCTGAAACGATTTCTTTGTGATACAGGATCTGACACTCATTTAGAATTTCACAGGCTGATTTCATGGTTTCCCAATCCGAATGAGAACCCATAATCACTGCAACTTTAGGAAGGTTTGACATAAGAATGTATTAAGGTCTTACTCTATTGATTCAATCTTTTATTTCTCTAAGGCTGTCCACAATCCTTTCCATTTTCATGGATCTGGACCCTTTGACGAGAAAGACTGTGCCCTTAGGGAAGTTTGCTTTGCAGAATCCAATTAAATCTTTGATATCTTCATCGCTGGAAGGGAAGCTTTTCTTTGATTCGCTCTGATAGGCTTTTGCAATCCATTCTGCTTCTTCCCCAAACGAAACCAAAAACCCTTTTTGTTTGGGCAGAAATTCACCCACTTCGCGGTGGTATTTTTCTGAGTATTTGCCAAGCTCTTTCATGGTTCCTAGAATCCAAACAATCGGTTTTTTCACGGCAATTTGTAGACTCGCTGAAATAGAAGACATCATTGACTCCGGGTTTGCGTTGTAGGAGTCGTCAATGACAGAATAGTAGCCAGAAATCAGTGTCAGTCGTTTTGCTGGAGAAGAGTATTTGCTAATGGTTTTTGCTAAGGAAGGGGCTGGAATTCCAAGGTACTCGCCCAAGGCAATCGCCCCCAATGCATTGGAAAGCAAAGCGAGCCCAGGAACCTTCCATTGAAATTTCTCACCTTTGTATAGAAAATCAAACCCTTGTTTCTTCTCTTTCGTAATTTGGAAAAAATCATTTGGCTTTGTGGTCCAGTAGATGAGTTGTGAATTGTTTTTTCTGGCAACTTCTTCGACTATATTTCGATAGGCTACGGATTCCGGAACAAAAAGAACCCCACCTCTTCGCAAACCATCTGCAATTTCGGATTTTTCATAGGCGATATTTTCAGGGCTGTCTAGGTTTTCAATATGCGCAGATCCAATATTTGTTATAACGGCAATGTTTGGTTCGGCGATCATCGACAATCGACGAATTTCGCCTCGATGGTTCATTCCCATTTCACAGACGACGACCTTTGTTTTTTCCGTCATTCGAAACAATGTAAAAGGAACTCCAATTTCATTGTTATAGTTCTTTTCAGTGATTACTACTTGATTTGCTTTCCAATCAGAAAACAGGGCACCAATCAATTCTTTGGTCGTTGTTTTTCCAGAAGATCCAGTGATCCCAATGACAAGGGCTGTGAATCGCTTCCGGTGGAAATTTGCCAAGGCTCCTAAAGCAAGTAGCGTGTCTGTGACCAGGATTGCCTTTTGCCGATTTTCAGGAGAGAGCTTGTCTAGGATTGGGTGGTTTCTTTGACAAAGAAATCCTGTAGCCCCATTGTCTAAGGCTTCCCCAATAAAATCATGCCCATCTCGGTTTGCGACCAAGGGCACAAACAATGAACCAGGTTTGCTTTCTCGGGAAGAAGTGGTGATCGATCCAAACTCTCCAGAATTCCAAAGAGCGGGAGAAGTCGCCTCGTTTAAAATAGAGCAAATAGCAAAAACAGAGTAGTGGAAGGGGGCTATCATAATTTACCTTGACCACATTGAATCGAAAGAGCTACCCTTGGAAGAAAAACTTCAATGCAATCCTCAAAAATCCCGGTGACTCTGGTTGGTCTTGGCAGAATCGCAAGTCTCTTAGAAAAAGACCCTTTGCGCAGGAAACCGTGTACCCACGCAGGCGTGGTCTTTGGATCTTTTGGGAAAAAACACTTTCATTTTGCAAATGGTGTCGATTTGCAAAACGACCGCCTCGAGCTATTTGCCAAGGACTGGAAGGTAAACCCAAAATCTCTTTTTTCTGAAATTGAGAGCCTCCCACCTCCGCAAAACCCCAATCATTTACTGGTAGTCAGTACGGACTCAGAAAGCCACTTTCCTTTAGCAGTCAAAGCACTGGAAAAAGGCTATCGCTTTCTTCTCATAGAAAAACCAGTCGCACTCCGCAAGAAAGATGCTCTTTCTCTCCTGAGAAAAAAAAAAAAAAAACGAGCTACCATTTGGGTAAACCATGAAAGAAGATACCATCCACACTACCAGTTTGCTAAGGCAAACCTAATGCAAGGGAATTGGGGAAAGGTTAAGAGAGTTGTAGCAAATGTCTTTACTTCCAGTAAAAATCCAGGAATGGCATTCACCGGCAAAGGGGGCGGACCTCTGTTCCACGATGGAACACATGCTTTGGATTTGGTGCAATGGTTTTTTCCTACTCTCCAAATCAATTGGGCAAAGTCTTTCCAAAGGAAAAAGAATCAGAACCCCGAACGGGTGATTGCTTGGCTATCAGCCAAACCGGAAGTGGAGATTCTGTTCGAAGTGTCGGGTGGAAGAGACTACTTTCAATTTGAGCTAGATATCATGACTACCTCCCATCGAATCGTTCTTTCAAACGATGGTTTTCAGTTTCTCCAAAGTATGAAATCTTCTCTTTACCAAGGATTCAATAGTTTGGTTGCCAGCCCATTTCCTTTCCCCAAACGGATTCTGGATTCCGCATTTATTGGTGTCTATCAAGAGATAGTTGATGTGATAAAAAAGAATCAGAGCTTTCGGGAATGTAGTTTGCAAGATAACATAGAGATACTCGCTATCATGGAAAAAATCCAGAAGGGCAACCTCAATTGAAAAAAAGAATTCGAGCCCGTGCCCTTGCGATTTACCTTTATTGCGTTGCCGTATACATTCGTTATAAGTGGCTAAGTTTCAGTAGCTATTTTTTTCCAAAAAAAGATTGGGAACGGAAGCGTTCTCATTTCTTCCAAAGGGAAGGAAAGAGGGCAAAAATCCTCTTCTTTCGACTGGGGGGAATTTATATCAAGTTGGGACAGTTTTTGAGCAATCTCTTCCATATTCTTCCTGAAGAATTCCTTTGGGAATTGCAAGAACTCCAAGACAAAGTCCCAGCACATCCTTTTCCAGAAGTCGAAAAAAGGTGGAACCTTCATTTTTCTAAGAAAATCCATGAAGTATTTGATTCTTTTGAGCCAGAAGCCATTGCCAGTGCTTCTATCGGTCAGGTTCACGTTGGCTTTTTCCAAGGGAAGAAAGTTGCTATAAAAATTCTTTATCCAGGAATTGAAGCTGAAGCAGATCAGGATTTAAGGACAGTTAAGCGCGTATTGTACTTCTTTGAGCTTTTGATCTTCCACATTTCCCAAAAGGAAGTGGCAGAACAGCTTGAAACTATGATTCGAGAGGAACTCAATTTAAAACTGGAATACTCAAATCTAAAAAAAGCCAAAACCTTTTTCCAAAGGGAATTAGATTTTTTCATCCCAGAACCAATATCCGAATTTTGCACAAGTACAATACTTGTAACTGAGTTTGTAGAAGGTAAGAGATTTAAAGATCTAACAATAGATCAGTTTAAAGGTAAGAAAAATCCTTATGTAGATAAGCTGATAAAAGCATACATTCTTATGGTCTTTGATTATCGTTTTTACCATGCCGATCCACATCCAGGTAATCTTATCCTTATGGATGATGGACGGCTTTCCTTTATTGATTTTGGTGCTGTTCAAGAAGTGACTCGAACCGAAGCAATGCTGATTGAGCGAATTGTTTTTAATTATATGCAAAGAGATTACTATGATATGGCTGAGGCTTTTTATGAATTAGGTGCTGTAAAGGATACTATGGCAAAAAAAGACCTGGTAAAGATCCTAGAACACTCCATGGAAAAACTTCGTAGATTGCTCTTTAGCGTGGATAATTTTAGAAACATTAGTTGGGAAGTGCTCAAGCCCGAAGAGGACTTACTTTTTTTGAAGGAAATCCAGTTTAGCATTCGAGACCTGATGGGTTTTTTGCGACTCCCACCGCGTTTCCTGACTTTGCATCGAGTTCTCGCACTTCTTTTGGGGATTGTTTCCCAAGCAGATCCAAGGCGATCCTTGGTGGATTACGCAGAAAAGCCCTTTTATTCGATAGTTTGGAAAGGGACAAGTCGCTGGAGAAAAAAATGGCAAGAAGAAGGCGAAGAGATTCTTTCTCGGTTCTTATCTTTTCCGAAAGAAGCCCACGAATACTTTTTTCGAAAAAACCGAGAAGACGAGCCTGACATCAGTCCCTTCACCCACCGCGGAATCATTTTGCAGGAACAATTGACTTATGGGGTTTTGGGTTCTCTGTTTTTCTATTTCGGAAATTACTATTCCGAAAAACCATGGAAGGAAGTAGCAATTTTATTCTTTTGTGTATCCGGTCTTAGCTTCTTTGCTTTTGCGAAGGCTTGCTTAAAATCCCTAAAACACAAATAGTAGGTTTTCATGCAATTTCCAAAACTCCCTGAAACTCCCTTTTTCGAGGTTTATAAGCCTCGTTATATTCTCTTTGTTCTCTTTGGTCTCTTTTTAGATCTTTTGTCAAAAGCTCTTATCATTCAAAAAATGCATGCTTACGAGAGCATTCCAATTTGGGGTGATTTCTTTCGATTATCCCTTACGTTTAACACAGGATTTGTTTTTGGTTTATTCCAAAACAATGCACTGCCTTCTTTGTTTGCAACTGGCTTTGCAATTATCTTTTTGATTTTCTATCGATGGTCAAACGACGGAATTGGAAATCCTTGGGGTTGGAATTTAGTAATGGCAGGTGCCTTTGGAAACTTTACGGATAAGTTTTTTGTAAAAATTCCAGGGCAGGGATTTCGCTTTGGTTTTTCTCCCGAAAGACCTGGATTAGAGTTCATTGGTGTTGTAGATTTCTTGGACTTTGAATGGCCCGATTTTTTACTCTTTGAGCGTTGGCCTGCCTTTAATGTGGCTGATTCTTGCGTTTCTATAGGGATTGTAATTTTGCTTCTAACTATGGATTGGAAAGAAGATGGAGAGGCGAGATAGCTTTGCTTTCTATTGAAAAATGCTTCCGCTTATATTGACAGATAAAGTCTTTAGGACTTCGGATTCTTCTTCCATTTTTCCTGTCTTCCAATTGATACCGGTGGGGGATGCATACAAACTCCGCCCCTTTGCTACCTTTGAAATGCCGCAAACCCTAACGACATGCAAGTTGTAGGTTTTTGAAAGAGAAGCATAATAATTTAAGTCCTCTTCATAAGATCTTGTTGTTATTTCAGAAGTTAAATGAAACACGATTTCAATTTTTTGAGAAACAAAATGCTCCCAAAGAGAACGTTCACTAGCATCTTCTCCTAGTAAAATTCCATACCGAATTCCACCCATTATAAAGATAGATTCCGAAACGCCTGGGCTGATTCCTTTTTGTTTTTCCTCAGATGAGATGTTTTTCTTCTGATAAAAGTCTATCAAAGTAGTGTTTTGAAGAATGGGAGAACTTTTGAAAATCTGACTGCCTTCTTGTTTATACAAACTGCCACCTAAAACAACTCCTGAAAAGTTATCTGATACCTCTAAGAGATGATCAGTATAGACTGACTCCTGTCCAATTTGGGCAGAAATAGAGTCTGATCTGTAAAACTCAGGGTAACCCTCTGGCAACAAAAGAAACTGGGACTTTTGCAATTTGATTTTTGCTAAGTCGTCTTTCATTATCTTTGTAAAAATATTTTTTTGGAAAATGGTTATTTTGACAGTAGCCATGCCTAGGAATTGAGATCTCCCAAATCGGTTCCCTCATCCTCAGAAGACTCCGTTTCTTCGGGCTGGCTTTTTTCAGAAACTTTTTCCGGTTCGGTGGTCTTTGGTTCCGATTCTACGTCCATACTGGTATCTTTAGCTTCTTCTTTAGGAGAAACGTCGATACCGAATGATTCCATCATTTGCTCTGGAGTGAGTTCAGTTAGGCCACCATAAAGATCGCCAGCTTCCAAACGATCGGCTAAAGCCAAGGCATAGCAATAGGATTCCATGATACATTGTTTGATTGCCTTTTTGTTTAAGCGCTTTTTGGATTCCATGGCTTCGAGGTTTAAGGCATCTTCCATGTTTCCAACAATTTCCTTCTTCGTTTTCATGTCCTTAATGAGTTCCAAGAGGGCATCCCGAACTTTTGAAGTGAAATCTTTAACAGCTATTCGAACAGTTCTAGACTGACCCTGGCGCTTTTGTTCAATACCAGAGAGCTTTTTCGAAGCCTCGATATAGTTCGCACCAGGATTGTCTTTATGCTTCTTCATTTCGCGCATAACTTCGTTGTATGCTCGAAACTGATCACCAATGAGACGCACACCTTCATAGATATCTTGCATTTTTTGTCGATAGTCTACTTTTACCCCGTTGATGATAACGGGTTTGATTACGATCTTTTTGGTTGTTAAGACCAATGAATACTCAGTATCAAATTCTAGGAAATAGAAGTAACCTAACATTGCCTTATCAGAATCAGGGTAATGTCCAAATTCGTTTTTTGGATCATGCTTCTTTCGCAACTGAGGAATTGTGAAAGCCTGCATAATCCGCAATCCATAGGCTTGCTCTTTGGATAAAACTGGTTTTTCTTTTTCCTTTGGTTCTTCAGGGGTCTCTTCCGTTTTTTCCTCGGACCCTTCAGCTACTGTTTCGTCCGTTGCAGGTTTTCCATCCTCTGGGTTTGTGCCGATTTTCCTTTGGCCAGGCTTGTCTTCTGGGCGAATGTCCAAAAGGTTTTCCATATAACGAGAGATAAGAGGTATGTTTTTGTTTTCAGCACGGATAATGATAAGGTAGAATTTTTCAAAGAAATCTTCAAAGAGAGTGTCAATTTCACTATGGATTTTCTTTTTCTTAGTAGAGTAAATCAAGCCAGGTTTGTTTTCGATTTTCTGTAATTCGTCGTAAGCTTGGGCAAGGGCTTTTTTCAAAGTCTCTTGATACGGATACAGAATGTACATTCTTTTGAACAACGAATAGATAGGGCTTTTAACTAAATCGATTGGGACTCCGCGGTCAGGGGCTTTGAGAATAGGTTCGCAGATTTGATTGATCTCCGGTCCATTGTATAGCTTTTGTGAGAGGGCAATGAGTTCTACGAGAAGGGGGCTGATTCGATCCAAAGCCATAGCCACTTGCGGGCTCAAGTTTGGATTCGAGAGTAGTTCGGCACCCGTGAAGTGACATTCCATGAGCGCTTGTTTTGCTGTCGATGCAACCTCGTGCATAAAACCTGGATTGATGTCAGTGGAACCAAAAGGAGTGACCTTTCCAAACCAACACTTGAACTTTACAGCTAATCTAGCAGAGAAACTAGAAATCTCCCTTTCATACAAGACTCTTGGATCGATGCTTTGTTTGTCGCTGTCTTTGCCAGATTTTTCATCACCTCGTCCTCCGCCACTTCGACCTTTCGAGTCTTCAAATTCATTTCGGGAGATGGTGCCTTGTCTTGTCTTAGGTGCAGTTTTTTGTTTTTTAGGATCTTCTTCTACGGGATCTGGTTTTTCTTTGAGAACCTGACCACCCGCCTCAACAAATTTATTAAACATTTGTTTACGGGCACTCTCATCCATTTTGGTGACGCCAATCGCTTTTTTTGTATTATCAAATTCTGGCATGATTTATGGGTTCTCATTCAGGTTTCCAGGCCTGAATATTCTCAAAAGTCTTTTTTTTCTCTTTTGAAGCGAAAGAGTTCATCTTTCTCTTGGTTGTAAAGCTCCAGTTCTTCCTTTGTCCAAGACCGAATCTGTAAAATCTGACCATCCCAACCATGGCAGTCCAATCTTAAGTTCTCTGCAAGAAACGAATACTTGCAGTTCATATCGTTCATTCGTAAATTTCCGTCTGGCAGGAAGTCCCAATACGATTCCGTTTCCTCTTTGACCAAATCAGCACAAACCAGGGGAACCCCGAAGCATTGCTCAACCATTCTCCATTTGCCCTCTTTGAAATCTTGGGATTCAGAGCAAAAACAAAGGGCAAACACAGAAACAAAGGAAAAAATTCGGAAAAAGGTTGTCATTTGTCTCCTTTCTTACAGGAATCAGGATTTGTAAGTAGAGGAAAAGAACAAATGGCGGAATACATCCTTTCTGAAGAATTAAAAGAGGCAGTGATGGTTGCAGAAATCACAGAGCGGCCTTTGCTACTAAAAGGGGAACCTGGAACGGGAAAAACACTTCTCGCCGAACATTTAGCCAAATCAAAGGGATATCCTTTCTACAGATGGCATGTCAAGTCAACGAGCCAAGCAAAAGAAGGACTGTACTTCTATGATGCAGTCCAAAGACTCAACGACTCTCGATTTTCCGATCAGGATTCCATGGAAAAAGTGAAAAATGTCAAAAATTATATTCGGTTAGGCGCTTTAGGGGAATCTTTCGATCAAGAAAAGAAGGCGGTTGTTTTGATCGATGAAATCGACAAAGCTGATATTGAGTTTCCAAACGATCTACTTTTGGAATTAGACAAAATGGAATTCTTTATTCCAGAAACCCAAGAGCATATAGTAGCAAAAAAAAGACCCATTATCCTAATTACCTCCAATAACGAAAAAGAACTGCCCGATGCTTTTTTACGACGTTGCATTTTCCATTTTATTCAATTCCCTCAAAAAGAAATGATGAAGCAAATCGTACTCTCTCACTTTCCTAGATTAGGTGAAGAATTTATGGAAAAAGCCCTGGCGATGTTTTATTCGATTCGAAAGATTGAAAGTCTTCGCAAAAAACCATCCACAAGCGAACTCCTGGATTGGATTCAGGTTCTTTTGCATTCTGGAGATTTGAATCTTCAATCGAACAAAATTCCGTATCCGGGCTCATTGTTCAAATCAGAAGACGACTATAGGACTTCCTTAAACTAGGATGTTCTTAGATTTCTTTTATCAACTTAGGTTGGAGAAGGTTCCTGCTTCCACTGGAGAACTGCTTTCTTTCTTAAAAACCGTAAAGCATCTGACCGATGCAAAAGGGTATGTATCTCTTCAATCTCTCTACCGAGTCGGTCGCGCCAATTTAGCGAAGGATATCAAATACTACGATGGTTATGATCTTGCCTTTTCAAAGACTTTTGGACGGTTGGAGGCTGTTTTGCCTAATTTTCGGGAGGTTCTTCTCCAATGGTTGAATGACATTTTAAAGAAAGATTTAACCCCAGAAGAAATAGAAAGAGCCCCACATTTCTCCTTAGAACAACTTTGGGAGGAACTAAAGAAACGTCTCGCCGAACAAACAGAAAAGCATGACGGTGGTTCTTATTGGATTGGAACAGGCGGAACCTCTCCCTTTGGAAATTCAGGGGTGAATCCACAAGGATTGCGAATGGGAGGCGAAGAGGAACCTCAGGGAAGGTCGGCGATTTCAAGCTGGAATGATCGAAATTTTAAATCCTATCGAAGTGATATGATCCTCGATACTCGATCAGTTCAGATGGCACTTAAAGAATTGCGTCTCTTTCAGCGTGAAGGAAGAAAAGAAATTCAAATTGAGAAAACAATTGAGCGAACATGCAAAAATGGAGGTGATCTGGAAATTGTAGAAGAAAGATCCCATGAAAACCTTTTGCGTTTGATTCTCGTTTTAGATATGGGTGGAAGTATGACCCCCCATTCCGACCGAGTTAGTCGACTGTTTTCTGCAAGTCGAGCCATGTCTCATTTTAAAGAAGTACATACTTTTTATTTTCACAATATCTTCCACAAATACCTTTTTAATTCAGAAGAAAGAGACGGTCGTATTTCAATTGAAAGATTGCATCAAAAATTCAGAAAGAACACAAAATTGATTTTAGTTGGAGACGCCTATATGGCTCCCTATGAGTTATTCGCGCCCCCATACAATCCCTATTCGAGCTTTGCCAGAGGAGAGGAAGAAAAACCCCTCTCTGGGCTTCAGTCTTTAGAACGACTCCGAGAGTTTTTTCCGTCTTCTATTTGGCTAAATCCAGAACCGATTCGGTTTTGGGGAGCTCCCACGATTGAAGCAATTGAATCAAAGATACCTATGTTTGAACTTTCCCTGGATGGAATCAAGAAAGGGATCAAACAGCTTTTAAGAACCTAGTTCTGTAATAAAATTCGCTACAAATTTCATTTTTTTCTTTCCTTTCTTGGAATAACGAGGACAATCCAAGTAGGAACCTATATGAAACGAAAATTTCTCGGAATCTTAGTCTTGGCTTTGGCCGTTCTCGGTTGTCCCCAAAAAAAGCAAGAACCTCCACTCTATCTTCTAGCTCTACTTTTAAACCCAGGGAACGGATCTACCGGATCAGCGGATCCCTTAGTCTCAAATGTAGTTGTGGCAACCGAAGGGCAAACTGGAGCTGGTGATTCTACCCCCAACGAAAGTTCCACGACACCGAGCACTCCCGTTTCAATCCCTGTCAAAGTCAACTTAGAGGAAATCTTGGTATCGCACAGCTCGGGGCTTTGTCCGCTGTTTGGTGGATTGCTTCTTAGCTATGAGAAAGGTGAGGAGAAAATGTGCAGGCTGAACACTTTAAATTCAGATTGTGCTAAAATCGCTTTAGGTAGTGACTTAAACCCCAGAAAGATTGATCCAAGATCTTTTGCTGGTTATACTCTTCCCATTGAACAGATGGCTTCTAGTTCAATATATCCTTCTACTGGAAAGTCAGATGTTTTTTGTTTTGATCGAGAAAAGCCTATTTCATTGACTCAAATCCGACTTTATGCCTACCGCAATAGATCTTCAGGATCGATTCCAAACAATTGTCCTACGGCAATGACTGGAGAATTCTGCGATGAAAGATTGGTTCTACCTAGCCCAACAAAGTTCAAGATTCCTAAAGAATTCCCATTGCTTTTAGAATCTGGATCCATCGGAAATTCGGGGGATCATTGGCTGGAATTAAAGTATAAAAATGAACAAGATCGATTTGTAACCTGCATTTACAGAGGAAACAATTTGAATAGTTTTGGTGTAAGTGCAGGAACATTCACAAAGAATGCGTACATTGGAGCCAATCCAAATCTTCAGTATCGAAAAGGATATTGTTTAGTTTGTACTTTGGGTTTTTGCAATTACAACTTGGGCAGTGGCCTTGGACCCTTTACTGGAGAAAACGCTTTTTACGAAGAGTACGTTTTGTCCGACGTAGTGGGGACAACCGTTACTGCGAAGGAATTCATTATCCTTTCCGTAAAGAACGGGAACGGAGCTTTGAAACACACTGTGGATTGGCTCGTTGAGGGATACGAGCCTGTTTCCTCAGACCTAGGCAATTTGGGGCTAGTTGCCTACTATGAAGGAGCAATGAAAGGTTACGAAATCTGGCTCGCTCTAGGTTTAATGGTCTTTGGGCTTATGAGTGGTATTTTATTGAAAAAACGGAGCCAGGCCCGCTACTAGTCTTTCAATTCTCGTATCGGTTATGTCGTTAATAGTAGAAGCGACATGGCCGAGTTCTTTTCTTACTCTAATTTGATCATCGTACTGATCAATGTTATTACACTCGGATTCTACTATACATTCTATCGCTTTCATTTTTACAGACAAGCGGAGCCGTTTTTGCACTATACGGCTCTTTCTTTTTCAATTTTCAGTGCCGGTGTTGCTCTAGGCTGTCAGGCTTTTCTTTTGGATTTGAATCCGTATCCGAGTAACGAATTCAAAGCTTTGATCTTATCTGGATTAGTAGAAGAATCTTCTAAAATGCTCGGGGTGTACCTTTTCTTTCGCAAGAACCAAGATGAGTTTTCCGTAACGGACGGAATATTCTATGGATTGGTTCTTGGGGGAGGGTTCGGACTTTTAGAGAACATTCTTTACTTTATCGACACGGGTCTTTGGTCACAAGTTCTTAGATCCATCACGGCTCTGCCTATTCACATGATCAATGGTGGACTGATGGGTGCTTTCACTATGGTCTTTCTTTTTAGTGGGAAAGAAATTTCGAGGGTCATTCGCTTGATTCGAGCTTCTAGTCTTTGCATTTCAGTTCATGCACTTTACAATTATTCGTTATTTGAAGATAATGGAATTGCTTTCGTACTTCCTTTTAGCATTCTGACACTTTTCTTTGCGTTAGAGCTAACTATCGCTAAGTCAAGAATTTTGCTACCAGGCTACGTTTTAAAACTATTGTCTATCACAGTAGAAGAATATGAAATTATGAGCCAGCACAATAGACATGAAGGCTGGATTCAAAATGTACAAAAACACGTGGACGGCAAGAGTATTAAGCTTCTTCAAATACCAAACTGGAGACACTCGACAGTTACTGCATTTTTTCTTCTTCCTGCCTTTGTTTCATTTTCAACCTTTCTTTACTCACCGGACTTAGTTGCTTCAACATTTCCTGATTTAGAAGTACGCGACTTCTTTGTGCTTTTTGTCATCTATCCTTTTGTATTGGCTTTTATGTTCTTCTTTGGAGGAATCTTGAATCCTTATTTCTTTCGAGATAGAATGTTGGAAGTACCTCTTTTTGGATCCGCAGATATTGCTGTTGAATCAACAGAAGAAAACAGTACTTTTTTCCTGATTCATCTACGCAAATTCTATGTGCCAGTATCTCGTGAATATGACAAAGGTACGAAAGTCATGTTTTCTTTGTGGATTGGTATTGAGAATTATGAGGGTTTAGCGGGCCAAATTCTTTGGTGCAAAAACAATGAAGATGGGACTTATGGGGCAATGTGCTTATTGGATAAAATCCCTTGGCGGTTTATTCTTAGATGGCATTATGTTCGGTATCGACAGAACTTTCGAAATCTCTTCATCCGTAAGTCTCTTAAGAGCTAGAAACGAGTCTCAAATTCGATACCATAGTTCCAGTGATTAGAAGATGCCCCAACAGCAACGGGCTCCGTTCTTGAAATGGAAGGGGAAAGATTTACC
>JAIXRB010000032.1 GCA_027485405.1 Leptospiraceae bacterium | reverse complement strand
GCAGAGATCCATGTTGAGTTCTTCTTCGACTTTGTTTCTCGTTAGGAAAAATTCGAGTCGAGACCTGACATACTGCATAGGATTATAACGTAGGGCACCCAGGATTACAAACTTCTCGTTAGATGAAAGTTTTTTCAATAATGCCGACCCATCGGAAATTCCAAACTCTCTAGGATCCAGTGGATTCGGTACAATGTCTCCAGAAGCAGCTAACTTTTGCAAGAAAGCTTCTATAACGCTCATATCAATTTCAGGAAGTTCTTTGAACTTTCGAAAAGTCTCCATGTAAACCCAGGAATGAAAGTCCTTAGCGTTTCCAGACAAACCAACTGAAAACAAGGCTTGGATTTCTTTCTCAATCTCCTGCTGTGACAAAGGGAATGGCATTATTCTTCCATTTCTTCCTTGGGAAAACAGTTGTAAATTGTTTTCTATTTTGAGGATAATTTGCGATGCTCGATTTGGCGAAACGCCTCGTAAACGACTATGGCAACCGCATTGGAGAGGTTGATGGAACGGGAATCCTCAACCATAGGGATATAGACCTTTTCTCCGATCGGCACCGTTTCTAATAGGTCTGGTGGCAATCCTTTGGTTTCTTTTCCAAAAACAAGGCAATCTGATTCTCGGAATTGGATGTCCCAGAGGTTTGTGGCACCAAACTTAGTGAAAAACAAGAAACGCTGTTCTTTTTTGGTTCGGCGGTACGCTTCCCAGTCGGGAAACTGCTGGAAGTCCAAGAGATGCCAATAGTCCAATCCCGCCCTTCTCACAGCTTTTTCGGAAAGATCGAAACTTGGGTTTCCAATAATCCGAAGTGGGACGCCCACATTCACGCAAAGTCGCGCTATATTGCCAGTGTTGGGAGGAATCTCTGGTTCAAACAGAGCTACCTCCATTGTCTATTTGTTCTTTTTGTTTTCGAGAGACTTCTTTAATAAGAGTCCAAAACTCGAAACTGACTCCACCGTTTCTTCCGATTTTAGATATTGTTGGTATTCCTGTCTTTCTTTCAGTTCTTTGGCTTTTGCAATGGAAAGGGCAATTTGTTTTTTCTCTGGATTGACTTCTAAGACTACAACTTCCACTTTTTGTCCCACATGAAAGACTGTGTTTACGGGAGTTCTCTGAGGAACACCAGTTTCTTTGTTAGGAACCAAACCGCCAAAAGAATCGTTTAACTTGACAAAGATTCCAAATGGTTTAATAGACTCAATCTCGCCCTCTAAAAGATCGGATTCTTTAAAAGTCACAGCGTTTGCCCAAGGATCTGTCAAAAAGTCTTTAACGCTAAGGGTGATTTTCTTTTCTTCCCATTGCAGGCTTTGGACTTTTGCGCGCAGACTTTCTCCAATTTGGAATTCTTTTTCAAGATCTGAGTTCCTTTTGTGAGAAGCTTCTGAAGCAGGAACTAGAGCGTCTATACCATCTAAGTCGACAATGAGTCCGAATTTGTGGATGGACTTTACTTTGCAAGTAACAAAGGAGCCTTCTTTCAGTTCTTCTTGCAAAACTCGCTTTCGGGACTCTCGCTCTCTTTCACTTACCTTTTTCTGCGATACGACAATCTTACTTTGTTTAGGTTGAATGTCTGAAACGATAAATTTCAGTTTCATTCCATACAGCTCTTTTCCTTTTTCTCTTAGATCAATTTGTGAGAAGGGTAAAAAGGCATGGAAAGATCCCAATCGGATCTCATATCCCCCGTTCGTCTCTTGGGCAATCTGTCCCATGACGGGAATTTCAGCAGTCATTGCGATCTGGAGGTTATCAGCAGTGATGGTATCTCCATGTAAACAGGTCGTGAAGTAATAATCGCCCGATTCTTCTTTCAAAAAGTAGGCATGAAGTATCTCACCCAACTTTGGGAGGGGAACTTCTTTGAACTCTTCGGTGGATACATTTCCCAAGATTTGGTTTTCTTTGGTTCGAAGAAAAATATAGTCATTTTTAATGGAAACAACCTTGGACTCCCACCGGGATCCAGGCTCAATCGATTTGCGTTTTTTAAAGCTTTCTTCTAAGAGTCTATCAAATTCAAGGGAGGATTTGCCATTCGCTTTCATTTCTGTTTTCCTTTCTTCTCACGCTCTTGGGTATAAACCAATTTTCCTCGGTGAACCACGGATTCAATTTCAAATAATCCGAGAGGAGACTCCAAGGGATTTTTAGGGTAGATAGAGAAAAAAGCGGCACCTCCAAGCTCGATTTTGCCTTTGTGTTCAGCACCCAAAAACTCACAAGTGTTCTGGGTAAGAGCTTTGAGTAGCTGGATTCGGCTTTCAGGAACTTTGTATGGATCGGTTTTCAAAGTGCCTAAAACAATGGGAGGACTAGCCTGTTTCCAAAACTTCCAATCTGTTTCAGCCTCAACCTCTTTCTCTTCCAGATCTTGCACGTTTGGATTGAAAAGGAACTTTTGCCAAAGGTAGACTTCTTGTAGAGGAGCAATTCCAGGCAAAACTCCGAAGAAACCCGATCCCGAAGAAAAGAGAAGATGTGTCTTCCCTGCGGGCGGAAACGCAGGAAAAATTTTCTTCTTCTCCGTCTTCTCGATGTCAATGTCCTTGGTGTCAAAGGTTACTATTCCTTCTTGAGGCATTGGAATGCTCTCCAGGTTTTTCTCTAACCAAGCGGCATTCAATTGGGGATTTTTCTTTGCCCAAAATCGTATGATTTTTTTGATTTCATCGGGTTTTGAACGTAAGCTGGACATTTTTGTCACTGTGAGTTGCGGTGACCACCAAATGTCTCTATAACGAATATCTGCATCGTCCCATATAGGCATAGTCTGGTAAAAGATTTTAAAACCAGAAAGGACTCCTTCTTCCCAAAGATCTTTTTCTCCAAATGTATAGGCTATACTAATGCCCGATCTTTCACGAATCTTACTCAGACAGGCGTTCAACTGTCTTTGTGAAAACCCGTCACCTTCTTTCTTTTTCAGAAAGAAAGGGTGGATTCTGTTTTTCGTTGTGCTGGCTGGGCATTCCGCCTCATCAGATAAAAGGAAATGAAATCTTTGATTCGATTCTGGCTTTTGTCCTGGGTCTTCTCCCGCATGACCCAAGAATACTTTTTCTGCCGTTAACACAATAGGCCCAGTTCTTTGGCCTTTTAGAATTTCCTCCGACAAACGGTCGATCCCCTTACCGTCTCCAACACTGAGGATATGACTGAAACCCAAAGTAGTAAACGACATAAGATGCTGATTTATGTCTTTTAAGCTTGATTTTCCATCCCAGGAATTGGAACCCAAGGTAACACCTGCGTCACAAAACGTAGGCAATATGAATTTAACAGGTTCCTTTGACTTTAATGAGCTGGTCTCCCAACTTTCCAGCTTTCCATTCTTAACGGAAATGTCTTTGGGAGACGAAAAAACTCTTTTTTCTGCGTCCCAAGCTCTAATATTGAAAATTTTCAGAGTTTGAGAAGAAAGAGATAGGGGTGTCCCTGCCGATAATGCTAGAGCTAGGAGAAAACAAAATCTGTTTTGAACTGGGTGCAATAGAGTACCTTGACAATCGGACTAAAATTTGAATGATTTCAGGTATGGGTAAGGAAACAAGCGAGATTTCTGACCACATTAAACTTCATGTGGAAAATGAAAAAACACTTTCGCTCAAAACACATAGAATTTCCAAATCTGTAGAAGAGCATATTAAAAAAGCGATTGAGTTAGTTCTTGAAAAAATCGCCTCCCCTTCGTTACTCCCTGCAATGTACACAATTATAAAAGAACTAGCTATCAACGCTTGCAAAGCCAATCAGAAAAGAGTCTTTTTTGAAGAAAGTGGTTTTGATATGAACAACCCAGCCGAATACGCAAAAGGTGTCAAAAGCTACAAACAACTCTTTTCTGATGAAATGTCTCTGGACTATGGTGCCAAAGCCAAGAAAAAAGGCTACTATTGTTTAATCAACTTTAGTTACAATGAAGAAGGTATCATCGTAGAAGTTATAAACAATACCCCGATCGCAAAACAAGAAGAAAAAGCGATAAGAGAGCGCCTCATGAAGGGGATGGAGTATGATGATATAGCTCAATTCTATATGGACAATGCAGATAACACAGAAGGAGCTGGGCTCGGGCTTGCGTTGATTTTAATCATGCTAAAAGGCGAAGGAGTGGATCCAAACCATTTTCGCATCATTTTAGGAGAAGAAGAAACCATAGCACGTTTAGAAATTCCTCTCTCCAAAAACTATACGACGAAAAGGCAACTTCAAAAAAACTAGGCAGTAAATGCCCTTACCTCTTTCAGCTACTATCATTACTTTTAACGAAAGAGACAATATCGAGAGAACTCTTCAGGCTCTTGACTTTGTTCAGGACGTAGTTGTAGTCGATTCCGGGTCTACGGACGGCACTTTAGACATTTTAAAAAAATTCCAAAATGTACGTGTTTTTCATAGGGATTTTGACACTTACGCAAATCAAAAAAACTATGCCCTAACTCTTGCCAAAGAGCTTTGGGTCTTGGCTTTAGATGCAGATGAAGTATTGTCTCCTGATTTGCGAGACGAGATCCTGAGTTTGAAAGACGAGTTTCAGAAAGACAGTATTTTTGGACACTACGGGTTTCAAATTCCACGTCTCACTCGTTATCTAGGAACTTGGATTCGGCATGGTGGCTGGTATCCAAACCACCAAATACGATTTTTTCGCTTAGGTAAGGGCAAATTCACTGGTGATCTAGTTCATGAAAAGGTCGTGCTCCAGGGCTCGTTAGGCACATTTAAAAATCCGCTCTATCACTTTTCTTACAAAAACATCTCCGATCACATTCAATTCATAGATAGGTATTCCGATCTTTTCTCAGAAGAAGAAGCTAAGAAAGGACGAAAGAGCTCTATAGGTTGGGCGATCGGAAAAGGTTTTTTTAAAATGATTTGGATGTATCTGTTTCGGTTTGGGTTCTTGGATGGAAAACCTGGGATAGTTCTTGCCCTACTCGGTTTCTATTATAATTTTTTAAAATATGTTAAGCTGTATGAAAAAAACCAAACTCAATTAGTCTCGCCGCTCTTTGTTGTGGTTGATCCTGTTCATCGCGTAGAGAGCAAGATATCCTCCCATCAAGATCGCAACTAAGTTGATATTAGAAAGTTGAGTTGATCCAATCTTAGGTGACATGAGCCACATAATTGCATCTCGAATGTATGTCTGAAGAGTCGCAAAAACAATCAATGCACCCAATCCGGCTACGAAACTGGCCCCCCAGAATTTCCCCAAAAGATCTTTTCGTTTGTAATAGTAAAAATACCAAGCACATGCCGCAGAGGCGAGAAAGAAAAAAAGGATGTCCACTAGGATTGTCCAGGGTTCTGATGGAGCGGCAAGTGGAGTGAACAAGGTCATAGTGCTTATTCTCTATTTTCCAGGTGGAAATCTAAAGTCCAGAAGAATTGCAAGTGCGGACTCTCTATGATTACTAGAGACACAAAACTCTTTGGAATCCTAGGCTACCCCTTGGGCCATACGCTCTCTCCTCTTTTGCACAATACCCTTTTTGAGTTGTCTAAATTTCCTGGAATCTACTTGGTTTTAGAAAACCAAAATTGGCAAACTATGGGGCTAGGATCTCTGGAAGCCCTTCAGTTCAAAGGATTGTCTGTTACGATTCCCTTCAAGGAATGGGCATTCTCTCAAGCAAAGACATCATGCTCGGCTTCGCAACTGATGAAAGCCTCTAACACGTTGTATTTCAATGAAGGAAAATGGGAAGCTACAAACACAGATGGTTTAGGAGCTTTGAGAGCAGTCCAAGAAACAGATCCTACATTAGTTGGGTCAAAAAATAGTCTTCCCATTCTGATTCTAGGTAGTGGTGGATCTGCAAAGGGAATTGCCTATGCTCTTCGAAATGCTACGAATAGCTATCCGCAAGACCTTTACTTTTTGGCAAGAAACCAAACATCTACGGAAGATATCCAAGACCTCTTGAAAGACGTCGGCAACGGAAACCTTTTTTCTATAACCTTAGAGCAAGCTATGGATAGAAGAAAAGAGTTTGGTCTTATAGTGCACACAACTCCTGTAGGAATGAAAGGTTGGGAAGGTCGGCCCATTTTACCAGAAGCTTTTTTTGAAAAGCATCATTGTCTTTTTGATATTGTTTACAATCCAATGAAAACCGACTTGGTAGCCTATGCTCAAAAAAGAAAGGCGAATGTGATATTAGGCTATAAAATGTTGCTCTATCAGGGTATCGCTCAGTTTGAAATTTTTACCAAATTAAAAGCAAAGCAAAAATGGATCGAGAAAGTTGACAAACTTTTACTCCAAGCTCTTTTGAAACGGAAGTGAATAGGCTTTGGGTTTTTTAAATTTTTTAAAAGAACTCCCCAACTTAGAAAAAACCCGAAATTTCAATGTTTTTAAAAACTATGACCTCAGTGTTTTTGAATCCTATATTTCAAGTTTAGAATTGGAACCAAATGAATCTGAGAGAAAGCGCCGAATTTCTGTCATAGGAACCAATGGAAAAGGGAGTACGGCTTATTTCCTTAGCTATTTTTTGAAATCAAAAGAGGATGCAATTGTGGGAACTTATACCTCACCTCACTTGCTTCATGTCTTAGAAAGAATTGCAATCAATCTAAATGCCATATCGGAAGAAATGGCAGATTCTGCTTTTCTCATTCTAAAAGAAAAAAGTGAGCAACCTCTACTCAATCTATCTTACTTTGAGTGTTTGACGCTACTTGCTTTTCAGGTTTTTAAAATGCAAAAATGTAACTGGGAGGTTTGGGAGGCAGGCTTAGGCGGTAGGCTCGATGCCACGAAACTTTGCCAAGCAGAGACTATTGTTCTTACAAAAATTGGTTTAGATCACTGTGAAATTTTGGGAAACACTAAAGAACAGATTGTACGAGAAAAAATTGGCATTAGTGGAATTCATACAAAGCGTCTTTTTTCAATGACACAAGGAGACCAAGCCTTGGATGATTTTATCGAAAAAGAAGCAAAAGCTAAGGGACTTGATTTCTATCGCTTCCAATCAACTGTGCAATTCAAAAGCTATTTAGAAGAAAACAAAAATTACGCTAAATTCGTGTTAGATTCGTTAAAGATCTCAGTTCCGGACAAAGTAATGCAGAGCTCAATACAAGTTCCAGGTCGAATGGAAGTCTTAAGAAAAGAGCCCCTGCTTTTGTACGAACCAGCACACAATCCAGATGCCGTTTTTTCTTCTGTAGCAGAGGCAAATCCTGAGATTCTGATTATTGGGATTTTGCCAGACAAAGATGGTCTATCGATCTTAAAAAAACTAGAATCTTTCGAAAACTTAGAGATTTATCTGATAGAATCAGAAGGATTCTTTCGCTGGGAATCCCTTCCTAAAACTGATAGGACAAAGCTCCTTCCACTGAGTGATCTTCCCAATATCCTTGGAAGTATCAAAAAAAAGGCATTGGCTTTGGGTAGCTTTCGGCTCTACCCGCATTTGCGCTCCCTGTCTTTTTAAGATAGACAAAGGAATGGGAAAAAGAAGAATCTAAAGATAACACTGTTCAGTCCATGCAAACCCCGAAAGAACATACACGAAAAGAAATCCTAGAAGCCGCCCGTCGAGAGTTTTTAACAGAAGGATTCGAGAATTCTTCGATGCGAGTGATTGCAAAGAAAGCCGGTGTCTCCACTAGCAATATCTATAACTACTTTGAAAACAAAGAGCACCTTTTGACCGAAATTGTGGATCCCATCCTTAAAGGAATGGAGCAAGGCTTTGCATATATTTCTAAGCCTGATTATGTGGAGACTCGATTCCAAGATTCGTACGAAGGTTGGAAAAAAAGATTCAATATAGCTTTGGATTACGTTGACCAAAACCGTGAGGCATTCACACTTCTGCTTTTAAAATCACAAGGAAGTGCATTGGAGAATTTCATAGAAACTGTCATTTCTCGAATGACTATTCTAAACATGGAGCAGATGCAAAACTTTAAGGATGCGCATCCCAATTACAAAGGAAGAATCAGTGAATTTGTAATTCGAAACTTAGTATCTTTTTTCTTAAGTATCTTTATTCAAATGGTTCGTTTGAACATTTCAAAAGAAGATATGCTCTTAGATGAAGACAGTTTCTTGAAATTTTTACACCATGGATTCAAAGGATCGATTGCCTCTGATTTAGCCTAGGGTAGCTTGTCTCCATGGGGACAGAACACTTAATCAAAATCTGTGGAATCCAAGACATAGAGACACTCGCTGTTTGTCAGGATCTCGGAGTCGATTTGGTTGGTTTAAATTTTTCGCCCGTTTCCCCTCGAAAGATAGATTTCAAAACAGCCGAAACACTTTGCAACAAAGCGAAATCTTCTAACACCTCACCGAAAATAGTCTTTCTTTTTTATAAAAATTCTGAAAACGAGATCAGCGATCTTTTGAAAAAGTTGCCTAGTGATTTTGTTCAATTCATTGAGGGAGACTTAAGCACCGATTTTATCTCAGCTATCAAATCCAAGGTGACACTACTCCCCGCCTTTCGAATCGAATCGCCAGTCTTTCATTTATCTTATCCAGAATGCCCTTTGGTGATCTTAGATAGTTTTCACAGAGACTCTGGAGGCGGAACCGGAAAAACCTTCCCTTGGGAATTTGTAAAAGAAGTCAAACGACCCTATCTTTTAGCTGGGGGCATCCATTCGGGCAATGTTCAACTAGCCCTCCAGACTTTGCATCCCAGAGGAATAGACGTTGCATCTGGTGTAGAAACTGACGGAAAAAAAGACCCCAAAAAAATCAGGGCGCTGGTACAAAATGTCCGATCTCTCTGAGATTCTCCAGACACCCATGATGCGCCAGTATATGGAAATTAAGGCGCAGTTTCCAGAGTCGATTCTATTCTTCCGCATGGGCGATTTTTATGAGATGTTCTTAGAAGACGCAAAAATAGCTTCCCAAATTCTAGACATCACTTTAACAAAACGACAAAACCAAATCCCTATGGCTGGCATACCTTATCACAGTGCCGATAGTTATATACCCAAACTTTTGCAAGCTGGCAAAAAAATTGTCATTTGCGAACAAGCAAAATCAGACGATCCAAAAGCAAAATTGATGCAAAGGGAAGTTGTCAGAGTGATAACTCCAGGAACAGTTATCGAAGAGCATTTACTTTCAAGCTTTGAAAACAACTATATTTCAATCCTTTGGGAAGAGCCAGCTTCCTGCTATCTTGGATTTGCCGATGTTTCTACATCTGAATTTGTTTATTTTACCTGTCCAAAGGAAGACAGACGGACTATAGAGGACACTTTGCATCGTTTTTCGCCAAAGGAGCTGATAACCTTTGAAAACGAAAATTCTAAGTTAAACTTAGATAGTTTGCCTTATTTGATCACAAAATTAGATAGTAGCTACAAGCCTGATTCATCGAAGAAAGGATCAGATGTTTTGGTTCACATTTTAGATTGCTATCTGAAATACAACTACCGCCATATTGAATTTGAATTTAAGAACATTAGATACTTAGATCAAAAAAAATACCTTCAGTTAGATGAAACCACAATAGAAAACTTAGAGCTTGTTTACAATCGTTTTGACTCAAAGCGAACTCTCTTTGGAATCTTGAACAAATGTTCAACTTCGGCAGGGAAAAGGGCACTTCGAAATCATATTCTTTTTCCAGATAACAGTAAACAAGAGATTGAGAGCCATTGGGATAAGCTAAAGATTCTATTGCAAAACAAAAAAGAAAGAATCGAAATTCGCCAGATCCTTACAGATTTTTCAGATTTGGAAAGAATTCTAGCCCGATTCAAAGGAGGCAAAGGTTTGCCCAGGGATTTCAAAGCCCTTCAGTCTTCATTAACAGCTTACGAACTTTTAGAATCCATCCTAAGATCCTTGGGCTATCGTTTTTTACCTATCTATCCAAAACTTAAGGATTTCCAATCTGCCGTTATCAGTCGCATCCACCCAACGGAGGTTCCAGCTATCTTAGGCAATTCACCTTTCTTACAACAAGGTTTTTCCTCAGACTATGACAAAGCTGTCGATGCAAAGACCCAAGGCAAAGATTGGATTCTTAAATTAGAAAGTGAAGAGCGCGCCAAAACAGGGCTGTCTACCTTAAAGATCCGCTACAACAAGATCCTTGGCTATTATATAGAGGTTTCTAGGAATCAAGCAAAAGATACTCCTGCGCACTACCAAAAGAAGCAAACCCTGGTTACTTCGGAGAGATACACTTCTACTGAATTGGAAGATTTGGAACGAATCATTTTACAAGCAGACGAAACAATCGAACAAATCGAACTAAAAGAGTTCTCTTTTCTAATCGATTTGGCACTTCAGAGCTTTTCAGAATTCACTACCCTCTCCCAAGAGATTGCCGATTTGGACTATCATCTGTCACTTGCCATTTGCTCAGAAGAATACAATTGGAAAAAACCGGAAATTCATGACAATGGGTTTCTTTCTATTGAAGAAGGTCGGCACCCAGTTGTAGAGGCGCACCTACCCTTTGGAGAAAGATTTATTTCCAATTCTCTCCAGCTGGATCCAAAAAGCGATGCAATTGCCATATTGACTGGTCCAAATATGGCTGGTAAGTCGACCTTTATGCGACAGATCGCATTACAGCAAATCCTTTTTCAGATGGGTTCCTACATCCCTGCCAAGTCAGCAAATCTCTCACTGGTAGATAGAATCTTTACTAGAATTGGTTCCGGAGACAACATCACCGAAGGACAATCCACCTTCTTCGTGGAAATGAAAGAGACCGCAGAGATTCTAAGATTTTGCACGTCTGACAGCCTGATTCTATTTGATGAAGTTGGGAGAGGAACTTCCACCTATGATGGGTTATCTTTGGCTTGGGCCATTTTAGAATTTGTAGCTGATTTTTTTCCTCGGCCAAAAACAATTTTTGCAACCCATTATCACGAGTTAACAGATTTGGACCAAATTCCAGGAATTTTTAATTTATACTTGGATACCTTCGAGAAAGAAGGAGAGATTTTGTTTCTAAAAAAAGTAAGAAAAGGTAAATCTAAAAAATCTTTTGGAATCTATGTGGCAAAGATTGCCGGCATTCCCAAATCAGTGATTGAAAGGGCTAGCCAGATTTTAAAGAATCTAGAGGCAAAGAAAAAGGAAGTAAAATTTGTTAAAGAAGAACCAAATCTCTTCTCCAGCCTATCTTTTCAAAATAGTAAGGAAATCGAAAACGATTCAAAAGAGAAAGCTGATAAAGAAAGATTCAATTCCATTGTTTTTGAGCTGAACAATCTGGATCTAAATCATTTAACACCGATGGATGCTCTTCAAAAACTGAATGATTTAAAGCGAAAGCTTATCGTGGAAGAGAAAGAGTAGCGCATCCAGATCACAGTGGTCAACCCATTGGTCGATTTTGTCTTTCAATCCTTGTTTGGCATGATATCCAATTCCCATTCCTGCGGTTTGTAACATCAAAGCATCGTTTGCTCCATCACCGACGGCAACCACTTGCTTGGGATCCACATTTTCCCTGTAACAAATTTCTAAAACAAGTTCTGATTTTCTTTTCGAATTTACAATCGTACCAAGGATTTCTCCTGTTAGTTTACCGTTTTGAACCTCTAGCGAGTTTGCCCAATATTCAGAAACGGGAAACTTCTCTGCGAATAGTTGCAAAATGGGTACAAATCCGCCGCTCAATATAACAATCTTACAGCCATACTGTGGCAGTTTAGCAAAGAGTGAATCCATGCCTGCATTCAAATTGAGCCTGTTTGCTACTTTTGAAAACGTAGATTCTGGTAAACCAGCAAGCAATTGAACTCTCTTGCGAAGTGCTTCGTCAAAAGGGATTCCTCCTTCCATTGCTTCTTTTGTCACGGACGCTACCTTTTCAAAGACCCCATTCTCCCGAGCTAGTTCATCAATGACTTCTTCCTGGATTACAGTCGAATCCATATCAAAGAAAACTAACTTAGGTGGTTGGATAAAAAAGTATTCAGGGATAGAGATTACATCAATTTGCATGGAATCAAATTTGCTTCTCAAACGAAGCAATCCCTGACGATTTATGTGTTCTTCTTCGCCCGTATAAAACAATGCAGTATGGTTTAAGAGACGAGTGATTTGTCGGTTCTTAAACTCTGTTTCACGAAGAGACTGTTGGATTTCTTCTTTTTCGTCATTGCCGATTTCAGGGTTTTTCTTTAAGAAAACAAGTGCCATACTATAGATAAGGTCGGATTTTCTTTCCCCAAACTTCGTACCCTTTTTCATTAAAATGAATGGGATCCCTAGGACGAACAAATTCGTCTTTGATGGTCGGTAGGTCTGGGTTACGCATCTCATCCCAGATCTCGATGTAATCGACACCTTTGAACTTCTTCGGTAAGCCTGATAGAAAGAGATTGTAAGCTGGAACCACTGCGTTCAGGTGCGGAACTTGAGTCGGAGGAACGGCAAGAACCAAGATACGGGCATTTGGCTGTTTTTCTTTGATACGAGAGAGAATTGCTTCCATATTGCTTTGAATCGTGCTCAAACACTTGCCTTGGATTAGATCATTGCCACCTATCTCAATGATGATTGTGCTTGGAGACAAAGATAATACGTCCTCGTCGATTCTCTCGAGGAGGGTGTCCGTCAAATCCCCCCCAATTCCTCGGTTGACGACTGCCTGGTTCGGAAATTCCTTTTTTAAAAGTTCTGGTAAAAAGAGGTGAGCAAGGCTGTTGCCTACCAAAACAACTTTCGCCTTTCCTAGACGCTGGTTGTCCTCGCGCAGGATGAGTCGATAGGGAATCCAACCTTTGGTGCGGTATTTTTCGAAATCTACTGGATCCCGAAAACCGGGTCCAGAGTAACAAGTGAAGCTAGGGTCGTGGTAGTTTTTAGTAAAACGAGCCGAGCAAGAAACAAGAAGGCAAAGAATGCCGAGGTAGAGTTTATTCCTGTTCTTGGGGCTCATTCATTCGGAAGCGTTTTTGCCAGTCTTTGATTTGAGATTGGGCATACTCTTCCGTATCACAAATCCGAAATTCGATCGGATTGTTAGAAGTGGTTTCGATGAGTTTTGCCTCAATGTAGCCATTTTTTAGTTTAGTGGTTTCAATGCGATATCTCATCTATGTCTCCTAGCCCAGTCTTTCTGCTCCCCTGATCTTGGCAATCTCTTCTAATGTCTCTTTTTCTTTGTAACGACGGAAAAGAACGATGGCAAGTAGGCAAAAGAGCGAAGCTAGAGGGCCGGTGAGTCGAACCCCCATTTCTCCTCCCGTTTGCTCTTCTGTGACCTTACAAATGACTCTTTCGGATTCCTTATTTTTAGTTTCTCCAGTCGCCGTGCCCTCTTGCGACTCTTCGGATTCGTAACGATCCGTTTTAGAGGAGCCCTGGTTTACGGAAGGGACAATGATCCCCGTCATATTTGGAGAGACGTTCTTTTGGGCTTCTTTGTCCAAACCAATTAAGATTAGGGAACTGAAAATTAGTACAGCAAGAGTCTGTCCTAACTTTTGCATAAAAGTTCGACCTGCATAAAAGAGGCCCTCTCGTTTAGAGCCCGTTTTCAAAGCATCTAGTTCGGCGATGTCAGCAAGGATTGCATTCGGTAAAATGCCAAGGATCGCCATAGGTATTGCGGCGACTATGACAATCAAGTAACCTTGGACATGCGGATCAATCGGAAGGGAATCCTTGCCCATGAAGAAAATCGATAAAAACAAGGTTAGAAAAATTGAGAAGGCAATTAAAACCGTATTTTTCTTTCCAATCTTCTTTGCTACAATATTGACCACTGGATAGAAAGCGAAGGAAGTCAATAGCATAATGGTTAAGAGCTGAGTCACAAACTCTCTTTCGATTTGAAGCAGAACCGTAACATAGTAGGAAATACCTGTTGTGAGTACTGTTAACGCCAAGAAATAGCATAGATCCGAAAGGGCAAAATAGAGAAAATTCTTGTTCTTAAAAGTTAGGACAATTGCCTCACGAAAAGGCACGCTAGAAGGCTCTGATTCGCAGTATGTTTTTTCGTGGATAGCAAATACTGGAAAATACATACAAATTCCAGCAAAAAGACAGAGAATACCAAGAGCATATTGCCTGGCGATCAATGCCTGGAGCGAAGGATCATCCGAATAATGAAAACTAGACTTTAAAGCCCCACTGATCATAGGTTCTGTACTTGCCACAATGATTCCCAATGCGTATGTAACAGAGATATAGGTCGAAAGGTTTAAGCGTTCGTTTGGGGTGTGGCCAAGTTCTGGAATGAGGGCAAAATACGGAGTCACATAAACTGTTAGAAAGAGATAAAATAACAACATAAATGTTGTCATCCAAACTAAATTGGATGAGGAAACAAAATTGTTGGGTGGAACAAAGATCAACCAACAAAAGAAAGCCGCAGGCAAACCACCAAGAGCAAGAAATGGAATTCGACGTCCAAACCTTGAACTAAAACGATCTGATTTGTTTGCTACAAGTGGATCAGTGACTCCGTCCCATAACCGACCTACGGCGGCAACTACTCCAATGGTTGAAAGACCCCAAAAAGCCATTTTTTCAATGAGATCGGGGAAGCATTCTTGTCCTGGTTGTGGGGCGGGAGGGAGGTAAAAATAGACTTGGTGCAGTCCAATGATGTTGATAAGTGTAGACCAGCCCAATTGACCGATTGCATAGCTGATTTGTTTACCGAAAGGTAAGGATGGCTTTGACATAGTTGTGTAATTTCCAGAGAAAGTAGCTGAAATTTAGATTTCTATGGAATTTTGAAAACTATTTTTTGAATTTGTATAAATCCGGAAAGTTCTTTGCATCGTACAAAAATTCTTCCTCTAACTGCCAATCCTTGGGAACGCCTTCTGTAAACTCAGGCTCCATTCCACAATCATGGATCATTTGCAGGGAATTCTGGATTCCGCTTCCTTTTACGTTAAGATACCCGTCTGCAAAGAAGGAATTTGCCACGTAGAGAGACATTCCTTGGAGAGAGCGCAAATGCCCTTCTCTCCCTGCTCCTACTCGAATTTCTGAGTCAGGGTTGATCAGGCGAAATACGGAAAGGATCCGCAGACACAGCTCTGGGCTTAATTCTGTCGGGTTTGCAATGGCATGGCCCTTGACTGGGATGAAAAAGTTGACTGGGATGGAAATGACCTTTAGCCGTTTGAGTGAGAAAGCCACCTCGACAATGTCACTCATCGCTTCACCCATTCCTACAATAACTCCAGAGCATAGTCCAATGTTTGCTTGTGAAGCGGCTTCTAAGGTTGTTAGTCGATCTTTGAAATCATGGGTGGAGCAGATTTCTCCATAATGAGACTCGCTAGTGTTTAGGTTGTGGTTGTAACGATCAAGGCCTGCTTTCTTTAAAACTTCGGCTTTCTTCGCGTCTAGAATTCCAGCGGATAGACATACTTTGAGACCTAGCTCACCACTGATTTTTTCAATCGTCTCGGCAAGTCGATCCACTGATTTATCTGTTGGCCCGCGCCCTGCTGTCACCATACAAAAGCGATATGCGCCATTTTCCTTGGCGATCTTTGCTTCTTCCCAAATCTGCTCTGCTGACTTTAGAGAGTATTCCTGGATTCCAGAGTTTCCGCTTTTTCTTTGGGCGCAGTATCCGCAGTCTTCTGGGCAATGGCCGTTTTTCACGTTGTCCAGAATATGAATGCGAACCTTGTTTCCAAAGTAACGAAAACGCTCTTCGGAAGCACGAGAAACGACAGAAAGAAGACTCCCTTCGCCTTGGAGGATAGCGAGTGCCTCCTCAAAAGTTATGAGGGCGGTCGCGGAAGATGAAATCGGAGCATTGGTCAGAGTCGCCATAATGCTAGAATCCAAAGAAACAAGAGATTGTAAAACAGAAAAAACCTTATAGCCGATCAAGAGCTATGCGAAGTGAATCAAAAATAAGCTCAAGTGAATCCTTTTTGATATTGTATGGAGGACAAATATAAATGGTATTTCCCAGAGGACGAAGACAGACCCCGCGTTCCCAAAGATCCTTAGCTACACGCTTTCCAATGGGTTTCAAATACTCATCCTCAGCAATTTCGGAACTGTTCACTTCAAAAGCAAATATAGATCCTAACGTACGATTGTCGCGAATCAAACTGGGATGGTAGGATTTCAATTGGTTTCCCAGAAGGTTTAATTGTTCAGACAATCCATTTATTTGCGCAAATGTTTCTGACTGCAAGACTTGTAAGCTGGCAATTCCAGCTCTACAAGCAAGGGCATTTCCTGTCATAGTATGAGCATGGAAAAAGGCCTTCATTGGGTCTATCGAGTCAAAAGCTTCGTAAACTTGAGAAGTTACAAGAGTTGCTCCCAAAGGCAAGGTTCCTCCTGTCAATCCTTTTGCAATTGCCAAGATGTCTGGGATCACTTGGGAATGTTGGTAGGCAAACTGCTCCCCTGTCTTGCCGAGACCCGTGAACACTTCGTCAAAGATCAAGAGAATTTCATATTGCTTCCGAATTTCAGCTAACTTATCCAATACTTTTTTATCGTAAAACTTCATCCCAGCCGCCCCAAATACCAAAGGCTCTACTACGATGCCTGCAAATCTTTCAGGCGATTCTGAAATCAATGTCTGGACTGCCTCCATACATTCCACCTTACAGGTTTCAGGCTTCTTAAAGAAAGGGCAGTCGAAACAATTGGGTGCTGGAAGCGTTTGCACTTCAAACTGTAGATCTTTGAAAATCCGATTGAAATACGAGGGACCTGAAACACTCATTCCCCCAATCGAATCCCCATGGTAAGATGCCGAAAAATTGATAAAACTCTTTCGTTCTCTATCCTTTAAACCACCTTTGTTTTCAAAAAACTGGACAGCAATTTTGAGCCCGATTTCAACCGCGTTTGACCCATTGTCCGAATAAAAAACCTTTCCAAAGCGGGTTGATGTGATTTGGAGAAGTTCTTCAGACAGGGCTTCTGCTTCTTCGTTTAAAAATCCTCCCATCATAAAGTGATCTAACTTGGAAGTTTGGTCTCTGATGGCTTCCATGATTTTAGGATGTCTATGTCCATGGATCACAGTCCACCAACTTGAGATTCCATCTATGTATCGATGGCCTGTTTTATCCCAAAAAAATTCGCCTTCTGCTTTGACAACGATCGGAATGGAATCTAAGCTAGCCTGTAAAGTGAGAGGAATCCAAGTTTTGGTTTCTTTAGCTTTCATCCCAATTGCCTTCTAATAGAATTTCAATGATAGTTTGTTTATCATCAAACTTCTCCTTTGCGAAAGAACTGAACTCTTTTTGGGAAAGAGTTTTATCAGGAAAAGGAGTATAACCTAAAAATGGTGCTGGTCCCCATTTTTCAATTTCTTTGGCATTGCTTTCCCTGAGATCATTTTCTTTTCCCACCATATAAAATCCAAAAATTGGAATGTTATGATATGCTAAAGACTCTAAAGTCAAGAGACTATGATTGATTGTTCCGAGTTCGCTCCCTACAACAACTATTACATTTAGATTTGTAGCTTGGATCATTTGCCAAGTTAAAAGTTCAGAGGTAATAGGAACTGCAACCCCACCTGCCCCTTCAATCAACACGCGTTTTTCTCTTTGAACTTTTATTTCACTAAAAAGTTTCTTTTCCGAAATTGTCACTCCCTCAAGGGCTGAAGCATGAGCTGGGCTAGACGGATACTGAAACTCGTACATTGGTGATACAAAGAATTGGGAGGGTAACCCAGTTGCATTTTGAACGGACTTGGTATCAGAGGCTTCGCTGGTACCAGTTTGGATTGGCTTCCAATATTGAAATTGATGCGACATAGCATACTTCGCCATAAACAGCGAGGCAAAATAGGTCTTACCTATGTCCGTTCCAGTTCCAGTTACAAAGAAAGAAGGGTTCATAAATTTAGGATTTTTCAATTCTGAGCTTCGTCCAGCCGATTTAGATAGAGAGGCTGTATGCAACTCCCGCTTTGGCGCACCATTTTAAAAAAAGAAACCAATCCCATTTTGGAAATCTCTGCTTTTTTGAGAGAGACTGCCATTTTCCATGGAATGCCAAAGAGAACTTTGAGAGAAGTGGCAAGGCTGATCCACAAACGAAAGTACTATGCCGGCGAGACTATTTTTTTCCAGGGGCAGGCAGGAACTGGAGTTTATTTGCTATTCTCCGGTAAGGTGGAGATCACTTCCCAAAGGGAGGGGATTTCTCTAAGACTTGCTACCCTTGAAAAAGGAGCCTTCTTTGGGGAATTGGCACTATTCCAAGACGAGCCAAGATCGGCTACAGCCGTGGCCCTAGAAGACTGCGTGCTACTTGGCTTCTTTCAACCTGAACTAAAGATTTTACTAGAAACCAAGCCCCGAGTTGGAAATGATATTGTGATTCGATTGGCACAAATCTTAGCTGATAGACTTCGAAAAACAAATGATACATTAGAAGCCGCGTATTTCAAAACGAAAGTCGAGAAACGAAAAAGAACACATGGATAGTCGATTTTCAGCTCAGATCGTAAAGTTTGCTTTTTTTGGGCTCATCGCCTTAATTCTCTTTATCGGTCTCATTGGAATTAAGTTTTTAGCTGTTCCCTTTCTGGTTTCAGGGATTCAATTTTATATTTTTCGTGGTTCAGTGGATTCTATGGAATCCAGAGGAATACCTAGAGCTGTCACGATACTTTTCTTATTCAGCTTTTTTTTGATTATTGCTTACTGGGTAGTGACATTTTATATTCCAACTGTGTTTCAAAAAGCCGAACCAGTGATAGCTGACTGGTCTATTAAAATGGCTGACCCCAATTTTGAACTATTGGATTATTCAAAACTACCCGTTGTTTCACAGAATCCAGAACTTTGGAAAAAAATCATCAATCCAGAAGAAATCGCAAAATCAGCCAATGAATACCTGGATGTGTTTTTGAAGGATTTAGTTCTTCTGATTCCGACTTTCTTAAGTTGGATGATCATTATTCCTATCATCAGTTTTTTCTTACTCTTAGATGCTGAATTGATTTACAAGTCCCTCATTAGCTTAATCCCAAATCGATTCTTTGAAATGTCCTTAATGGTGCTGTTCAGAATGAATGAGCAAGTAACAAACTATTTGCGAAGTCTTTTGATCCAATGCGGTATAATGGCAATAGTTTCTTGTATTGGATTCTATTTGATTGGGGCAAAATTCTTTGTATTGTTTGGTCTTTTCTTAGGTTTCGCAAACTCAATTCCTTACTTAGGCCCATTGCTGGGAGCAATACCTCCCCTTGCCTTTGCCATTTTGTTTCCTGAGATGAGCCCAGGCCTTGGGAGTATTGTACTCGTTGTCATTTTTGCTCAAATTGTGGACAATGCTCTCGTGCAACCGATTGTCATCGCAAACGCAGTATCTTTGCATCCTTTATTCATCTTAGTTGGAATCGCCGTTGCAGGAAAATTCTTTGGAATTATGGGTATGTTACTAGCAATTCCAGTTCTTTCTATTTTAAAAGTTACCAGTTCTATTTTTTACGATGCTTTGAAGGAACACCAATTGCTTTGAACGATAAACAAATTGAATCTGCTATGAAAGAAATACCAGAATGGACTTTGCTGGAAGGGAATCGCATTACCAGAGAGTTTAAGTTTTCAAATTTCAGAGAAGCGTTCTCTTTTATGACGGAATGCGCCTTGGTCGCAGAACGACTCAATCACCACCCGAATTGGACCAATTCTTATAAGAAAGTCTTTGTTGAACTCTTTACCCATGTAGAAAATGCCTTAACCGAGTTAGATTTTAAATTGGCTTCAGAAATGGATGAGATTTATACTCGACACCTTCCTTAGGTGGCTACATTGGATTTTTCTTTACTTTGGTCTCCCTTTTTCTCTGACAATAGAACTCCGGAAAAAACAAGAACACAACCCAAAACCCCAATCAAACCCAAAACTTCACTTAATACGAGATAGGCAAGAAAAAAAGAAAAGACTGGCTCCAAAGAAAAAATGATCCCAGCCTGTGTGGGGGATATAGCCTTTTGGAAGTGGGCTTGGATGTAGTTCGTCACAAATGTAGCAAAGAAAGCAGTATAGCCGATGCTCGCCACTAATACCCAATTCCAATGAAAAGAGATGGTCTTGTTCATTCCCAAAGAAAAAGCCAGATACAAACCGGAAAAGAAAGTAAGCCAGTAAATCTGCCCTTCGACCAGAGCATTGGGAGAATATCGTTTGCTAAAAATATCAACAAGTATGATATAAAGAGCAAAGAATATGGCGCTGACGAGTGTTAAAAAATCCCCCTTGGAAAAGGAAAATCCAGACTCCAAATCCACTTCATTTTGAGAAACCAAAGCCAGTCCTAAAAAAACCAATAAAACGGCAATCCACAGTTGTTTAGAAGGAGGCTTTTTCTCGATCCAAATCTGAAATAGCGGAACGAAAACTACATAAGAACCTGTTATGAAACCAGACTGCGTGGCAGTAGTATAGACGAGACCAATGGTTTGCAAAAGATAGCCAATAAAGGCTACGGAGCCAATCCAGAAAGTGGCTTGGTAATAAGAACGATTGGGGAATTCCTGGTTGTTCTTGTTTCTAAAGTAGAAAAAAGAAATGATGCTTGCGACTAAAAATCTCAGAAATAGAAAAAAACCTGGGTCAGTTTCAGAAACAACCAGCTTTATGCTAACAAACGTTCCGCCCCAAAGGAAAGCGGCAAGCACTAACAGGATTTCTGCTTTTCGCTTGGTGCTCATAGATTTCCATTTTTTTCAAAAAAGGTTCCAATGAAACATTTTAATTGGGAAATCCACCCACCTCTTGGGCTTAAATCCCAGACAATGGAAAGACTAAACAAGCTATTGGAATCCATCCCCTTTCCAAAAAAGAAAAAATCTATCCAATTGAAACCTCAGGGAAATGCTATTTTTTTAGAGGGCGCTAACCCACAAGAGATAACCTATATCTGGTTCAATGGCTTTTTTTTAAGAGATTTATTTTTACTAAAAGAAGGTAGAAGAAAAGAGTCGATTTTTGGAGAAAAAGCATATATTCGAGGCGTTAAATCTTCTTTTCCCACGAGTGCCCCATTAGCCGAAGATATTGCAAACCATTTGATCTACCAAGCCTTAGGTCTAGTGGGCATAGGCAAACCAGATTTTCTTCTGCTTCCCTTTGCTGGAACAGGAACGTTTGCAACTGAGCTCTATCTGATTCAGAAGGGATTCGGTTTTGCTGACCTACCGCGAAATCATAATTTAATGGAAAGCGATTGGTTTTCTGAAGCAACATTACAATTTCTTCAATCTAAGAAGCAACTTGGCAATACCTCGGATCTGACTCCTTCTCTTTGGATTGATACTGACCCTGCTCTCTCTACTTATTGGAAAAAAGAATATGAAAATTGGAAAAAATTTGGAGGAGAAAAGGAACTCCCTTGGACTTTTGTTAAGAGTTCTTTTTTATCGGATGATTGGGAGCAGTTTCTTCCCAAATCATTAAACAATTGTTTTATCCCGATGAATCCCCCCTATGGCAATAGGAAAGAAAAGAGAGAAGACAATCTCTACAAAAACATAGGCTATCGATTAGAAAACATCGTAAAAAAGTACAATTCTGTGCACTTCTTTGGGTTCTTGCTTTGTGGATCTGAAAAGGATTGGAGTGAAGCAATGAATGCTCTTCCTAGCTTTTCAAAGAAAACCATTCATATAACGCATAGTTCGGATACAAGAGTACTTTTCTTTTCTTCGGAGGCAATGCCTGAAAGAAGTTGAAATCGAAGCCAGTTGGAAGGAAGCTCTTGCTAGTTTTTTTGTCTCCTCTGTTTTCACCGAACTTCGAACATTTATCCGAAAGGAGTATCAAAGCTCTACGGTGTATCCGAAGGCAAAGGAAATTTTTTCGGCTTTCAATCTTTGCCCATTGCCCCAGGTCAAAGTAGTCATTTTGGGACAAGATCCCTATCATGGAGAAGGCCAAGCCCACGGTCTATGCTTTTCGGTTCCAGACGGAGTGCCCATTCCACCTTCCTTACAAAACATTTTCAAAGAAATGCAAACAGACTTAAAGATCCAACCGCCTAAGTCTGGAAATCTGGAGCGTCTAGCAAAACAAGGTGTTTTTTTGTTGAACTCTTGCCTAACGGTAAAAGCAAATCAACCTGCTTCTCATAAAGGCAAAGGTTGGGAGGAATTCACGGACTTTGTGATTCAAACTATCTCGGAGAAAAAGGAACGTGTTGTTTTTATCCTGTGGGGGAGTTTTGCTATTCAGAAAAAACATTTGATTCGAAATCCAAACCACTTAGTCATTACTTCGCCTCACCCATCACCTCTGTCTTGCTATAGAGGATTTTTTGGAAGCCGCCCTTTTAGCCAGACCAATGAATACCTGGCTCGGAATGGTTTGGCAACGATAGAATGGTAATTCTTGTTCTATGACCGGTTCCGAAAAAAAAGGATATCTTTTTGTCTTTCTAACGGGCGTTTTCTTTGCTCTCGAAGTTCTTGGTTTTAAATCTATTTTCAAAAATGAGAAAATCTTTCCTATTCTTGCCGCATTCATTGGTGTTTTTGGGTCTTTCCTTCTACTGACACCTTTTGCTTTTTTTAATGCAAATCACAGAGAGCGAGTGATGATAACAATTCGGAGAGATGGCTTTGCCCTTCTGCTTGGAACTTTTTTTAATTCGATTGGTGTAAGCCTTTACTATTTTGCCTTGAGTCAATCTGAACTAGGCCCATCGGCTATTTTGGTAAAGACTACGGCTCTTTTCAATGTCCTCTTTGGAATCTTCTTTTTAAAAGAAGCTTTTACTAGAAAGGATGCATTGGGACTCACCTTAACATTTGCAGGCGTTTATCTGATCGGTTCCATGGGAGAGGGGATTTCTTTTTTTTCCAGTTTTATGATTTTAGCCTCTGCACTTTTCTTTTCAACCCAAAGCTTTCTAATCAAAAGATTTGCTCCAGAAATCTTTGGTATTGAATTCGCTTACCTTCGCATGGGACTCTTGTCTTTCTTTTTTGCAATGGCATTGTCTTTCTTAAAACTCTGGGCATTACCCGAAACCGAATTAGTTTTTAAACTGATCGGATTTGCCTTCTTAGGTTTTTTCTTGGGGAGGGCGTTTTACTTTGAAGCCCACAAGTCCCTACCTATTGGAAAACTAAATTCCGTTATGTTGATAGAGCCTGTTTTTCTGCTTTTGATCGGAATCCTTTTTTTAAATGAGTCTCTGTCTTGGAAAAAAATACTGGGAAGCTTTGGGATTCTATTCGGCTTGTACCTACTGGTCTTCCACACCCGAGCTAAAAATCAGAAAAACTAAGATTCTTCCTCCATTCGAACTACTTTTGCCCTAAAAAACTCTTTTATCGGTCTATATTGGGTTTTTCCGTACGTATTTCTCTGGAAATTTCAATGTCATTTCCCGAAATATCTATTAATGAGGGGTTTTTTCATCCAAAAACTAAATCGAAGTCTCCTTGGAGTCTTTGTATGGGTCGCCTTTTCCTCACCCATCCTCGCAAAAGACCAGGGTATTATGCCTCTTACCTATGGTGTGGAAGAAAATTACCTCCTCCTACAGTCTATCGATGCCACTGTGTCCCACTATGGAGATGAGGACGATCGTTTGCTCTACAAAAGATGCGTTCAACACTACTTAGAGTTTCAAAACATGTTTTACAAAAGAAGATACAAAAGAGCAGACCAGAGCGTTCTCCGAATGCAAAAACTTCTCATCCCCCTGTATCAGAAGTTAATCGTGGGCAGACACAAATATCTTCAAACAGAACTACAGCGAATAGCTCTGCTTGCTCGGGCAAAGGACAAGGTGCAAACAAAAACGTTTATCCGCCTTTCTTACAGAAATTTACATGAGTCTGAGCAAAAACTCAAAGTTGCCATGAATACTAGGCCTTACCTCTATTTGCTAAAGCTTCGCGATCTTTTGTTTTCCTTAAAGATTCAGAAGCAAGCTAGCAAATACTTGGTGCTACTTGGGCTTTTACATTTAACAGATCAAATGGACTCGATCCAAGATACTGAGTTCTTTGAGCTAGAAGCTAACATTAAAAACACCCTTCCAAAAGAAGACAAAGAAATCTACCGAATGGCTCATTACGATAATAGCTTTCAAACTATGGAAAAAGAAAGCTACTTGTCTATGTTTATGAAAAATCCAGACATGGAAGAGTTAGAAAAGCCTCTGGGTGACTTGGATCCTGCTTATTTTTCTGCGGATGTTCCTGTCCCACCGCAAAAAGGCGAGAACCCTTAAACTATATTCACTTTCTCTGGATCAAAGAGAATCATACAGAGATCATCTCTAAATTCTCTTGAACCATGAAAATTCACCAAATTGTTGTAAATACCATTCAAAATTGGTTGCAACTCGCTATTAGCATTCCCGACTAAGAGTTTCTTAATCTTATCCTCTGGGAAAAACTCAAATTCATCATTAGGAGAAGAAACTTCAGTGATCCCATCCGTATAGAAAAATACCTTTTGATTTTTTCCTAGAGTCAAATTCTCATTTGCGAAAAGGATCCCTTTTTCTTTCAATTCCGCATTGCTAAACATTCCAACTGCAGGAGATAGCCCGCTCTTAAGTTCTGTTAAAGATTCACTATCAAAAATAAATGGAGGCAAATGCCCAGCGTTCGAGTATTCTAAAACCTTAGTGTCTTTATAATAAATTGCATAGAAAGCTGTGGCAAAATGTCCTGCATTCTGCTCATACAAAGCTTGGTTCAAATAAGCGAGTAGTTCATTGGGTTTTTCTTTGATTTCTCCTGATTGTAAAATGGAAACCTTAATCATAGATGTGATAAATGCCGCCGCCAAACCGTGACCAGATACATCACAAAGAAATATTCCCATTTTATTTGAGTCTCTAAAATTGACTTTATCAAATAAGTCCCCACCGACAGCGTCCATTGGTTGATAAAAGCTAGATAAATACGATAAGGAATCGAAATTGGGCAGAATCTTTTCTTGGATTTTGCGAGCCATCCTCATATCCTTTTCTAAGATAAAGTTTCTTTTTCTTAATTGCTCGTTTGTTTCTTCTACTTGCACTTCTAGTTCTATATTTTCTGTTTTAACTAGGTTTAGATTTTCATTTAAAATTCGATTTTTTTCTAGCTGAAATTCCGCGGCTTCCCGTAGCTTGTGTTGCATAACGTTGAACGAAACACTAATGAACCCGATTTCATCATTGTATTTCATGGTGATGCGACGATCGAAGTATCCATTTGCTATTCGTTCGATACTTTGCACAATCTCTAAAAGAGGAAGAACAAGAGTTCTTTTCAAGTAAAAAGGATAAACTAAAAATGAGAGAAAATACAAAACTAGCATGACCCAGAACAAACTGATCATTCTTTGATGGATATAACTAAGGTATCTTTTTTGAAGGTTTAAAGAAACGGCTTTTTCCCCAATCTCTATGCCTCTGCCCAGATTTTGCCAAGGGAAATCCCCATTACCAGAGTCCAGTTTACCAGGAAACAAGCCCACCAAATCTAGGCTAGTGCTCCAATTGTGACCATAGAGTCTTTGCAATGGATATAGTTTTTTATAAGACCAAAGAAAACTTCCATCTGGATACAAGGTAACTTGAACAGAGTATCCAGCTTCTTTGTCAGGCTCGTCTTTTAACCTCAGGTTTTCCCAAGATACTCGAAATTCGGAATTCAGCATTTCTACGCAAATGAATTCATCGTTGTCGAGCAATGAAGCCGAGTGTATAGCCAAAGGAAGCATTCCGGGGTAATAGAGGGCAAGATCATGACGATAGCGAAGAGAATCGACAGCAAAGTATAGGTTGGGTTGAGAGAATACCTGAACTCGGTTTTGGATTTTTCCATAGAAAGGGAAAGAAAACGGTATTTCAAATGAAACTGACTTGTCACCAGTGGTTTCAAAGCAATAACCACTGGATTCCGAGTGTTTATATTCGCTGTTTTCAATTTTATATCCTTTTTGCATTGTAGGCGTAAATCGAATCGTTGTTAAAGGACTTATTGGAATCGGCTTTTGATAATCTTCCCGAAGTATACTCATCAAATAATGCCCAGAATTTCCTAAGATCAAAAGAAAAGTGAAAAAAGTTAAGCCCAATATCCGCATAACTACTGTAGTCTTGATATGAGACTGATTGATAAAAATGTAAGCCAAATAGAATTGAAAACATTGAAAAGAAGCGGATAAGAAGGGAGATTCTATGAACTCGGAGATCATTTGAAACGAATAGATGATTTCAGTAAAAATGACGAAGAAGACAAAAATGAAAGATGAAAATAAGATTAAGATAGATTTTACGTTTCTCTCATTGTTCTGGTGTTTAAAAAAGAAAACCTTCCGGGTTAAAAATACAAAAAAAAGAACAACTGAAAAAAGAATGACTGAGACAATGGGAAACAAGAGGGAAACATCCGAATCTTCCAGTTTCCAAAAGGATCTACCCAAAATCCCAAGAACTGCAATCAGTGAGCTGACCCCAATAATATTGATCGAGCGATTCCAATCCTTTAGCTCAGGAACAATTCTTGGGAAATGGATTCCAAATTTCAGAAAGAAGAAAGAAGCTAGCGCTGGAAAGAAAAGCTGAATTCTTTTGGTTACGTTGAAAATAGGATTGAATGCAACGGTGGAAGATTGGTAAGCGGCAAGTAAGTACAACCCAGCTAGGGAAACAAATACCCAGGTTAAGTAGACGAGAGCCTTGGATTTGGGCTGAAAGCTAAATAAGTAACCTAGGATCAGTACTGCCCCCATAAAGAGGCTGATCCAGCTTAAAGTTTGCTCATTTACGTAAAAATCCCACACTCTGATGTGCAGATTACCTTTTCGTTCTTTTTAGAGGCAATGATTAAAAAAGCGTTTCTTTTGCTGGGGAAGTTCGGCATTCTACTCGGATTGGAAATCCTGTCATGAATATCAGCCTCCTCACAAACATCGTCATTGGAATTGTCGCTTTGGGAGTTCTCTTTGAACTTTTCGTACGCTTCTTCCGAAACAAAAAGAAAATTTCTCAGCCATCCTTTCGCACTCAGGAGTTTGACTCGGAAAACCAAACTGACCAAGCCGCTACCGAGGAAAATGATTCAGAAGAAGAATCTGAAGAAATTACTTACGATGTTGATGAAGAAGGCAGTTGGAATATATTCCCAAGGCTTTTTGAGCAATTGACAGAAGAGGACGAAGAAAGCCTACACGAAATTGACGTTTGGTGTGGAGACGATGATGACGAAGATTTGATAATGAACTTTGAAATCGATTCTGAAGAAGGTCTTCGGATCACTCTTTACGAAAACCCAAAAGACCCTACCTTCGACCGAAAGTTCTGGCTTGCTCAGATTTGTCTAATTTTCAAAGACTTTGAATATGATTTGAATGATAATCTTTTAGAGGATGATGGATCAGAAGAGTATTGGTTTCCGATAGGTGGGCAAAGCTTAGAAGAAAACCTGGAGCTTAGCAATCGCATTTTAAAAGAGATCTATCTTGCAAAAAATCCAAACAAAACCATAAGCGTCTGCTACCTCTTAGAAGGGTAGCGAACGCTAACCATTGTTTAGAGAAAATGAAAGAATCTTTCTTTTGGTTTTCGAACTTTCTTTTTTTTCGCCAATGGATCTTTATCCGCATTTCGATACCCCAATGCCAGCATGACTACTGATTTTAAGTTTTTAGATCCAAGCTCAAAAATCTCATCTACTTTTTCTGGTTTAAACCCTTCCATAGGGGTGGCATCTACTTCTTCTAAGGCGGCGGCGGCTAATCCAAACCCAAATGCAATGTAAGCCTGTCTGGCTGACCATTCTTGACAGCTTTCTAGAGTTCTACCTTGCACAGAGCTAAGAATGGATTTGCGAAAGCCAGCGAGCGATTCTGGTGGCTCACCTCGGGTTTCTGCTATTTGGTTAATATAGGAATCAACATATGTTTCATCTATTTTCCGATAAACGGCAAAAACCAAAAGGCAGGAACTCTGTAACACTTGAGGCTGATTGTTTCCTTCTGGAACGAGTTTTTTCCTGGCTTCTTCGGAATCTAAGACTAAAACCTCAAACGGTTGTAAGCCCAGAGAGGTAGGGGCAAGCTGGATTGCTTCGAGGATTCGGTCTAGTTTTTCTTTTGGGATCTTTTTCCCGTCCATTTGCTTTGCGGCATAGCGCCAATTTAGTTTTTCTAAGTAGTTCATGTAGTGAAGAGCCTCGTTTCCATGCCAACTCATACGGGTCTTGGAGCAAGGGTTTTTTACTTTTAGGCACGAGTGTTGCATTGTAAGTGCAAAGGATTCAGGAAGCAAAGAAAAGAGGCCAAAGATCAAAATCTGCCCACTTCTTCAGCAACTTGTTTAGATTTTTACAAACTATGGAAACTCAAGACTCTCATTCCTTTGGTCGCGCTGGGCTTCTTTGGAAGTCAATCGCACGGCAACCCGAGTATAGGGATGGATTATTGAAATTGAATGGTGATCTCAGCATTCGAACCTTTAAAAACCAACCTCAAAAGTATCTAGAATCCGATCGATTTGAGTTTGTCTTGGAGCTAAAAGGGCTTCTGAAGCCTCTCTCTGCTTTGAATTCAGAAAAACTGGAGTATTTGATTTTTCGAATCTTTGAAACCTATCAAAATGAACTTTTGTATGAAAAAGGAGAACATTCTAAGTTCTCTATCGATATCGTGTTTCAGCTCATAGAATTTTTCTATTCAAACGGCCCTAAGGCGGATATTGCTAAGATATTGCAGAAGGAAACCAGTTTAGAAAAAAAAGACGTAGATTCTATTCTTTCTCATATCAAAGTTTTCAACAAGCTAGGAACTTTTATAGCTAAATCTCCTAACTTAAAGAAAACGATTGAGTCATCTGATAGCATACTAACCGAAGTCGCGGCTTTGCATATGGAAATCACCTGGCTTGCCCTTGAGTCCATGTTCTTTTTGTTAGTGGCACAACAGGCTCTCTCCCAAAAGTACAGTTGTGAATCCTTGCTAAAAGGTTGGAGAGTCGAATACGGTTTTGATGAAATCCAGTATGCCCGCATGATGCAGTATTTTCCCCCAAATAGCTCTCTCTTGGACTTTCGTGGAAAATACGTTTTTGCAATTCAGTCCTTGCATTCCGCCGCAAAGGTAGAAACTGAAGAATTCGACCTTTTACTCCTTCGTTCTATAGCAAACTATTTTAGCTCATGGATTGCAAAGGTGGCTAAGCAAATGGAAGTAGGCTTCCAAACCTAACCTTTTCTCCACCATTTTCTTGAAAACCTTCGTCCAAGAATAAAGAGCCAAAATGAATTCCGAAACTAAATCGCAGATCTTACGCAAAGAGCCATTGGGGTTTCAATGGCCAACCTCTGATCCCTTTCTGTTTTGTGTCCACCACTTGGATTACTACCCCCAAGGAAACGGAAAATTTGGACCAAAGGCTAGCCTTTCTGGAAGAGACATTGGGCAAGACTTTGCAGGAAAAGATGGATGGAGAATGTATCATGGCTCCTCCATCCCAGGGTTTCCAGGTCACCCACACCGGGGATTTGAAACAGTTACCATAGTCGAACAAGGATTGGTGGATCATGCCGATTCCTTTGGTGCCGCTGGGCGTTATGGCGATGGGGACGTCCAATGGATGACGGCAGGATCAGGCATCCAGCACTCGGAAATGTTTCCCTTGGTAAAGGAAGATGCACCAAACACAGCAGAGCTTTTCCAGATTTGGCTCAACCTACCTAGCAAAAACAAGATGGTGAACCCCCACTTCACAATGTTTTGGAATGAAAAAATTCCAAGAGTGGTTCACAAAGATGAGCTAGGTCGAGAAACAAAGGTAAAAGTAATATCTGGATCTCTATTTGGTCGCATCGCTCTAGATCCACCTCCAAACTCATGGGCGGCAGACCCCGCAAATGAAGTGGGAATCTACATCCTTCATCTTGCCCCAGAGGCAGAATTCACTCTACCTGCTTCTTCCATTCGAACCAATAGAAATCTATACCACTATTCCCAGACGAAGGTTACCGTAGGAAATGAACAATCGCAAGGTAGATTATTGTTATCTTTGGATTCGCAAGTTCCTTCTGTTTTGAAAAATGGAAGTGAACCAAGCAGTTTTCTGGTTTTAGAAGCTAAACCCATTGGCGAACCAGTGGCTCAATATGGCCCATTTGTCATGAACTCACCCACCGAAATTCAACAAGCGTTTAGTGACTACCAAAGAACTCAATTTGGAGGGTGGCCTTGGCCTTCGTATGACCCGGTGCATACGGGGAAATCTCGTTTTGCGAAGTTTTCGGATGGCACAGAATCCAGTCCTAGGGGAAAGTAGATTATTTTCCCCAGAGAGTCCAAACTCCCAGGAGAATGAAAGCCGCTCCTGCTAGTTTCTTTAAATGAGTTTCAATCCCAAGTTCCGCTATCAAAGATCCAAACAAAACTCCCAAAGCTGAAGCAACAACCAAAGCGAGGGAAGAAGCAAGGAAAACAAACCAACGCGAGATAGGGGCATCTGCTGAATACAGCATTGTGGCAAGCTGAGTCTTATCGCCTAATTCAGCCAAAAAGACTGTTATAAAAATGGTCAAAAAAGTCTGCATGTTTCCAAGTTTCAAATCCAGGAACTGCTTGCCTTTTCTTTTTCTACTACGAACCTGATCATTTGTAGCAGGAAACATTACATGACACCCGAAAATTGGAAATCCCAAGCCCAGAGCCCCGAAGACGCACTCCGCCTTGTAAAATCAGGAGACCGCATCTTTGTCCATGGAGCTTCGGCAACCCCGACCCCACTCCTGGATGCAATGGTAAAACGATCCGATCTAAACAGTATAAAGCTCTATCATCTGCATTTAACAGGGGAACTCAAGTTTGTTGAACCCCAGTATTCCAATCAATTTCGTTCCATCTCTCTTTTTACGGGAGCTGGAATGCGAAAACCAATCGAAGAAGGAAGAGCGGATTTCATGCCCATCTTTCTCTCAGAGATTCCTTCTTTGTTTTTAAAAGGGCATGTTCCTCTAGATGTTGCTTTCTTGCAACTCTCGCCCCCCGACGCGCATGGTTTTTGTACGTTGGGAACTTCCGTTGATACAGCCAAGGCCGCGGCAGAATCTGCAAAAATCATCATTGCGGAAATCAATGAACAGATGCCACGTTCTCATGGAAACACAGTTGTCCCCTTTCGAAAAATAAAAGCGTTCACCTTAACAAATCGACCGCTCCACGAACATCCGCTTGCTGAAGAGTCCGATGTAGAGGCTAAGATTGGAGAATTGGTCGCAGGTCTCGTGGAAGATGGTTCTTGTTTGCAAATGGGAATTGGCGGAATTCCAGATGCCGTTCTCACTCGACTCAAAGGAAAGCAAGATTTGGGAATCCATACGGAAATGTTTTCTGATCGTGTGTTAGATTTGTTTGAATCTGGGGCAATCACCAACAAAGCCAAAAATGTTCATCAATTCAGACTGGTGACAAGCTTTGCCGCAGGAACCAAGCGCCTGTTTGATTTTATACATGACAATCCAGCAATCGAGTTTCATCCTTGTGATCGAACAAATGATACTCAATTGATTCGAAAGAACGACAAAGTAGTGGCGATCAATTCTGCTTTAGAACTAGATTTAACTGGCCAAGTTTGTGCAGATTCTATGGGTCATAAGATTTTTTCAGGGATCGGTGGTCAGATGGATTTTATTCGAGGAGCGGCACTGTCTAAAGGCGGAAAGCCTATCATCGCTCTACCTGCCACAGCCGCAGGCGGGAAATTCTCTCGCATTGCTTTCGAGTTGAAACCAGGTGCTGGAGTTGTCACTACCAGAGGACATGTCCATTGGATCGTAACAGAGTTTGGTGCCGTAAACCTATTCGGAAAGACTCTTCGAGAAAGAGCAGAACTTTTGATCTCCATTGCTCACCCTGACTTTCGTAGCGATTTGAAAGCCAAAGTGAATGGGTTAAGGCACTTTACTCTTTCCTAGGTCGAGTAGTTTACTTAAGAAAACTACAACAATAGTCGGTAACGGTTGTTACCTTCAGTTGAAATTTAGATTGGGCAGGGACATGAAAACTGCCCTTGCCTCTTATAACAAGCCAGTCGGTTGAACCTGGAAGTTTGTACGTTAGCTCACCAGACAAAATCTCCATGTCTTCTGCAAGATCGGTTCCAAACTCATACTCGCCAGGGAGCATGATTCCCAGAGTTTTTTTAGTACCATCACCAAAAAGTATAGATCTACTTGTAACTTTCCCTTCAAAATAAACATTCGCTTGTTTGACTACAGTTACATCTTTGAATTCAGACATGTTTTTTCTCCTTTTTTAGCCAATACACCCAGGCAATCATAAGAGCTTGCAGAGGCAATCTAAGTACCAAAAGCCAAACCGGAAAAATCGGTGTTGGAGAGTTCATAGCATCGTGTAACATTTGCACATTGGCGGGAAAAATGGCGATTAATAAGGCAATCAATCCATAGACTGCTAAATTGACAGTCATGGGAACCATGAGTCCTATTCCTAAAATCATCTCCGCTATACCACTTAGGATGTTTAGGATTGCGGGCTCGGGTAGAAATGGAGGAATCATCTGAATATAAAACTCTGGGTTTAGAAAATGGTTGAGCCCGGCAAAGATGAAAATGGCTCCAGTGATGTACCGTGCTGGTTTTTTAAATTGATTCATAGTCGTAGATTACCGCCCTTCATTCTAACACAAAACGATTTTTGCTGACAATTCCAAGCAGAATCTAAAAGAGAGTTTAGATTTTGAAGCTATTTGCTTTAAACCTTGACAGAGAAAGCTAGAGAAGTCTAGATTTTCGAATGAATGTCAAAGACTCGGAAATCAAAACTCTCTTAGAAACCTATAAACAAATCACTGTTCTGGGATTGAGTGACAATCCTTCCAAACCTAGTTTCTATGTGCCCGACTATATGAGAAACCAAGGGTGGAGCATTGTAGGAGTCTATCCAAAACCACACTCCGCAGGTGGGTTCAAAATTTACCAAAGTTTAGAAGACACAGATCCCTCTGAACGCAAATTTGTACAGGTTTTTCGGGCAAGTGATAAAATCCCTGGGCTAGTAGAAGAGATTTTGAAACTAGGGGGAGTTGAGTTTCTATGGCTTCAGCTTGGTATAGAACATCCAGAAGCAGAAGCCAAAGCAGAGAAAGCAGGAATCCGTGTCGTTTCCAATCGCTGTTTGCTAGTCGAACACAAAAGACTTTTCTAAATCTAAGTTGTTTTTATGAAAAAGCGAAAGCCTATTAACTTCAAAGGAGCTGGTCTCTTTCTGTTTGCGAAAAACAAGGAAGGGATTCTTCATATTCTGCTCGGAAAAAGAAAAAACAGTCCCTACAAGGGAGTCTTTACAGTAGCAACGGGGCAGTCTTTGCATACGGAAGATAAGGGCAAACAAGGTTTTTTCATTCGGAATTATACAGAAATTAAGCGAGAAACTGCAATGCGTGAAGCAAAAGAAGAGATTGTTTTGCTTTCTCCCTTTGCTTGGCCGAATTCTGGAGAACTAAGGTCACTATTCTCCGTCAATGTTTGGTTTTATGATTGGGAGAACTTTTTCTATCTCTTTCCAGGCAACTCTCTTCCTAAAGTGGAAGTTGGAGAGCTCGAAGTCGAGGCATGGAATTGGTATCCAACCAAAGTCTTGCCCGATCCTCTTTTCCCAGGGATTCCCCTTCTCTCACCGCCTCTTACTAAGTTAATTGAGCGCGCTGAGTTTTTAATTGGCCAGCCTTTAAAAACTTGATTCAATCACTTAGAGCCACTTCCCAAACGTCCCATCCAAACTCTGAGAGCAATTCATGCCCTGTAGCTTCCAAAACTTCTTCTTGGTAAAAATTCAATGTTGCATAGCCTAATACAAGAAAGAACGAGAAAGCCGCACTAAGGAAGATGCGCCTAGTTCTCGATTCCCGATTGTCACGAGTTTCCACATAACGAAGAACGCGGTTTTCAAGATTTGGATCTGAATTCAATTGTTCCCATTTTTTCATAAGAGCTTCCCCACCTTTTTTTCTGAATTGAATATTTTTTGCAAGTAGAGTTTTGCTCGAAAAATGCGAGTTTTTATAGTATTTTGATGAACATCCAAAAGATTTCCAATTTCAGAAATCTTTTTGCCTTGGAGAAAGAGGCGAAAACTTTCTTGGAACGGTTCTGGCACCGAATCTAAATAAACCTTCCAGGCTTCAGTTAAACTGATTTCATT